>JAEWNA010000178.1 GCA_023392975.1 Pseudomonadota bacterium | reverse complement strand
CTGCTGGAGCGGGGCTGCCCACCGTGGACCGGCGCGGCCGAGGTCGGGGTGATCGCCGGCGACCGCGCCAAGGGCCTCGGCGGGCTGTTCGCGCCCCTGGACGGGGCCTCGGACGGCACCGTGACCGTCGCCGAGACCCGGCTGGACGGCCTGGCCGACCACTGCGTGCTCCCGGCCAGCCACAGCGGGCTGGTGCTGTCGGCCGAGGTCGCCGCGCAGACGGCCCATTTCCTGCGCCACGGGCATTTCGCCCGGTGAGCGGCGGCCGGACCGGCCGGTTGGGGTAAAATCTCCGGCTCGGCATTCAGATCAGGTGCAGGACTCCATGGGCAGAGGGCCTTCCATCGAGGCACGCAAGAACGCGGTCGACGCGCAGCGCGGCAAGATCTTCACCAAGATCGTGCGCGAGATCGGCGTCGCGGCGCGCGCCGGCGGCGGCGATCCGAACGGCAATCCGCGCCTGCGCAGCGCCGTCGACAAGGCGCTCGCGGTCAACATGTCGAAGGACGCGATCGAACGCGCGATCAAGAAGGCCACCGGCGAGCTGGAAGGCGTCGAATACGAGGAAGTGCGCTACGAGGGCTACGCGCCCGGCGGCGTCGCGGTGATCGTCGACTGCCTCACCGACAACAAGGTGCGCACCGTGGCCGACGTGCGCCACGCCTTCAGCAAGTTCGGCGGCAACCTCGGCACCGAAGGCTCGGTGTCCTTCATGTTCCGCAAGACCGGCGTGCTGTCCTTCGCCGGCGGCGCCGACGAAGAGAAGATCACCGAAGCCGCGATCGAGGCCGGCGCCGACGATGTCGTCGTGTATCCCGAGGACGGCGCGATCGACGTGCTGACCGCGCCCGAGGCCTTCGCCGAGGTGAAGGCCGCGATGGACGCCGCCGGCCTGGCCGCCGACATCGCCGAGGTGACCTACCGCGCCGACAACGACAGCCCGGTCTCCGGCGAGACCGCGCAGCAGGTGGTCAAGCTGCTGCGCTGGCTGGAGGACCTGGACGACGTGCAGAACGTCTATTCCAACGCCGAGCTCGGCGCGGATGCGTACGCCTGACATCGACACGAGCCTCCGGGCACTTTCGACGTGACTCGCATCCTCGGCATCGACCCCGGTTCGCAGCGGACCGGCGTGGGCATCATCGACGTCGACGACGCCGGGAAGACCACGCACGTGTTCCACGCGCCGCTGAACCTGCTGGTCGCGGACGACGACGACACCGAGGGCCGCGGCGGCTTTCCGGCCAGATTGAAGCGATTGCTCGAAGGCCTCGGGGCTATCCTCGACGCCCATCGCCCCGACGAAGTGGCGATTGAAAAGGTATTCATGGCCCGCAACCCCGACTCGGCGCTCAAACTCGGCCACGCCCGCGGCGCGGCGCTGTGCGCCGTGGTCCAGCGCGATCTCCCGGTGCACGAATACGCCGCGAAGGAGATCAAGCTCGCGGTGGTCGGCACCGGCGGCGCGGAGAAGGCCCAGATCCAGCACATGGTCGGACTCATGCTCAACCTGAAGGGCAAGCTGCAGGCCGACGCCGCCGACGCGCTCGCCGTCGCCATCACCCACGCCCACGTGCGCGCGACCGCGCGCAGGCTCGGCGTCGGCACCCGCGCCGCCTGGGGCAAGCGCTGACCGCGCCTCCCGCTCTCCCACAATCCCGCACCCACCTTCCCACGGAAACGTCATGCATCCTGCGCTGCGCCAGAATCTTTTCCTGATCAAGGAACACGCCGGCATCTTCAAGGCCGCGAACAATTACGACGTGTTCGATCCGGCCGGTGGTGCGAAGCTGCTCGAATGCCGCGAGCCCAACCTCGGCTTCTTCACCAAGCTGCTGCGCTTCACCGACTACAAGCGGATGACGCCGTTCGAGGTGGTGCTGACCGGCGCCGACGGCCGCAAGGCGCTGACCGTGCGCCGCGGCGTGTCGTTCTTCCTGTCGAAGGTCGAGGTGCTGGACGAGAACGGCCGCGTGGTCGGCGGGTTCAAGCAGAAGTTCTTCTCGATCGGCGGCGCGTTCCGCGTGCTCGACGCCCGCGACAACGAGGTCTGCATGCTCAAGGGCAAGTGGACCAGCTGGGACTTCCAGTTCCTCAAGGGCGAGAAGGAGCTGGCGCGGGTCACCAAGAAGTGGGCCGGGCTGGGCAAGGAGCTGTTCACCAGCGCCGACAACTACGTGCTGTCGGTGTCCGACGCGGTCGGCGAGGACGACGACGTGCGCATCCTGATCATGGCCGCGGTCATGTGCATCGACATGGTGCTGAAGGAGTAACCTGCGCGCAGCGCGGGAGACGAGCATGATCGGTCGACTCAAAGGCACGCTGGTGCACAAGCAGCCCCCCTGGCTGGTGATCGACGTCCACGGCGTCGGTTACGAGCTGGAGGCGCCGATGAGCACGTTCTACGATCTGCCGGACGTGGGCCGCGAGGTGGCGCTGTTCACCCACTACGCGCAGAAGGAGGACAGCGTCTCGCTGTACGGCTTCCTGCGCGAGGCCGAGCGCAGGCTGTTCCGTGACGTGCAGAAGGTCAGCGGCATCGGCGTGAAGATCGCGCTGGCGGTGCTTTCGGGCGTGAGCGTGGACGAGTTCGCGCGGCTGGTGCAGGCAGGCGACGTGACCGCGCTCACCCGCATCCCGGGCATCGGCAAGAAGACCGCCGAGCGCATGGTCGTCGAATTGCGCGACCGCGCCGCCGACTTCGCCGGCGCCGGCATGACCCTGAACGCCGCGGCGGCCGCGGGCGATGCGCAGTCCGAGGCGACCATCGCCCTGCAGCAGCTGGGCTACAAGCCCGCCGAGGCCGCGCGCATGGCGCGCGAGGCCGCGGCGGTCGGCGACGATGCCGCCGGGATCATCCGCAAGGCGCTGCAGTCCGCGCTTCGCTGACATCGGCACACTCCACGAGGGCCTTCCGGCATTCCCGCGATGAGCGATACCTCCCAGCACGACGCGTCCACCCATCATCCGACCCCGCACGGCAAGGCCGGACTCACCGCGCTGGTCGTGGCCGCCGTCGGCGTCGTGTTCGGCGACATCGGCACCAGCCCGCTGTACACGATCCAGGAGATGTTCAGCCCGCACTACGGGCTCAGCCCCAATCCGGCGACGGTGAAGGGCCTGCTCTCGCTCGGCTTCTGGTCGCTGCTGCTGGTGGTCACGCTGAAATACGTCATCGTGATCATGCGCGCCGACAACGAAGGCGAGGGCGGCATCATGGCGCTCACCGCGCTGGCCCAGCGCGGCCTCAAGCCCGGGTCGCGGCTCAACTACGCGGTCGGCATCCTCGGCATCTTCGGCGCGGCGCTGTTCTTCGGCGACGGCATGATCACCCCGCCGATCACCGTGCTCGGTGCGGTCGCCGGTCTGGAAGTGATCTGGCCGTTCTTCGAGACCTGGGTGGTGCCGATCAGCCTGGTCATCCTCACCGGCCTGTTCGCGCTGCAGCGCTTCGGCACCGCGAAGGTCGGCAAGGCCTTCGGTCCGGTGATGCTCACCTGGTTCGTGGTGATCGCGGCGTTCGGCGTCTACAACATCGCCCACCACCCCACGGTGCTGACCGCGCTGAACCCCTGGTGGGCGATCGATTTCTTCCTCACCCACAACTGGCACGCGGTGTTCGTGCTCGGTGCGGTGGTGCTGACCGTGACCGGCGGCGAGGCGCTGTACGCCGACCTCGGCCACTTCGGCAAGACGCCGATCCGCTGGGGCTGGTTCGGCTTCGTGCTGCCGGCGCTGGTACTGAACTACTACGGCCAGGGTGCGGTGCTGCTGGAGCATCCCGAGGCGATCGCGAACCCGTTCTTCATGTCGATCCCGGACTGGGCGCAGATCCCGATGCTGATCCTCGCGACCGTGGCCGCGACCGTGGCCTCGCAGGCGGTGATCACGGGCGCGTTCTCGGTGACCCGCCAGGCGATCCAGCTCGGCTACCTGCCGCGGCTGGCGATCCGCTACACCTCGAAGGACACCATCGGCCAGATCTACGTGCCGTCGATCAACTGGACGCTGTTTGCGGCCGTCGTCGTGCTCACCCTGAGCTTCAAGAGCGCCACCGCGCTGGCCACGGCCTATGGCCTGTCGGTCACCGGCACGATGCTGATCGACACCCTGCTGCTGGCGATCGTCGCCTATACCCGCTGGCCCGACACCCGCCGCTGGGTGCTGCCGCTGTGCGGGCTGTTCCTGTTCGTGGACATCGCATTCCTGTTCGCCAACGGCGCCAAGCTGTTGACCGGCATCGGCGCCTGGGTGCCGCTGTTCATCGGCATCACCGCGTTCACGATGATGCGCACCTGGCGCCGCGGTCGCGAACTGCTGCGCGGCGAGATCCGCAAGGAAGGCATCCAGGTCGACACCTTCCTGTCCGGCCTGATGCTGGCGCCGCCGGTGCGCGTGCCCGGCACCGCGGTGTTCCTGACCGCCGACAAGACCGTGGTCCCGCACGCGCTGCTGCACAACCTCAAGCACAACAAGGTGCTGCACGAGCGCAACGTGTTCCTGACCGTCGACACGCTCAACGTGCCCTACGCGCCGAAGGAAAAGTGCCTGAAGATCGAATCGATCGGCGACGATTTCCATCGCGTCGTCATCAAGTTCGGCTTCATGGAGACGCCGGACGTGCCGCTGGCGCTGATGCGCAGCTGCGACAAGGGTGGCATCCATTTCGACCCGATGGACACGACGTACTTCTCCAGCCGCGAGACCATCATCGCCAGCGCCCACCGCGGCATGCCGGTCTGGCGCGACAAGCTCTTCGCGCTGATGCACCGCAACGCCGCCTCGGCCACCGGCTTCTTCCGCATCCCGGGCAATCGACTGGTGGAACTGGGCGCGCAGGTGCAGATCTGACGACGGCCCGCGATCCCGGGGGCGGCCCGCGGGCCGTCGCGCCGGCGGGCCATGCATAATGCGCGGATGACCACCGACCGCCTGATCGCCGCCGACGCCACCCGCGAGGACGACCTCGCCGACGCCGGCCTGCGCCCGAAGCGGCTGGACGAATACCTCGGCCAGCAGCCGGTGCGCGAGCAGATGGCGATCTACATCGAGGCGGCGAAGCGCCGCGGCGAAGCGCTCGACCATGTGCTGATCTTCGGCCCGCCGGGCCTGGGCAAGACCACGCTCAGCCACGTCATCGCCAACGAGCTCGGGGTCAACCTGCGGGTCACCTCCGGGCCGGTGATCGAGAAGGCCGGCGACCTTGCCGCGCTGCTCACCAACCTGCAGCCGCACGACGTGCTGTTCATCGACGAGATCCATCGCCTCTCGCCCGTGGTCGAGGAAGTGCTGTACCCGGCGATGGAGGACTTCCAGATCGACATCATGATCGGCGAGGGCCCCGCGGCGCGCTCGATCAAGCTCGACCTGCCGCCGTTCACGCTGGTCGGCGCCACCACCCGCGCCGGGCTGCTCACCGCGCCGCTGCGCGACCGGTTCGGCATCGTCCAGCGCCTGGAGTTCTATTCCGCCGACGAGCTGACCCGGATCGTGCGCCGCTCCGCGCAGATCCTCGGCATCGGCTGCGCGCCCGACGGCGCCGTCGAGATCGCCCGCCGTTCGCGCGGCACGCCGCGCATCGCCAACCGCCTGCTGCGTCGGGTGCGCGACTACGCCCAGGTCAAGGCCGACGGCCACATCGACCGCGACGTCGCCGACGCCGCGATGAAGATGCTGAAGGTCGACCCGGAAGGCTTCGACGAGCTGGATCGCCGGATGCTGCAGCTGATCCTCGAGAACTTCGACGGCGGACCGGTCGGCGTGGAGTCGCTGGCGGCGGCGCTGAGCGAGGAGCGCGGCACGCTGGAGGACGTGATCGAGCCGTACCTGATCCAGCAGGGCTTCCTCGTGCGCACCGCGCGCGGGCGCATGGTCACGCAGAAGGCCTGGCGCCATTTCGGCCTGAAGCCGAAGACGCCGGCGCGCGACCTGTTCGCGGAGGGCGGCGATGGCGGGTGATCGCGATCCGGCCGCCAGTGCGTCGACCGCGAGTTCCCCGGGCGCAGGCGCCGAATTCAGCTGGCCGACACGGGTCTACTGGGAGGATACCGACGCCGGTGGCGTGGTCTATCACGCGCAATACCTGGCCTTCCTCGAACGCGCGCGCACCGAATGGCTGCGGGCGCAGGGGTGGGGCCAGGAACGTCTGCGGCGCGAACAGGGACTGGTGTTCGCGGTGCGGGCGATGACGATCGACTTCCGCCTGCCGGCGCGGCTGGACGACGCCCTCGCGGTCGGCGTGCGACTGCACGATTGCCGGCGCGCGAGCCTGGTGATCGCGCAGACCATCGATCGCGACGGCGTCCGGCTGCTCGACGCCGAGGTGCGGGTCGCGGCGCTGGATGCCGAGCGTTTCCGGCCGATGGCCATTCCCCCTGCGTTGCTGTCGATGCTGCAATCCCTCGAATCCCCGCCCGCGGGCGGTCCGGCGCACGCGCCGGGCGCGTCCGGGGCCGACGAACCGAATCCGGAGCGAGTTCCCCGATGAATGTGCTGCCCATGGCCCTGCAGGCCACCGCCGTCGAACCGCTGCCCGCGCAGGCGACGACCGCTGCCACGCTCCAGGCTGCCGCCCCCGAGGCGGGGCTGAACTACCTGAAGCTCGTCGCCGACGCCAGCCTGCCGGTGCAGGCGGTGATGGCGCTGCTGCTGCTGGCGTCGGTGGCGTCGTGGGTGATCATCTTCCGCAAGAAGCGGGTGCTGGATCGCGCGCAGAAAGAGGCCGACGGCTTCGAGGAGCGTTTCTGGGCCGGCGGCGACCTCGGTCGGCTCTACGCCGAGGCCGCGGGCCGCAAGCAGCAGATCAGCGGCCTCGAGGCGATCTTCGAAGGCGGCCTGCGCGAGTTCAACCGCGTGCGCCAGCGTCGCGGCGTCGACGCCCGCAGCCAGCTCGAGGGCGCGCAGCGCGCGATGCGCGCGACCGCCTCGCGCGAGCTGGACGGCCTCGAACACAACCTCGAGTTCCTCGCCAACGTCGGTTCGATCAGCCCCTACGTCGGCCTGTTCGGCACCGTGCTGGGCATCCTGATGTCGTTCCACGGACTGGCGAGCATGAAAGAAGCGACGATCGCCACGGTCGCCCCGGGCATTTCCGAGGCGCTGCTCGCCACCGCGATGGGCCTGTTCGCGGCGATCCCGGCGGTGTGGGCCTACAACCGCTTCGCGACCCGGGTCGAACGGCTGGCGGTGCGCTACGACGCCTTCGCCGAGGAGTTCGCCTCGATCCTGCAGCGCCAGGCGCACATGGACGAGCACTGACCCCGGGCCGCCGCCCGGATCGTTGACCGCACCGTCCCCGTCTTCCGCCCCACCGGACACCGACCATGGCCCTCCAAGCCGCCGGCCGCCGCCGCAAGCGCAAGCTGAAAGCCGAGATCAACGTCGTGCCGTACATCGACGTGATGCTCGTGCTGCTGATCATCTTCATGGTCACCGCGCCGCTGCTGAACCTCGGCACCGACATCAGCCTGCCGCAGTCGCGGGCGAAATCGCTGCAGACCCCGCAGGATCCGGTGGTGGTCAGCATCTACGCCGACGGCGGCTACGCGCTGATGCTCGAGCGCGGCCGCAACCGCGCGATCGACGCGAAGGACCTCGTTTCCGAGCTCCGCGCCGTGCACGAACGCAACGCCGAGATCACCGTGCTGGTGAGCGGCGCCCGCGACGCCAGCTACCAGACCGTGATGCGCGGCATCGACCTGATCAAGGACGCCGGCATCGGCAAGGTCAGCCTGGTCAGCCTGCCGGAGGAACAGTCGTGACCACGCGCCGTCGCCGGGACGGGCAGGTTCGCTGATGCGCGAGACCCGCCACGACACCACGGTCGCGGTCGCGCTGGCGCTGTTGCTGCATCTGCTGCCGGCGCTGTTGCTGCTGCTGGTGTCGCTGCTGCCCGCGCGTCCGCCCGCGGCGGCCGGCGAGCCGGTCCACGCCGACGTGATCGACCCGAACGCGCTGTCCGCGGCGACCCGCGCCGCGCTGCGGACCCGCCCGCAGCCGGAGGTCGCGAAACCGGTCGAGCCGACGGAAACGCCGCCGCCCGAGCCACTACCGGACGCGCTGGAAGAGACGCCCGAGACCCCGCCCGAGGCGCAGCCGCTGCCGCAGGAACAGCTGCCCGACCCGGACAAGGTCGACCAGCAGGAAGTGAAGCCCGACGCGCAGGCCGCCGACACCGCCGAGCGCGAGCAGGAGGCCAAGCGGCGGCAGGGCCAGGTCGATCTCACCGCCGAGCGCGAACGCCAGGAGGCCGAGCAGCGCAAGACCGAGATGCAGCGCCAGCGCGATCAGCAATTGGCCGACATCCAGCGCCAGCGCGAGCAGAACCAGCGCGAGATCGCCCAGACCCAGCAGCGGCTGGACGAACTGGCCCGGCAGCGCGCCCAGCAGGCCTCTGCCGCCGCTGCGGCGTCCCCGCCGCCGGGGTCGCGCGGGGTCGATCCGAACCTGGCCGCCCAATACAGTCAGGCGCTGATCGAGAAGATCCGCAGCAACTGGGTGCGGCCGGACAATGTCTCGCCCGACCAGATCTGCAAGATCGTGATCCGGCAGATCCCCAACGGCACCGTGATCGACGTGCAGGTCGACCCGTCCTGCCCCTACGACGAGGTCGGCCGCCGTTCCGTGGAGGCCGCCGTCCTGAAGGCGCAGCCCTTGCCCTACCAGGGTTTCGAGAGCGTCTTCAACCGGACCCTGATCCTCAAGTTCCGTGCCGAGGAACCCTGACCGACGGCCGTGCGGTCTGCCCGAGTCCGTGTCCGTTCATCTTTCTGACCGTTTTCGCGGCCAAGCTGTCGGCTCACCCGCACGCCCCCATCGCCGAGGCCCCGACCGCCGATGACCCGACCGACGTCGTTCCTGCCCAAGTCCTTCCTCTCGCTGATCCTGTCCGGCATCGCTCTGTTCGGCCTCGCGCTGCTGCCTATGGTCGCGTCCGCGCAGCAACGCGGGCTGGAGCTGGACATCGTCGGCGGCAACGCGGCGGCCACCCCGATCGCGGTCGTCCCGATGCCGTACCAGGGCAGCGCCGGAGCGCCGCAGACCGACATCGCCGAAGTCGTCCGTGCCGACCTGGCCCGCTCCGGCCAGTTCCGGCCGCTGCCGCCGGCCGACCTCGGCGCACAGCGCCCCAGCCGCGGCGCCGACATCGACTACGCCTACTTCCGCACGCTGAAGCAGAACTACGTCGTGGTCGGTCGGGTGCTGGACGCCGCCGACGGCGGCTATCGCGTCGAGTACGAACTGTTCGACATGGGCGGCAACCGCCTGCTGGCGTTCGCGCTCACCGCGCGCGCCAACGCGATGCGCGACGTCGCCCACCAGATCGCCGACGCCATCTACGAGAAGCTCACCGGCGTGCGCGGCGCGTTCTGGACCCGCATCGCATACATCGTGCAGACCGGCGTCGGCAAGGGCGCGCAGTACGCGCTGATGATCGCCGACGCCGACGGCTACAACCCGCAGACGGTGGTGCGCTCCGAAAAGCCGCTGGTGTCGCCGGCGTGGAGCCCGGACGGACGCAGGCTCGCCTACGTCAGCTTCGAGCGCGGCAACTCCTCGATCGTCGTCCAGGACGTCGCCACCGGTGCGCGCGAGGTGGTGGCCGCGTTCAAGGGCATCAACGGCGCGCCGAGCTTCTCGCCCGACGGCCGCAAGCTGGCGATGGCGCTGTCCAAGAGCGGCAACCCCGAGATCTACGTGATGGATCTGGCCAGCCGCGCGCTGACCCAGGTCACCAGCCAGTTCGGCATCGACACCGAACCGGTCTGGAGCGCCGACGGCAGCACCCTGTATTTCACCTCCGACCGCAGCGGCAAGCCGCAGATCTACCAGGCCCCGGCGAGCGGCGGTTCGGCCACCCGGGTCACGTTCCAGGGCAGTTACAACGCACGCGCCACGGTGTCCGCGGACGGCAAGAAGCTCGCCGTGGCACAGGGCAGCGGCAACGTGTACCGTATCGCGATGCTCGATCGCAGCCTGGGATCGCCGCGCTGGTCCATGCTTTCGCCCGGCAATCTGGACGAATCCCCGAGCTTCGCGCCGAACGCGGCGATGGTGCTCTACGCCGCCCGCGAAGGCGGACGCGGCGTGCTCTACGCCGTCTCCGCCGATGCCCGCGTCCGCCAGCGCCTGGTGGTCGCCGGCGGCGACGTGCGCGAACCCGCCTGGGGCCCGTACCGCATGCCGCGCTGATCCGGTCCGGCCTCCGCCGAACCCGATCGCCCGCTCACCGCCTCCTTTCCCCCGATATCCACCCTGACCACCCCGCGACCACACCGAGACCCCGCATGAACACGACCTCCCGAGTGCTGCTCACCGCGATCCTGTGCGTGACCGCTGCCGCCTGTTCCAAGAAAGTGAAGGAAAACACCGACACCGGCGCCACCGTCGGCAACGGCAATACCTCCTCCGGCACCACCTCCTCCGGCATGGGCAATACCGGCCCGGTGCGCACCGGCGCCTACGGCCCCGGCGACCTCGACACCGATGCCTGCCTGCGCCAGCGCGTGGTCTACTTCGACTTCGACCAGGATGCGCTCAAGCCAGAGTTCCAGGCCATCGTCGCCTGCCACGCCAAGTACCTGCGCGATCGTCCCAGCGCGCGCATGACCCTCGAAGGCAACGCCGACGAGCGCGGCAGCCGCGAGTACAACATGGGCCTCGGCGAGCGCCGCGCGAACGCGGTGTCGTCGTCCGTCCAGGCCAACGGCGGCAGCGGCACGCAGATCACCGTCGTCAGCTACGGCGAAGAGCAGCCGACCTGCACCGAGTCCAACGAGGACTGCTGGGGCCGCAATCGCCGCGTCGAGATCGTCTACACCGCGAAGTGAGCGTCGCGCACGGGGCGCCTGCCGGCGCCCCGTCGCATGCCCGTCCCTCGTCTCTCGCCGCTGATCAGGTCGTTGCCGTCGTGAAAGTCCTTCGTTCGCTGTCGCCCGTCGTCGTGCTGCTCGCCCTCGGCATCGCCATGCCGGCCTTCGCGCAGCGGATGAGCACGTCCGACCGCCTCACGGCGCTGGAACAGCAGCTCGCGGCGATGCGCTCGGGCAACCAGAACCTGCTCGACCAGGTCACCGAGCTGAAGAGCGAGAACCAGGGCTTGCGCGGGCAGGTCGAGGAACTGCAACAGCAGCTCGAACAGCAGAAGCAGGCCGCGAAGAACCAGTACCTCGACCTCGACGGCCGCTTGGGTCGACTGGAAGGCGGTGCCGCGCCGACGGCGCCGATGCCATCCTCGCCGCCGGTCGCGCCGCCTTCGACCGCGACGGCCGCCGCCACACCGTCCGCGGTGCCGGCCGTCGAGGAGCCGCCGCCGACCGTCTACGGCGACGCCTCCGCCTTCACCGGCCGCGCGGAGGACGAGCGGAGCGCCTACAACACCGCCTTCGATGCGCTCAAGGCCGGCCGCTACGCGGATGCGTCGCAGGCCTTCCAGGCCTTCCTGGAAGCCTATCCGAACGGCGTGTTCACCCCGAATGCCATGTACTGGCTGGGCGAGAGCTACTACGTCACCCAGAACTACGCGCTGGCGATGCCGCAGTTCCAGGCGCTGCTCGCGCGGTATCCCACCCACGACAAGGCCGCGGGCGCGCTGCTCAAGGTCGGCCTGTGCCAGTACGGCCTGCGCCAGCTCAACGCTGCCGAAGCCACGCTGTCGAAGGTGATCGACCGCTATCCCGGCACCGAGGCCGCGCGCAGCGCCGAGGACCGCCTGCAGGCGCTGCGGCTCTCGCGAGTGCGTTGAACGCCGGCAAGCGCGTCCGCCGGGTAAAATGACCGGGTGAACGTCGAGACCGCCCCGGCGCCGACCGCCGCGACGGCGGACCGCCTCAAGATCACCGAAATCTTCCTGTCCGTGCAGGGCGAAGCCCGCGATGCCGGCTGGCCGACCGTGTTCGTGCGCCTGACCGGCTGCCCGCTGCGCTGCGTCTATTGCGACACCGCCTACGCCTTCTTCGGCGGCGAGTGGCGCGACATTGACGCGATCGTCGAGGAGGTCGTCGGCCACGGCGTGCGCCACGTCTGCGTGACCGGCGGCGAGCCGCTCGCGCAGAAGCGCTGCCTCGACCTGCTGCGGCGGCTCTGCGATGCCGGCCTGGTCGTGTCGCTGGAGACGTCCGGCGCGATCGACATCGCCGGCGTCGACGCGCGCGTGTCGCGGGTGCTCGACATCAAGACGCCGGCCTCCGGCGAGGTCGAGCGCAATCGCTGGGAGAACCTGCCGCTGCTCACCGCGCACGACCAGGTGAAGTTCGTGATCTGCGACCGCGCCGACTACGACTGGTCGAAGCGCATCGTCGCCGAACACCGCCTGCACGCGCGCTGCGACGTGCTGTTCTCGCCGAGCAAGGAGCAGGTCGCTGCGCGCGACCTCGCCGAATGGATCGTCGAAGATCGCCTGCCGGTCAAGTTCCAGCTGCAATTGCACAAGATCCTGTGGGGCGACGCCCCCGGCCGTTGAGGAATGCCTCTGATGAAACCCGCCGTCGTCCTCGTGTCCGGGGGCATGGACTCCGCCGTCGTCCTCGCGATCGCCCGCGAACAGGGCTTCGCCGCGCATGCGCTGAGCGTGCGCTACGGCCAGCGCCACACGTCCGAACTCGACGCCGCCGCACGTGTCGCGCGGGCGTTGGGCGCGGTCGCGCACAAGACCGTGCACGTCGACCTGCGCAGTCTCGGCGGCTCGGCGCTCACCGACGACGGCATCGATGTGCCGGTGGATTCCGACGGCCACGAGATCGGTGTCGGCATTCCGTCCACCTACGTGCCCGCGCGCAACACCATCATGCTGTCGGTCGCGTTGGGCTGGGCCGAAGTGCTGGGCGCGACCGACCTGTTCTGCGGCGTGAATGCGGTCGACTACTCCGGCTATCCCGACTGCCGCCCCGAGTTCATCGCCGGCTTCGAGGCGCTCGCCAACCTTGCCACGAAGGCCGGCGTCGAGGGCGCGCATTTCCGCGTCCACGCCCCGCTGATGCGGATGAGCAAGGCCGACATCGCCCGCGAAGGCCTGCGCCTGGGCATCGATTTCGCCCAGACCGTGTCCTGCTACCAGGCCGATGCCGACGGCCGCGCCTGCGGCCACTGCGACGCCTGTCGCCTCCGCGCCGAGGGTTTCGCCGCCGCCGGCATCGCCGACCCGACCCGCTACGCCGGCTGACCCTCCCGGCGGATTGGGCTAGAATGCCGCCCTCGGCGCAATGCCGGGGCCGGCTTCGCCGGTACCGTGGGCCGTTAGCTCAGTCGGTAGAGCAGAAGACTTTTAATCTTTTGGTCGAAGGTTCGAATCCTTCACGGCCCACCATTTTCCCGTCCGATACTGTCCCATAACGTCTTGAATCGGCTGGAAAACCAGCGGTTTCGGGGCATCGGTTGTGCGATGTCGTCCGACGCAGCCCCTTGCAATCCCGGGGCACGCGGGGGCAGATTCTGGGGTAGCGCCAGCAACGCGAGCCGGATCTTTACCAGCGACTTCATGCATCCCTTGTTTCCCAGCCCGTTCGGGCACTGACGACGCAGTGAGTCAGCCGGCCGGGCCGGTGGGACCTCCCTGGGGCGGCTGTACGTCGCCTGTTGATGAATACCGGCACGTTCGAGACGGGTGCCGGGCGCGCGGTGCGCATCGCGGAGAAGTGCGCGAACGAGATCGACCGCTCAATCGCGAAGATGACCGACCGTGTGTCGGGCAGGTTCAAGGCGGTAGGCGTAGCCGTAGCCTGCTTTGCCACTGGTTTCGTGGCGTTCGACGCCATCGCCGGCCGCGTGAAGGAAGCAATCGGCTGCCTGCCCCCGCTGGCTGTACCAGTAGTTACTGATAACGCCCAGAGTTGAAGATTACTGCGTTGTTGTCCTGCTGTGCACGATGGATGGCGGCGAACTGCGCTGGCGGGATGCGGCCGCAACTGCTGTACGGACGTACTTCGCTGTAGTCGCGTCGCCAGTCAGCGATCACGTCGCGGGCTTGAACGACCGACGTGAACCAATGCTCGTTGAGGCATTCGTCACGGAACTTGCCGTGACCAAGATCGGATCCAAGTCGTCGGCAGCGCGGCCGTGGACCCGTAACCGACTGACGTGCCAAGCTGGCAAAATGCGGCAGAAGAAATAGCGGGAAGATCGTTGGCGATTCGAAGAAATGACGGGAATCAGGCACCAAGACAGCTTCAGCGGAACTCGAACAGCTCGTGGCGCAACCGGTTTTCCGCCACGCCGGTTTCCCGCATCAGCTGGCGCACCTGGTCGCGCAAACCTTCGGGGCCGCAGAAGCTGATCTGTATCTCCGATGCGCCAGCTTGCTCGACCAGCTCCGCGAACCGCTGACGAAACTCCACGGAGCCTGGTCCCGTTGTGACGTCGACCAGTTCCACGCCTCGCGCACGCGCCATCCCCGTCAGATCCACGGCTTCGGGAAGCTCGCGGCCCGGCGTGAAGAAATGGAAGAACGTCACGCCGCCCAGCTCGGTCGCGCCGGCATCGTGAAGCCACGCAATGAACGGCGTCACGCCCACGCCGCCGGCGATCCATATCTCCTGCCGCCCCGTGGGCATGTGCTCGAACCGGCCGAACGGCGCATAGACCTGTGCAGCCATCCCGGGCTTGGCGTCCCTCACCAGCCGCTCCGTGTAATCGCCGAGCGAGCGCACCATGAAGGCGATCCCGCCATCGACGTCCCCCGCGCTGGCAATGGTGAAGGGATGTGGCTCGCGCAGGCCGTCCTGCTCAAAGGATACGAACGCGAACTGGCCTGGAAGGAATGGAATGCGCCGGCCTTCCGGCACAAGCTGCAGATGGACGGCGCTGCCGTTGGCCGAGACCGAGCGCAGGCGGTAACGAGCATGCCGCGAGAACGTAGGATACAGCAGCAACTTGTAAGCCGCCGCCATCATGCCTAGCAACGACAGCACGGCCAACCATGCTCCCGCCGGGCTGGCCAGCGCGATGGGCGACTTGAAGCTGGCCCAGTGCGCAACGACGATCAGGAACAGTGGCCCGGACAGCTTGTGCCACCAACGCCAGGTCCGGTACGGGATCTTGCGGTTCAGCGCCAGCACGACGATGAGCATCAGCGACACGAAGCTGAGCTGCCGGACGAGCCGTGTCACCGGTCCGGGCAGCGGCAGGATGGCGGCTGTCTCCCATCCAGGCGCGCCCGCCTTGAAGACCAGGTGGACCGACGCGAACACCAGCGCCCATACGCCAAGCCACTTGTGTGTCTCGTAGACGCGGTCCAGGCCACCGAACAGCGACTCGACCGCCTTCCAACGTGCACCGAGGACGGCTGCAAGGGCCATCAGCGACACGGCGGCGACACCCGAACCCAGACTCAGCGTGCCCGTGGTCGCCCATGTGCTGCCTGGAATCGCCGATGTGGCCAGGACGAAGCTTGCCAGTACCACGGGAATGATCAGAGAACGTGAACCGAAGCGCATGACTGGTCCATCCATTCAAAGGGCCGAACCGATTGTAGTCGCCGGTCCAGCCGGCACGCGTTGATTCGGATCAATCCTGCGACCAGTGCTCACTCCTTTCGGTTCTTTTGATACCAGACCACTGCACCCAGCAGCCCAGGCTGTCCATGCTCCACTCGCCATACCGGCACCCGTTCCAACAGCCCGGCCATCACGCCCTTGTTGAGATTGCGCTGCAGAAAACGGCCGTCGTGCAGGAACTGCAGAGTGTGCACCGTCGGGCCAGAGACCATCTATCCAGCGCGAGAGGTGCTGCCGTGATCATCGAGTTGCGCTCTGGATTGAGCATCACGGCCCCGATGTGTGATCTGTTGCGTGTATGGCGCGACCAGCGCATCGAGGTGCGTTCACACGCTTTTGCATACAACAAATGACGTGCGGCGAGGATCCCGTAATCGTCGCCGGAATGGCGCTGCGCAGGAGTGCCGCCGCGAGGTGCCGTGATTGTTGCAGTGGGCGAAATTTGCCATCGCATCATCCAGCGAGGCATCCTCGGTGGACGCGGCGCCAGAGGTCGCGGACACGGCGCAAACGCATCGAAACGTCGATGTAAAGCGTCATGCATCGAACTCGATTCACGATGCATCGATGTTGATGGATTTTGTCGATGGGCTCGTTGCGCAGGTTCGATCAGGACGCGCGGGTCGGGTGGAATTTCCGGCGCACTTCGCGCACGTGACCGAAGTCGAGTCCGCGAAGAAGGCGCTGCGCGATGCGTTCGCGCAGGCCGGTGCCACCAACCTCGGTGGCCGTTTCGGTGCGCGCTACGCGGTCGGAGGCGGCACGATCACGCTGTCGAACACGACGGATCGTCTCTGGGCCGACGTGGTGGTCGACGGTTCAGGATCAAGCAAACAGGAGGACGCACGCGATGAGTACGACGACCGGGCCGGGCAGCGAGGACAGCGGGACGTTTCTGCTGCACGACGCGCACAGGTATCCGCCGTCGATTCGGATCGTGCTGACCTCGATGCCGCCGATCGCGACGCAGATCGCCAATCGCTGGATGCGTCACTCGCCGGAACGGACGCGGCAGCTGATCGATGCGGGCGAGTACCTGGGCGCGCTGGCGCTGGAAGTGGCATGGGCGCAGGAGATGTTCGGCCCGACCCCGCCAGCGGACAGCGCCGACGCGACGAACGTGATCCCGTTGTCGCTGCATCGTCCTCCCCCGAGGCCCCAGTCCCGCTGAACCCTGCGGCCGAGGCCGCGAACGACAACACGGCCCGCGACACGTCCCCGGTATCGCCCGACGGGGCGCTTCTGCTGCCAGTGGAGACTGACGCCGCACCGTCGACCGATGCCGCGTCTGCACTCAACGGTGCCCTGGCGCGCGTGGCGCGCTGGGTCTCGGATGCATTGCATGCAGGCCGGTCGATCGAGGCGCGCGCCTTGTTCGATCGCGCGAACGTGGAGGTCGGCGGTAGCCAGGCGGCGGGCGCCTACTTGCCGCGCGATGCCTACGACGCGCTGGAGGTTGGCGTGAACCTCGCCCTGAAGGCGGCCTCGTCGGCGATCTGAACCCGGCCACGGAACAGGACGCACGCGCGACGCTGGGCCGGCTGGGGGCGCTGTTGACGCGCCTGTCGACGCAGAGCAAGCGTACCCGCGAGCAGGAGGAGTTCCAGCAGTTCAGCACGCCGCCGACGCTGGCGTTTCTGGTGGCGCGCGCGGCGAACTTGTCGGCGAGCGATGTTGTGCTGGAACCGTCCGCCAGCACCGGCGATCTGGTCGTGATGGCGCAGGCGGCCGGGGCGACGGTCGTCGCCAACGAACTGGCGCCGCGCCGGGCCGCACTGCTGCGTGCCCTGGGCGTGGACCAGGTGTTCCCGGGGAATGCCGAACACATCGACCGGATTCTGCCGGACCGGCGCCGACACCGTCAGCCGCGTCGAGATGTCGCAACTGCTGTGGCGCGATGCCGACCGGGAACTCGACGGCCGCGACGCCTACTACGCGATGATGGACAACGTGGCGGGGCCGATATTCGGTATCGGCAAGAACTTCTTTGTCGGGACGCAGCTTGTCGCCGAAGGGCAGGTGTGCCGCGGTGTCGAAACGATGCTGCCGAAGGTGAAGCGTCCTCGTTAATTCGATCCACTTGGAAGTAGAGTTCCCACCGAAGGAGCTCCCCATGAAGAAATCGCGATTCACGGAAGAACAGATCGTCCGGATCCTCAAAGAGGCCGAAGCCGGGGCGAAGGTCGTCGAGACCTGTCGCAAGCACGGCATCAGCGAGGCCACCTACTATCAATGGAAGGCCAAGTACGCTGGCCTGGAGGTGTCGCAGTTGCGGCACCTGAAGGACGTCGAAGGCGAGTTGGTCCGTCTGAAGCGGATGTACGCCGACTTGGCGTTGGAGCACCACGCGCTCAAGGACGTGCTGTCGCGGTTTTCAACAACGTAGTTGGTCAAAGGCTGCGCCAGGCTCGACGGCTCGAGTTGAGCCTGACGATGCAAACCGACTTCGGGCTCAGCGCCCGGCGGGCGGATCGTGTGTTGGGATTGTCGCGTTCGGCGCGGCACTACCGGCCACACGCGCGTGACGACGGTCCGTTGATCGATGCGATACAGGCGCACCTCAAGGACAACCCCGGCTACGGCTTCGGGCTGCTCTTCGGCGAGGCGTTGAAGCCGCGCGGCTGGGGCAAGACCCGCTGCTGGCGCGTCTACGCCGGGCTCAAGCTCAACCTGCCGCGCCGTGGCAGGAAGCGGCTGCCCGATCGCATCCGGGACCCGCTGGAGATCCCGGCCATCGCGAACGACACCTGGTCAGCCGGTTTCATGGCCGACGCGCTGTGGTCGGGGCGTCGCTTCCGCACCTTCAACGTCACCGACGACTTCAATCGCGAATGCCTGAAGATCGAGATCGACACCAGTCTGCCGTCGGCACGCGTGCTCCGTGCGCTCGACGAACTGGTCGAGTTGCGAGGCGTGCCGCGCCGGCTTCGCCTGGACAACGGGCCGGAGTTCACCAGCGCTGCCTTGCGCGACTGGGCCGAGCGGCATTGCGTCGAACTCGTGCACATCCAGCCCGGCAAGCCCACGCAGAACGCACTGATCGAACGCTTCAACCGTACGCTCCGTACCGAGGTACTCGACCGCTATGTGTTCACCAGTCTGCCCGAAGTCCGGCGGATGACCGAGGACTGGCGCCACCGCTACAACCATCACCACCCGCACCGATCGCTGGCCGGCCCGTTGCCGGTCGCCTTCGCTCGGGCACAATCCCCGTCAACCTCTACTTCTGTGTGACTCGAAGAAACGAGGACGCTTCAGAACTGCCGACTCGCCTCCGACACG
The DNA here is from genome assembly GCA_023392975.1 of Pseudomonadota bacterium. Taxonomy (GTDB): domain Bacteria; phylum Pseudomonadota; class Gammaproteobacteria; order Xanthomonadales; family Xanthomonadaceae; genus Lysobacter_I. The sequence goes on along the minus strand of JAEWNA010000178.1, from coordinate 16,582 downwards.
GTCGTCCTGCCCTGGATGATCTCCAGCACCAGCTGCGACTTCCGACGCACCGTCCATCGCTTGATCTCTTCTTCCATTACCGCACTCATCAGTGTCTCCTTCGTCTAGGTGACACCTGAGCAGGCTTTTGCTGGGTCGTTACATCCGCGTCATGCCTACAACGGCAGCGGCATCAACTTCAGCAGGCGTCCGCCGGCGCCGTCCTCCAGCAGCCACAGCGCGCCGTCGGGGCCCTGTTCGACTTCGCGGATGCGGCGGCCCATGGCGTAGCGTTCGGCTTCGCGGGCGGTGACGCCGTCGAACTGGATGCGGACCAGCGACTGGGAGGCGAGGCCGCCGATGAAGCCGTGGCCGCGGAAGTACGGGAACAGGTCGCCGCTGTAGATGACGAAGCCGGCCGGGGCGATCACCGGCGTCCACCACGCTTCCGGCGCGTTGAAGTCGGGGCGGGTGTCGTGGTCGGGGATCGGCGTGCCGTCGTAGTTGTCGCCGTTGGAGACGATCGGCCAGCCGTAGTTGCTGCCGCGTTCGATCAGGTTGAGCTCGTCGCCGCCCTGCGGGCCCATCTCGTGCGTCCACAGCCGTCCGGCGTTGTCGAAGGCGATGCCGAGCAGGTTGCGGTGCCCCAGCGTCCACACCTGCGCGGCGACGCCGCCCTGCGCGAAGAAGGGGTTGTCGGTGGGCACGCTGCCGTCGTCGAACAGGCGGATGACCTTGCCGAGATTGGTGGTCATGTCCTGCGCCGGCGTGCCCTGCTGGCGCTCGCCGGAGGTGATCCACAGCTTGCCGTCGGGGCCGAACGCGAGGCGATGGCTGTAATGCCCGGTGCCGCTGACCTTCGGCACCTGTCGCCAGAGGATCTGCGGCGTCGAGAGACTGCCGCCGCCGGCGTTGTCGAGGGTGAGCGTGGCGCGCGCGACCGCGGCGCCGCGGGTGTCGCCGTTGCCCGGTTCGGCGAAACTGAAATACACCAGATGGTTGGTGGCGTAGTCGGGATGCAGGATCACGTCGCCGAGGCCGCCCTGGCCGCCGTAGGCGACGGTCGGGAGGCCGGTGATCGTGCCGGTGGTCTTGGTCGCGGGATCGAACAGGCGCAACTGGCCGGGCTTCTCGGTCACCAGCAAGCGGCCGTCGGGCAGGAAGGTCATCGCCCAGGGTTCGTTGAAGCTGGCGAACGGCGTCACCGTGAACGGCGGGTTCGGCAGTCGCCGCGCCTGCTGGTTGCCGCCGGTGATACGGGGTTTGCCCGCGGCGGCGGGGACGGAGGCAGCCGGGCGTGCGGGCATGCTCGCCTCGCGTGCGGTGCGCTCGCGCACGACGCCCTTGTCGGCGGCGTCGCGTTCGCGCGACTGGATGCAGCCGGTCGGCAGCAGGGCGATGCAGAGCAGGGCGAGGGGCAGGGTGCGCATGGGCAGATCTCCGGTTCGCGGAACGGGCGGCGCGACGGCATCGTGCCCGCCGCATCGGGATTCCCCCGGGCCGATGGTGCCCGCCCCGGCGTCCGTTTGCATGAACGCGGCCGGTGGGTGCGGGCCCGGCATGACCTCCGGCCGATGGCGTCGCCGGTCGCGGGCGCACAATGCGCATCGACCCTTCCCCGACCGGAGCGCCCATGGACACCCGCGGATTCCTCGATCAACTGCTCAAGACCGCGAAGCAGAGCGCGGGCGACCTCGCCGGCACGGCCGGCATCGGCAACACCGCCGATTTCGGAAAGGGGGCGTTGGCCGGCGGCGCGCTCGCGCTGCTGCTGGGCGGACGACGCGCACGCCGCATGGCGACGCTCGGCGGCCTTGCCGCGGTCGGTGCGCTGGCCTACCGCGCCTATGGCGACTGGAAGCGGCAGCAGGGCGGTGGCGATGTGCCGGTCGCCATGCGCGACCCGCTGTCGCTGCCCGCGCCGGAAGCCGAATCGCATAGCCAGGCGCTCTTCAAGGCGCTGATCGCCGCGGCCAAGGCCGACGGCCATGTCGACGACCGCGAGCACGCGACGATCGAAGGCGAATTCACCCGCCTCGGCGCCGATGCCGACACCCGCCTGTGGCTGCAGGCCGAACTGCAGAAGCCGCTGGACCCCGCCGAAGTCGCCGCGGCCGCCACCACGCCCGAACTCGCCGCGCAGATGTATGCCGCCAGCGTGCTGGTGGTCGACGAACAGAACTTCATGGAGCGCGCCTATCTCGACGAACTCGCGCGCCAGTTGAAGCTCGACGACGGGCTGAAGGCGACGCTCGAGCAGCAGGCACGCGGCGCGGCGTAGCGCGCCCGCCTCGCGGCATCCAGGCGCGAGGACATCCAACCGCGAGGCGTGGAAATCGGGCAGTCCTGCCGCGAATTGCCTGCGTAACCGCGACGTCGCGGTTTGGAGCGATGGCGTCGCTGCGCTACCCTAGTCCGCAATGAACATGCACGAGAGTCCGGCGGGCCTTTGATGGGCACGCTGGCGACCATCGACTGTGTCATTGTCGTCGCCTATCTGGTTCTTGTGTTGGTCGTCGGCATCCGGGCATCCCGCAGCGCGGGACGTTCCCTCCAGTCGTACTTCGTCGCCGGGCGTTCGTTGCCCTGGTGGTGGCTGGGCACATCGATGGCGGCGACCACCTTCGCTGCGGATACGCCGCTCGTGGTCGCGGGGCTGGTCGCCGAACACGGCGTGGCCGGGAACTGGTTCTGGTGGTCCTGGGCGTTTTCGCACGTTTCGATCGCCGTCGTGTTCGCTGCGCTGTGGCGCCGTTCGGAAGTGCTCACCGATGCGGAGCTGATCGAATTGCGCTACCACGGCCGCGCCGCCGCCGTGCTGCGCGCATTCAAGGCCGGGTTCTTCGCGGTGCTGCTCAACGCCCTCATCCTCGGTTGGGTGGTGTGCGCGATGGTCAAGATCGCGGTGCCGTTCGTCGATTGGGAGACCTGGATCGGCGCCGATGCGCTGGCCGCCTTCGCGCACGTCTGGCCGTCGTCGCTCCAGGTCGGCCGCGGTGCCGGCGACACGCTCACCGTGCTCGCGCTGTTCGGCCTGATCGCGCTCTACTCGAGCCTCGGCGGCATCCGTGGCGTGATCCTCACCGATCTCGTCCAGTTCGGCTTGGCGCTGATCGGCGGCATCGCATTCGCGTGGATCGCGGTCGACGAGGTCGGCGGCCTCGACGGTCTGCGGACGCAACTGGCCGAGCGCTACGACGCGGATCGGTTGCTGGCGTTCGTTCCGGGCGTGGATGCGGCCTGGCTGCCGCTGCAGGTGTTCCTGGTCTACGTCGGCGTGCAGTGGTGGGCGCAGTACTTCGCCGACGGCAGCGGTTATCTGGCGCAGCGCCTGTTCACCGCGCGCGACGAACGCCACGCGACCGCCGGCGCGCTGTGGTTCTCGCTGCTGAACTATGCGGTGCGCAGCTGGCCGTGGATTCTGGTCGCACTCGTCGCGCTGGTGCTGCATCCGCTCGATGCCGGGGCGGGCGCGCAGGGCGGTGCGGCGCTCGTCGCGGCGGATCGCGAAATGGCCTATCCCGTGCTGATGGCCGAATTGCTGCCTGCCGGCCTGCTCGGGCTGCTGTTCGTGTCGCTGCTGGCGGCGTTCATGAGCACCGTGGACACGCATCTGAACTGGGGCGCGAGCTATCTGGCGAACGATGTCTACAAACGTTTCCTCGACCCCGGGGCCAGCGAAGCCCGGCTGCTGGCGGTGAGCCGCTTCGGCGTCGTGGCGCTGGCGGCGATGGGCGTGCTGGTCGCTTCGCGGATCGACAGCATCGAACAGGCCTGGCGGTTCTTCGTCGCATTGGGCGCCGGGCTGGGCCTGCCGTCGATGCTGCGCTGGCTGTGGTGGAGGGCCAACGCCTGGACCGAGATCGCGGGCCTGTCGGTCGCAGTGCTCGCGGCGGCCGTGTTTTACCCGCTGTTTCCCTCCGCGCGCGCCGAATACCTGCTGCTGGCGATCGTCGCGCTGTCCACGATCGCCGCGCTGGTGGCGACCTGGCTCACGCCCCCTGTCCCGCAGGCGCACCTGCAGGCGTTCGTCGACCGCGTGCGGCCACCAGGCTGTTGGCGCGGCATGCGCGGCGCGGCGTCGCATCGTGAACTCTCGCGGCTGATCGTCGCGTGGGTCGCCGGCAACGCCGGCCTGTTCGCCACGCTGTTCGGCATCGGCCACCTGCTGCTCGGCCGTCCCGCGGTGGGGGCCGTCCTGCTCCTCGCGGGCCTCGCCTGCCTGCTGTCCACACTGAAGATCGCCACCCGTCACGGACTCGATCCCGATCCGCGACCCGAAACCGCGAGCCGCTGACGGGCCGCAAGAGGATGCATCGATGACATCGCACCGCAAATCCGCCGCCATGCTGCTCGCCACCGATCTGGATGGCACCTTCCTGGCGGGCAAGCCCGAATCGCGCAGGCGGTTGTACCGCCTGATGGACCGCCGCTCCCACCTGAAACTGGTCTGGGTGACCGGGCGCGGCCGCGAAAGCGTGCTGTCGCTGCTGGCGGACCCGATGCTCCCGCAGCCGGACTACGTCATTTGCGACGTCGGCGCGACCGTGCTGGACGCCGCGCACATGCGTCCGGTGCAACCGTTGCAGTCGGGGATCGAATCGCGCTGGCCCGGCGAGCACGCCGTGGACGAGGCGATGCGCGCCTTCCCCGTGCTGGTCCGGCAGGAAGTGCCGCAGGAACGCCGCTGTTCGTACTACTGCAGCCCCGGGCAACTCGCGGAGATCCGCGGCGACATCGAACGCGTGGCGGCATCGCTGGGATGCGAGGCGCTGTACTCCGCCGACCGTTACCTGGACATCCTGCCGCGGCACACCAGCAAGGGCAATTCGCTGGCCGCGCTGGTCGCCGAACTGAAATTTCCGCCGAAGCGGGTCCTGGTCGCCGGCGACACCATGAACGACCTGTCCATGTACGCAGAGGGCTTCCTCGGCGTTTGCGTGGGCGAGTCCGAGCCGGCGCTGCTGGCAGCGACGAGCGAGACCCGGGCCGTGCTCCATGCCGATGCGCCGGGCTGCGGCGGCATCCTGCAGGCGATCGAGCACTTCGGACTGATCGAGCCAACCGACTTCGAAAGCGCGGACGCCGCGGCCGGCAGCGCCGAGCTGGTGATGGTCTACCACCGCCTGCCCTACGAGGAGCGGATCGTCGACGGACAACGCGTCCGCGGGCCGCACGCATCCCCGAACGGCATCATCCCGAGCCTGCTGAGCTTCTTCGGCGACGGTCATCCCGGCTCGTGGGTGGCCTGGACGATCGACGATCCCCGGCATCCGGTGACGGACACCCACGTCCCGGTCGACTCCGTGCGCTATCCGGGCCTGACCGCGGCCCACGTGCCGCTGAGCAAGGCCGAGGTGGAGGTGTTCTACAAGCGCTTCTCGAAGGAGGCGTTCTGGCCGGTGATCAACACGTTCTGGGAGCGGGCGCGCTTCGACGAGGACAGCTGGAACCTGTTCAAGCGCATCAACCGTCGTTTCGCGGAAGCCGCCGCCGCCGAGGCTGCCCCGGGCGCGATCGTGTGGCTGCACGACTACAACCTGTGGATGGTGCCGTCGGTGCTGCGCGCGCTGCGGCCGGACCTCAGGATCGCCTTCTTCCACCACACCCAGTTCCCGGCCGCGGACATCTTCAACATCCTGCCGTGGCGGCGCGAGATCCTCGGCAGCGTCCTCGCCTGCGACTATGTCGGCTTCCAGATCCCGCGCCATGCGGAGAACTTCACCGAGGCCGTGCGCAGTGCGCTGCCGGTGGAAGTGGTGGCGCGCGCGCCCTGCGCCCCGCGCTTCCTGACCTATGGCTGCGCGGTCGGCGTCGACACCATGGCCACCGCGTTGCGCATCGACGGCCGCACGGTGCGCCTGGGCGCGCACCCGATCGGCACCGACCTCGGCCGCATCCGCGCCTGCCTGGAGACCGAGGAGGCCATCGACGACATCGCCCGCATCCGCAGCCAGATCGGGCCGCGCAAACTGGTGCTGTCGATCGAGCGGCTCGACTACACCAAGGGCATCCTCGAGAAGCTGCAGGCGTTCGAACGCCTGTTGGGCGACTCGCCCGAGTTGCATGGCGAGGTCACGCTGGTGGTGGTCTGCGTGCCTGCCGCGCGCGAGATGACCATCTACCGTTCGCTGCAGAAGCAGATCGAACAGACCGTCGGCCGCATCAACGGCCGCATGTCGCGCCTGGACTGGACCCCCGTGCGGTTCTTCTCGCGCGTGCTGTCGTTCGTCGAAGTCGTGGCGCATTACGCCGCCGCCGACGTCATGTGGATCACGCCGCTGCGCGACGGCCTCAACCTGGTGGCGAAGGAATTCGTGGCCACGCAGGGCCTGCGCGGCGGCGACGGCGTGCTGGTGCTGTCAGAATTCGCCGGTGCCGCCGCCGAGCTCAAGGGCGCGCTGCTCACCAACCCGCACGATCATGCCGAACTCAGTCGTACCCTGCGCCAGGCGCTCGCGATGAGCCGGCCCGAACGCGCGTCTCGCCAGAACCAGATGTTCGACATCGTCAGCCGATACGATCTCTCGCGCTGGGGGCAGGAGTTCCTGGCCGGGGTGCGTGCGGAGGGAGAGGCCTAGGCGAAGGCGGCGATCATCCGCGACGGCGTCCGTCGGTGCGCCGTGGGGCGTCGATGGCGTGGGCGTCGACGCATCGGTGGCCCCCCACGTCCCGTGCCTCCGGCCGTCGCCGGTCCTTGCGGCGGGTCGAACGCCTGTCCGGGAAGCGACCATCGTCGTAGGCCGTCGCGCTTGAGCGGCGGCGGCCGTCGTGGGATGGTGGCGTTCGCTGAACGGCACCGTGATGTTCCGTGGCGTCCGTCACGGTTTAAGGTTGGGGTCGTCGGCATCGTGGCGCGTCGCCGCCGCCATGGAGGCGACGGCGGCCCATCGTCCTGTGGTGGTGCCGTCGCGGATGCCGGCGTACAGGGGCGCCGGACGCGAGGGAATGCGCGTGCGACACGGACGATGCGGATCGTCCACGCGTTCCCGCCCCCCCACCCCCGGAGTCCTGCATGATCCCCGAGCTCGGCCAACTCGTCCTGATCCTCGGCCTGCTCGTGGCCATCGTCCAGGGCGTGGTGCCGTTGATCGGCGCCTGGCGCAACGATGCGCTGCTGATGGCGGTGGCGCGGCCGGCGGCGTTCGCGCAGGCCTTCTTCGTGGCGACCGCATTCGTGATCCTCGCCTGGCTGATGCTCGACCACGACTTCTCGGTGGTCTACGTCGCGCAGAATTCCAATCTGCGGCTGCCCTGGTATTACCGGCTCTCCGGCGTCTGGGGCGCGCACGAGGGCTCGCTGCTGCTGTGGGTGCTGATCCTCAACCTGTGGACGGTGGCGGTCGCGGTGCTCGGGAAGCGGCTGCCGGCCGCGTTCCATGCCCGGGTGCTGGCGATCCTCGGCCTGATCGGCGTGGGCTTCCTCGCCTTCACCGTGTTCACCTCCAATCCGTTCGCGCGGCTGCTGCCGGCGGTGCCGGACGGCAACGATCTCAACCCGCTGCTGCAGGACTTCGGCCTGATCGTGCATCCGCCGATGCTCTACACCGGCTACGTCGGCTTCTCGGTGGCGTTCGCGTTCGCGATCGCCGCGCTGCTCGGTGGCGAAGTCGACCGGCAGTGGGTGCGCTGGTCGCGGCCGTGGACGAACGTGGCCTGGGCCGCGCTCACGCTGGGCATCGCGATGGGCAGCTGGTGGGCGTACTACGAACTCGGCTGGGGCGGCTGGTGGTTCTGGGACCCGGTCGAGAACGCCAGCTTCATGCCGTGGCTGGCCGGCACCGCGCTGATCCACTCGCAGGCGGTGACCGAGAAGCGTGGCGGCTTCCGCGCGTGGACGCAGCTGCTCGCGATCTTCGCCTTCTCCTTCAGCCTGCTCGGCACGTTCCTGGTGCGCTCGGGCGTGCTGACTTCGGTGCACGCCTTCGCCAGCGATCCCGAGCGCGGCATGTTCATCCTCGTGTTCCTCGGCCTCGTCGTCGGCGGTTCGCTGCTGCTGTATTCGATCCGCGCGCCCAAGGTCGCCGGCGGCCAGCCGTTCGGGCCGTTCTCGCGCGAGGCGGTGCTGCTGGCGAACAACCTCGTGTTCGTCTGCGCCGCGGGCATGGTGTTGCTGGGCACGCTATATCCGCTGATCGGCGACGTGCTGGGACTGGGCAAGCTGTCGGTGGGCCCGCCGTACTTCGGCACGATGTTCCTGTGGATGATGGTGCCGATCGCGCTGATGCTGCCGTTCGGCCCGCTGCTGCGCTGGGGCACGGACGACGCGCGCGCCGCACTGCGCCGCCTGCTGCCGGCGTTCGTCGCCGGCATCGTCGCGACCGGTCTGGCGTGGGCGTTGCTGCCGTCGCCGTCGTGGAAGTCGCTGCTCGGCGCGGCGGCCGGCGGCTGGGTCGCGGTTGGCACGCTGCGGTTCGTGATGGTGCGGCTGCGCGAACGTCCGGCCGGTCGCCGTTTCACCCCGGAGATGATCGGCATGCTGCTCGCGCACGCGGGCGTGGCGATGTTCTTCGCCGGCGTGCTGGTCACCGAGGGCACCAGCGTCGAGAAGGACCTGCGCCTCGCGCCGGGGCATTCGGTCGAGGTCGGCGGCTACACCTTCCGCTTCGAATCGCTCGGCCGCGTCGAGGGCCCGAACTACATCGCCGAGGAAGCGCTGATCCGCGCCTCGCGCGACGGCCGCGTCGTGGCCGAACTGCGGCCGCAGAAACGGCAGTATTCCGAAGGCACCAACGTGCAGACCGAGGCCGGCATCGAACCCGGTGCGTTCCGCGACATCTACGTCGCGCTGGGCGAACCCCTGGGCGGCGCCGACGACGCGTGGGCGGTGCGCGTGTACCTCAAGACCTTCATCCGCTGGGTGTGGGGCGGGGCACTCCTGATGATGTTCGGCGGCCTGTGCGTCGCGGCGGACCCGCGCTTCCGTCGCCTGGCCGCGCCGGCGCCCGCGGCGGCTCCGTCGCCTGCACCCGAACCGTCGCCCGCGCTCGCCGGGACTCCGGCATGAATCCGCGCCTGCTGCCGTTCGCCGGTTTCGCGGCACTGTTCGCGCTCCTCGGCGCCGGACTGGTCTACAACCGCACCCACGACCCGAGCGCCGTGCCGTCGCCGCTGGTCGGCAAGCCGGCGCCGCGGTTCTCGCTGCCGCGGCTGGATGCGCCGCAACTGATGGTCGACAGCCGCTCCTTCCGCGGCAAGCCCTACGCGCTGCACGTGTTCGCGAGCTGGTGCTACGTCTGCCGCGAGGAAAGCGCGGTGCTGGCACGCGAAACGCCGACGCTGGGCATCCCGATGATCGGCTACGACTACAAGGACGATCCGGTCGATGCGAAGCGCTGGCTGGCGCAGTACGGCAATCCGTACGCGATGGTGCTGGCCGACCTCGAGGGCGACGTCGCGATCGACCTCGGCGTCTACGGCGCGCCGGAGCTGTTCCTGATCGACGCCGACGGCCGCGTCCGCCACAAGTACATCGGGCCACTCACATCGGAGGCGGTCGCGACCGAACTGCGCCCGGTGATCGATCGCATGCGCAAGGAGGCCACGCCATGAACATGCGCCGCTGGTGCGCGCTGCTGCTGTTGGTCGTCGCGTTCGCTGCGCAGGCGATCGACCCGATCCGCTTCCGCGACGACGCCGAGGAAGCGCGCTTCCAGGCGCTGGCGAAGGAGCTGCGCTGCCTCGTCTGCCAGAACGAAAGCCTCGCCGACTCCTCCGCGGGCCTCGCCCAGGACCTGCGCCGCGACCTGATCGGCCAGATCCGTAGTGGCGCCAGCGACGACGAGATCAAGCGCTACCTCACCGACCGCTACGGCGACTTCATCCTCTACCGGCCGCCGATGAAGCCTGCGACGTGGCTGCTGTGGTTCGGGCCGCTGGCGATGCTCGTCGTCGCCGCGTTCGTGTTGTCGTACATCGTCCGCCGGTCGAAGCCCGGCGCATCCCCGGATCCCGCCGTGGATCCCGTCTCGGGAGATTGGGAAGCATGACCTTGTTCGTTGTCGCCGTGCTGGCGCTCGTGCTGATCGCCGGGGCCGCGCTGCTCTGGCCGGCGTTGCGTTCCGGCGCCGATCCCCTGCGCATGCGGCGCAAGGCGCTGCAGGACGCGTTCGCCGCCGGCGTGCTGTCGCAGGCGGAATTCGACGCCAAGTGCGCCGCGCTCGCGACCGAAGCGCCGATGGCGACGGATGGAGGTCGCACAGGCTCGAAACGCCTGCTGATCGCGTTGGCGGTGGCGCTGCCGCTGGCCGCGATCGCGCTGTACGTCGCGATCGGGCGGCCCGATGCGCTGTCGACATCCGGCAAGCCGTCCGCCGCGGTGATGTCGCCGGCCGCGGAAGGCATGCCCGCGGCCGATGGCGGGCAGAAGCCCGGCATGGACATGCAGGCCGCGATCGACAGCCTGCGCGCGAAGCTCGACAAGAACCCGAACGATGCCGACGGCTGGCTGCTGCTCGGTCGCGCCTACGAATCGATGGGCCGCAACGACGACGGCCGCAAGGCGCTGGAAAAGGCCTACGCGCTGGCGCCGGACAAGCCGGCGATCGAGATCGCCTACGCCGAAGCGATGGCGCTGGGCAGCGCCGATCGCCGCATCGACGGCGAACCGCTGCGCATGATCCGCCACGCGCTGCAGGTCGAACCAGACAACCAGGACGGTCTCTGGCTGTTCGGCATGAGCCACTACCAGCAGGGGCGTTACGCCGAGGCGATCGCCGCGTGGGAGAAGATCCGCGTGCAGCTCGGCCCGGACTCCGACGTGCTGCAGTCGGTGACCGGGATGATCGCCGATGCGAAGGCGCACCTGGACGGCGGCACCACCGCCGCGATGCCGGCCGCCGGCGACGCTACGCAGGCAGCCGCAGGCACGGGCGGGTTGCGCGTGCGCGTGTCGCTCGCGGACGCGCTGCGCGCGAAGGCCGCACCGGGCGACACGGTGTTCGTCTTCGCCAAGGCCGTCGAGGGTCCGCCGATGCCGGTGGCGATCAAGCGCCTGCAGGTGTCCGCGCTGCCGGCGGACATCGTGCTGGGCGATGCAGACGCGATGGTGCCGACGATGAAACTCTCCGCCTTTCCGAAAGTCACGGTGTCGGCGCGCATCTCGAAGAGCGGCGACGCGATCGCGCACAGCGGCGACCTGCAGGCGACACCGGTCGAGGCCGCGACCTCGGGTTCGACGCCGTTGTCGGTGACGATCGACGGCGTCGTTCCCTGAATCCTCGCCGCGCGTGCGGCGGGCTCAGGCCTTCTCGCCGTACTTCGTCTCGAACCGGATGCCGATGCCTTTCAGCAGGTCGGTCGGCAGCACGCCGCCGATGGAAATGATCACCGCATCGTTCGGCAGGGTCGTGGCTTCGCCGTGCATCGTCAGTTCGACCTCGTGCGCGCGGATCGCCCGCACCTCCGAGCCCAGCATCACCTGCACGCGACCGTCCGCGCGCAGTCGTTCCAGCGCGTCGCGATTCTTCGGCTTGACCCGGTTGAAGGCGTCGCCGCGGTAGCTCAGGTGCACGCTGCGCGCATGGTCGGCGCAGGCGATCGCCGCTTCCACCGCGCTGTCGCCGCCGCCGACGACCAGCACGCGCTCGCGCGCGACCCGCGCCGGGTCGGCCAGGCGATAGCTCACTTTCGGCAGGTCTTCCCCGGGGACGTCCAGCGTGCGCGGGCTGCCGCGCCGGCCGATCGCCAGCAGCACCGCGCGGGTGCGGTAGCAGCCCTTCGGCGTGTACACCACGAACGCGTCGCCGTCGCGGGCAACCGACTCCATGCGCTCGCCGTAATGGATCTTCAGCCGCGTGCGCAGCACCACGTTCTCCCAGAACTCCAGCAGTTTCTCCTTGCCGACTTCGGTGAAGCGCATCTTGCCGACCACGGCCAGATCGACCGGCGCGGTCATCGCGACCTTGTTGCGCGGGTAGTGGAAGATCGATCCGCCGAGCGAGTGCTCCTGTTCGAGCAGCACGTAGCGCAGGCCCTTCTCGATCGCGCAGAGGCCGGCGGAGATTCCGGCAGGCCCGGAGCCGACGATCACCACGTCGTGGTCGGCATGGCCGCCCTGCATCCGTGCGATCGAGTCCATCGCCTGCCGGCCCTGTTCGGCCGCCTTGCGGATCAGGCCCATGCCGCCGAGTTCGCCGGCGATGAACACGCCCGGCACGTTGGATTCGAAATTCGGACGCACGTCGGGGATGTCGATGCCGCGACGTTCGGTGCCGAAGACGAGCGTGATGCCGTCGACCGGGCAGGCCGCATGGCAGGCGCCGTGGCCGATGCAGGCGCTGGGGCTGGTCAGCACCGCCTTGCCGGCGATCAGGCCGAGCGCGCCTTCCGGGCAGGCGCGCACGCAGGAGCCGGAACCGATGCACAGCTCGGTGTCGATCACCGGATGCAGCGACGGCGGCTCGGTCAGGCCGGACTGGATCGAGGATTCGAGCGTCTCGACGTGGCTGCGTTCCGCGCGATGGCGCCCGCGCAGGTACAGCGCGACGGCGATCGCGAGCGGCAGGATGTAGAACGCGTAAGCGGAATTGATATTCATTCGCAAGAAAACGTATTCGGTGACATGAAGATCCCCGCCGGTGGGGAGTTGTCGACGATCGTCCCATCGATTGCAAGCCATTCCTTAAGGCAGGACGAGGCGCGATCGATTATTGTGAACAAAGGCACGCAGGGGGCGTGCGTCCCTGTCACCGATGGCGTCGATCGCCGATCTTCCGCATGCCCAGCCCCGACTCCACGCTTCGCAATGCCGTCGATGCGCCGCCCCGCGGTGCGTCGCGAACCGGCGTCGCATCGAACGACACGGCATCGAAGGCCGTGCGGGCGCGTCGCATGCGCCTGCTCGTCGTCGTGCTGCTCACCGCGGTGTGGGCGGGCGCGATCTGGTGGCTGTCGCGCTCCGGGCTGTACACCCCGGGATCGGACACCGGCTACTACCTCGGCCTCGCCGGTGCGCTGATGATGCTCGCACTGCTCGGCTATCCGTTGCGCAAGCGCGTGCGCTGGCTGTCGTCGCTCGGGCGCGTGAGTCGCTGGTTCTCCGTGCACATGATCCTCGGCGTCGCCGGGCCGACGCTCATCCTGCTCCACTGCACGCTGCACTGGCGCTCGCTCAACGCCGCGATCGCCTTCTGGTGCATGGTGATCGTCGCCGGCAGCGGCCTGCTCGGGCGCTTCCTGTACCGGCATCTGCACGTCGGCCTCTACGGCCGGCCGCTGAGCCTGGGCGAAGTCCGCACCGATGCCGCGACCACGCTGGGCAAGCTGCGCGATCGCCTGCGTGCGGACCAGGCCGGCGACGTGCTCGCGATCGTCGAGGGTTTCGCGCGCACGGCCACGGTCGTCGATGCGCGCGGGTGGAAGCGTCCCGATGCGATGCTCCTGCTCGCGCCGCGCGCGTGGCTGGCCCAGGTGCGCGTGGGCGCCATCGCGCGCCAGCGCAGCGCCCTGCACGGACCGCTGCCGGGCGACGCGCAGGCGATGGCGGTCGACGCGATCTCCGCCGTGCAGCGCTCCGCGCAATTCCTGCCGCTCGAACGCCTGTTCGCGCTGTGGCACGTGCTCCACGTGCCGCTGGTCGTGCTGCTCGCCTTCAGCGTGATCGCGCACATCGTCGCCGTGCACATGTACTGAGCCCATGCGCAGCCTCCGGCCCCTGCTGCGGCATGTCCTTCCCGCGCTGTTCGCGCTGGCGTGCGTGCTCGCGATGCCGGGGCCGGTTTCCGCAGGCGGATCGGGGCTCGAAGACATGCTGATGCCGGGGCAGGTGATCCGCGCCCACGCCAAGACCGAGAGCACCTGTTCGGCCTGCCACCGTTCCTTCGACAAGAACGCCCAGCCCGCGCTGTGCATCGCCTGCCACAAGGACGTCGGCGCAGACCTCGCGGCCCGGCGCGGCTTCCACGGGCGCAGCGCGGCGAAGACCTGCCGCACCTGCCACACCGATCACAAGGGCCGCGACGCGAACATCGTCAAGCTCGACCGGGCGGCGTTCCGGCACGACCAGCTCACCGACTTCGCCCTGGTCGGTGCGCATCGCGCGGTGGCCTGCGACCGCTGCCACGCGCCCTCGGCCAAGTTCCGCGCCGCCGCGTCGACCTGCATCGGCTGCCACCGCGACGACGACGCGCACAAGGGCGCGCTCGGTCGCGATTGCGCGAGCTGCCACGCGGTCACGACATGGAAGGAAGGCAAGTTCGATCACGGCAAGACCGGCTTCGCGTTGCGCGGTCGCCACGCGCAGGCGCGCTGCGTCGCCTGCCACGCGCGGCCGCCGGCCGAAGCGAAGCTGGGCGGCGAGTGCATCGATTGCCATCGCAAGGACGACGCGCACAAGGGCGGGATGGGCGCCAATTGCGGCAATTGCCACACCGAGAATGCCTGGAAGGAAGCCAAGTTCGACCACGGCACCACGCGCTTCCCGCTGCTGGGGCGACACGCCTCCGCGCTGTGTTCCGCCTGCCACCGCCAGCCGAACGTGTTCCGCGGCGCACCGACCGACTGCATCGCCTGCCATCGCAAGGACGACGCGCACGCCGGCACGCTCGGCGAGGACTGCAAGGGTTGCCACCAGCCGCGCGGCTGGAAGCCCGCGGTCGGCTTCGATCATTCGAAGACGTCCTTCACCCTGTTCGGGCGCCATCGCGAAGCGGCATGTGCGGGGTGCCATCGCGGACCGAAGGCCTTCCGCGGCATCGCCTCGGGCTGCAACGACTGCCACGCGAAGGACGACAAGCACAAGGGCCGCAACGGCAGCGACTGCCAGAGCTGCCACAACGCCACTTCGTGGAAGCAGATCAGTTTCGATCACGGCAAGCAGACGCGCTTCCCGCTGGTCGGTGGCCACGCTCCGCTGGCCTGCAACGCCTGCCACAAGAACGACGCGCATCGCGAAAAGCTCGACATGCAGTGCATGTCCTGCCATGCCGCGAAGGATCCGCATCGCGGCAAGCTCGGCAACGACTGCGCGCGCTGCCATGTCGCCGATGCGTGGAAGAAGGTCGTCGTCGACCACAATCGCACCGCGTTTCCGCTGCTCGGCCGCCATCAGTTGGTCGCCTGTACGGGTTGCCATGCGGACAAGCTCTACCAGGGCGCGCCGAAGGCGTGCGTGGGCTGCCATGCGAAGGACGACACCCACGAAGGCCGCATGGGCCAGACCTGCGACACCTGCCACAACACCCGTGCATGGGCGCTCTGGCACTTCGACCACGAGAATGAAACTCGTTTCTCGCTGACGGGTGCACACGCAAGTTTGAAGTGCGTTGCATGTCACAAAACGCCGCAAAAAGGAAAGATAGCGTTGCCACTCGCATGCGGAAGCTGCCACAGCGGGGACGACATCCATAACGGGTCGTTCGGCAACCGATGCGAGCGTTGCCATACCAGCGCCTCGTTCAAAGACCTGTTGCCGACAGCACGTTGACGACCCATGACCAAGATGTGGCCGCATGCCATCGCAAACGATTTTCGCCGCATCGCGTGGATGACGATGCTCGCGTTGCTGTTCGCCTGTCTTCCTGCGTGGGCCGCCGCAGCCACGCGCGCGAACGCAACGCCTGCAGGCTTCGATCATGCGAAGACCGGTTTCCCGCTGACCGGCGCGCATCGCACCGCGCGTTGCGAGGGTTGCCACGATCGCGGCATCCTGCAGGGCACGCCGAAGGATTGCACCAGCTGCCACGGCAACGGCAGCCGCCTGCCCGAGGCCACGCGCCCGTCGCCCACGCACATTCCGATCACTGCAGGCTGCGAAGCCTGCCATCGCACCAGCGGCTGGATCCCGGCGATGTTCGATCATGCGACGGTGGTGGATCGCACCTGCGCCAGCTGCCACAACGGTTCCACCGCCGCAGGCAAGCCGGCCGGTCATATCGCGACCAGCCAGTCCTGCGACAGCTGCCACCGCACCACGGCATGGTCGCCGGCCAAGTTCGATCACCGCAGCGTCGCCGCCGGCAGTTGCGCGACCTGCCACAACGGGACCACCGCCGCCGGCAAACCTTCGAACCACATCGCGACGACGCAGTCCTGCGACGCCTGCCATCGCACGACCGCCTGGCTGCCCGCGACGTTCAACCACAACGGCGTGGCGGCCGGCGCTTGCGCCACGTGCCACAACGGCACGAACGCCGCCGGCAAGCCTTCGAACCACATTCCGACCACGCAATCCTGCGATGCGTGCCATCGCACCAATGCCTGGCTGCCTGCGACGTTCAATCACAACGGCGTCACCGCTGGCAGTTGTGCCACCTGCCACAACGGCACGATCTCCACAGGCAAGCCGACGAACCACATTCCGACCACGCAGTCCTGCGATGCCTGCCACCGCACGTCGGCGTGGACGCCGGCGACGTTCAACCACAATGGCGTGGCCGCCGGCAGCTGCGCCACGTGCCACAACGGCACCAATGCGCGCGGCAAGCCGTCGAACCACTTGCCGACGACGCAGAGCTGCGACGCCTGCCATCGCACGTCTGCCTGGCTGCCCGCGACGTTCAATCACAACGGCGTCACCGCTGGCAGTTGCGCCACCTGCCACAACGGCACCAATGCGCGCGGCAAGCCGTCGAACCACTTGCCGACGACGCAGTCCTGCGATGCC
>JAEWNA010000173.1 GCA_023392975.1 Pseudomonadota bacterium | reverse complement strand
TCGTAGAAGTCGCCCATCCGGAAGAACAGCAGCACGTCCGGATGCTCCGCCTTGGCGGCGAAGAACTGCTTCATCAACGGGGTATGCTCTGATCTCGCTTCTGGCTTCATAAGATTATGATTTTATTGTGTTTTGCGAGATCTTCAGTCGAAGTCACGAATGATAAGGACTAGTGGGTTGCCAAGGAGAGCACCCGCATCCCTGGGCGCAATGTCAATGCAATCCAATTAAGGTACACGGCATTGGCAGGGCCAATAGTCTAGTGGCTCTTGGCCGGAATCTAGAGTCCAAGATCGACCAGCTCTCTTTGGGGGGAGACCATACGTAGCCCAGCTAGCCATCGCCTCCTCGGCGCACCGCTTTTCAGGCCACAGCGATTCTGTATGGCTGCCTAAGTTGTGTGGGACAACTCGTGATGTGCCTGATGACGGGCGACTTGCTCGGTCAGTAGCCTGATCGCAGTCCCAAGCGGCGTCGAAGGACCGGTGATAAGCGAGCTGATTGAGGCAAGATATTGACAGTTGCCACTCCCGAGCTAAAGAAAATGGCGGAGAAGATCTCACCCGAAATGCGCTCACGCATGATGTCCGGGATCCGCGGGAGGGATACGCGGCCAGAGATGACAGTCCGCTCTTTCCTGCACAAGAGCGGCTTCCGGTTTCGTCTGCATCAGCATGGGCTGCCAGGAAAGCCAGATATCGTCCTGTCGCGCTGGAACGCCGTTGTCTTCGTGCATGGCTGCTTCTGGCACGCACACGAGGGCTGTCGCTACTTCAAGCTTCCCAAGACCCGCGAAGCGTTCTGGGCGGCCAAGATTGAGTCCAATGTCCGCCGTGATGCGACCACTATTCAACGGCTGCTGGAGGCGGGTTGGCGGGTGGCTGTCGTCTGGGAGTGCGCCCTTCGGGATGAGCCTGCGAATGCGTTGAACTCACTTCAGGGTTTCATCAGGTCAGGGCATCCCTTGGCCGAGATCAGCTCTTCCAGATAGGCGGGATCACTTCAGGGCTTGATGGATTACACCGGCAATCTGATACCCCAGCCATGGAGGAACCGCGTTGCCGACCTGGCGTCGCTGTGCGCCAACAGGTCCCTCGAAAATGTAATTATCTGGGAAGGTTTGCAGCCTTGCGGCTTCACGGACGGTCAGGCTTCGCACCTGGGTGGGGTCGTAGTGGATGAAGTAGTGCCCATCCTTCGCCAAGTGGCTTGTGATAGTTGAGGAAGGCGCATCGGCTCGCTGCACCTTGAAACGGTCTACAAAACGATCCGGCCGGCTCCAGCTCTTGTGGGCAGGATGCAGTTCCTCGGGAAATTCCTGCGCACCTCGCGGAGACCGCTCATGGATATGGGCAAAAGCCGAGGCGAATGCGTATCGCATCAGGTCGCTCTTCATGTGACTGCGCGCCTGATGATGGATCACGCCATGCAGTCGAGGATCGCGAATGAAGGCATCCAGATGCGCGGGAAGCTTGGTGACGTATTGCATGGGAGCCCAATGATCGCCTGTTCCCAGTTCACAACCAATATCTACCATGGATGCGAGCAGCTTCAAGTGCTCGGCGGTTTCCTTATCAACCGCCTTGGCTAGCTTTGCGCAATCCGCAAGGAGCTTCGCCGAAAACTTCTTCCACGACGGTATCTCGGTGTCTGTTGAGCTGCTCCTGATTCCGGGCAGCCCGCCGATCATCTCCTCGACACTGGGCGCCGCCTCCGCCCTGCCCAAAGGGCGGATCTCGGCGCTGATCTCGTCCAGGATGCCCACGAGGATCACACGATGGCGTGTCTGGGGAAGCCCCAGTTCTTCCGAGCGAACAATGAAATCCCGGGGCCGAAGGGGGCGTCCCTCACGGCCATCCAGTTGCACCAGCGGCGTGATGTGGTAGCGCGGGCCGTTTTTGCCGCCGGGCTGGTGCAGGCTTTCGAAGATCTCCCCGAACAGGTTGTGGCCCTCGATTTCCGAGGTCAGCATGCCCTTTACGTTCTCGAGCACGAACGCGGCAGGCCGATGCTTAGAGAGGATCTTCAGGTAGTGCTGATAGAGGTAGTGGCGATCGTCTTCCTTGGCGTCGTATTTCTTGTTGCCCCTGTTCCGGGCCCGGCCAACCAGCGAAAAGGCTTGGCAGGGTGGTCCGCCCACGAGAACCCATGGCACATCCTGCTTGCGCGCTCCGGCCGCAACCTCACCGATGCGCGTATCCAGTATCTTGTCGTCATCGGGATCGCCGAGCTTAAGCCGGCAGGCACGCTCCGTCGCCCGGAGCCAGATGTCCTCGGTCTTTTCGGTCCACGGCTGGCTACGACGGCCGGCGGCGTAGTCGTAATAGCTGCGGGGAGTCTCCGAGGCAGAGAAACTACGGTAGAAGGCCCGAGTGCGCAGGGTCTGGACAGCGTGGGCGTCCATCTCGGCCGAGAGTGAGACCGAGAATGCGCCGCGCCTGTCCTGCCCGCGTGCGTAGGCCTCGAACCCGTCTCCCAGGCCGCCCGCACCGGCGAAGATATCTACAATGGGTATCGATTTTCCGCGCTTCACAGGGCCGAGGGAGGGCACACCAAGGGGCGCAACGATGCCAGGCGGCGAGCTAGGTTGTCAAAGATTTTCGTGGGCTCAAGTCATGAGGCCTTCTTGCTGAACGATCTGGGCAGGTGGGGTATCGTCTGCGAGGGGAGACGTAGGGCCTGCCGGGCAAGCTGATCGGCAGCAAGTGCTGGCCATGGATGAAGGGGGCTCCTGAGGGGCATGACCGAAAACGACAAGAAACAGAAGATCCTCCGGCCAAGCGCGGCCAGGCTCCTGGAGTCGATGCGTGACATCGGCTACTCGTTCGAGAGCGCGTTGGCCGACATCGTCGATAACAGCATTTCTGCTGATGCGACGAAGATCGAGATCGTCAATGATGTGGATCCGGCTTCCGGACCGTATCTGGCCATCATCGATAACGGGCGGGGCATGTCACCTGATGAACTGACCCAGGCCATGCAGCATGGCAGCCGCAGTCCGCGTGAGGTCCGGGAGGCCGGAGACCTTGGGCGGTTCGGCCTCGGGTTGAAGACGGCCTCCTTCTCGCAGTGTCGACGGCTTACGGTCGTGTCGCGGCAGAACGGGCAGCTGGCTGCGCGGTGCTGGGATCTGGATCTGGTGGTCGAGAAGGACGAATGGATCCTCAGGCTCCTAGATGAGGAGGAGATCTCTCGTTTTCCCCTCGTTGATCGCATTGGCCCGACAGGCACGCTGATCCTGTGGGAAAAGCTGGATCGCCTGGATGCCCTCGGAAATCATCCGGATCAGGTCTACGCGGCCCTCAACCAGCTGTTCGGCGTGGTCAGGCCCCATCTGGCGTTGACCTTTCACCGTTTCATCGCGCCTGAGCCAGGTGATGGCACGACGAAGGTCGCCATGTCGATCAATGGCGCGCCCATCGATGCGATTGATCCATTTGCCCGCCTGTCAACACCGCGATCCGATCCACACGATGTCGAAATCATCCGGATGCAGCAAGGGGAAATCACGGTCCAAGCGTTTACGCTCCCACACCACCAGCGCCTGTCGGCGGAACACCTGCGTGCACTGGAACTTGGATCGAGCCTCGTCGAGACCCAAGGGCTCTATGTCTATCGTGCCAAGCGGCTGATCTCCGGTGGCTCCTGGCTCGGATTGGCTAGGCGCGCGGAACTCACCAAGCTCCTGCGGGTTCGGGTCGATGTGCCCACGGCACTGGATACGGAGTGGAGCGTGGACGTGCGCAAGTCACGCGCGCGCCCACCAGCGGCCGTTCGGTCGCGCCTGCGACCCATCGTCGAGCGCATGACGGAGAGTGCCAAGCGCCCCTATACCTATCGCGGAACGCGGCAGGCCACTGGATCGGGGCTGCCGATGTGGTCAAGGATCACCGAGCGCGGCCGGGTGCGCTACGAGATCAATCGCAGTCATCCGCTTGTTTCCGCAATCGATGGCCTTCGAGGTGAACCGGTTGATCTCGAGCCGCTGCTGATTGCCATCGAAGCCTCCATCCCGCTAGACACCATCTACTCAGACTTCGGAGGCGACCCCCACGGGTTTGGCCAGGACGATCTTGATGACGGTGGGCTTGAACGGCTGCTGGCCGCCTTCGTGGAGGCGATCGCTCCCAACTCGGACACCCTGCCAGCGGTGCTCGCAGAAAAGATCTTGGACACCCACATGTTTGCCGGAAAGAGCGAGGCGCGCCAGATCCTCCAGCGGCTGCGGCGCATCGAGCCTGTCTGACCAAGTATCACTTCAAGGAATGCAACCGTGAGCCAGAGCGAGCTTCTCGACTACGCACGAACTGCCATGATGGCGCGCCCGCCGACCACACCGGAAGATGTCGAGGCTCTCGTCCGCAGGATGTCACTTGCCTTGATCGAGCCCGTCAGTGATGCGGTCATCAAGGAGGTGGCGCAGCAGCTGGAGCGTGAGTTCTCCGTGTCGCTCGGCAAGTCTCATCTCATCACCAAGAAGCACGAGCCTTGGCTTCGGGCCAAGGCGCATGAGATCGACTTCCGGTATTGGCGCCGATACAAGCAGTTCCTGCTTAACCAAGGTTTCGGTGGGCCTGTGGTCAATGCCATCTCGGATGTCACGGATGAGATTCTCGACCTTGCAGGTAATCCGGAGGCCGAAGGCGAGTGGTCGCGCCGGGGTCTGGTTGTCGGTCACGTGCAGAGCGGAAAGACCGCAAACTATGTCGGCCTCATCAACAAGGCGGCAGATGCCGGCTACAAGCTAATAGTCCTGATTGCCGGTATTCACAGCAACCTGCGGTCGCAGACCCAGGAGCGGATCGACCAAGGCTTCGTGGGGCGCGACAGCGATCAGGTGCTCAGCAAGCAGGCGAACGCACAGTTCATCGGTGTTGGTGATATCAATGATTCGTTCTCGTCGGTGGCCTATACCAGCCGCGCGCTGGACTTCGCGCGCAACCGGGCTGATGGGCTGGGCATTCCGATCCACAATCTGAAAGAGCCGGCTATCTTCGTCATCAAGAAGAACCCGTCGATCCTCAAGAACCTGATCGACTGGCTTCGGGGCACCACTGCCAAGGGTGGCAAGCTCGCCATGCCGATGCTCGTCATCGACGACGAGGCCGATAATGCCTCGGTCAACATCGCGAAGGATCCAGATCGGCCGAATACCATCAATCGGCTCATCCGCGAACTCCTGGGGCTATCGGGCAGGAACACCTACATCGGCTACACCGCTACGCCGTTTGCCAACATCTTCATCGATCCTGACTCCAACCACGAAGCCTTGGGGAATGACCTATTCCCACGGAACTTCATCGTTGGCCTCGATGCGCCATCGAACTATGTGGGTGCCCGCGAGTTCTTCCTGGATGACGAGGACGAGCGCCTGACTGTTGATCTGGATGACACGGACGACTGGCTAGAGACGACCCACAAGATCGACAAGCAGGTGGAAGATCTTCACTACACGCTCGAGGAGGCGATGGATTGCTTTGTCGTGTCCAAGGCCATCCGGATCCTCCGTGGACAGGGTAACAAGCATCATTCGATGCTGGTCAATGTCTCGCGCTTTACCCGGGTACAGGGAGAGGTTGCGCGGGAGCTGACGACCCGGCTGCACCAAATGAAGGATGCGATCGAGAACCGATACGCCTCGCCGGTTGAAGCGGCGTTGCGTGATCCCATGATTGCGTCACTGCACGCCAGCTGGGAGAAACACTACTCCGATGAATCAGAGACCTGGCCGGAGATCCAGAAGGCATTGCACCAGGCGACGGCAGGCATGCTCGTCGAGCAGATCAATGCAAGCCGGGCCTCGGGAAAGCTCGACTACCGGGCACACGAGGGCACGGGCCTCAATGTCATTGCTGTGGGTGGCAACTCGCTCTCGCGCGGATTCACGCTGGAAGGGCTGACGATCAGCTATTTCCTGCGAAACACCCAGATGTATGACACGCTGCTGCAGATGGGGCGCTGGTTTGGCTACCGCGAAGGCTATGGGTCGCTTTGCCGCCTGTTCCTCAAGCCGGAAGCCCGCGACTGGTATGCCTTCATCGCCGAGGCCACGGAAGAACTGCGCGATGAAATCCGGAAGATGGAGGCTGCTGGCCTGACGCCGGAGGACTTCGGGCTGGCCGTTCGCTCCCACCCTGGCACACTCCTGGTCACCGCCCGGAACAAGATGACGGCGGCCAAGGAGATCGTGCGCAAGGTGGGACTTGCCAACCGGTTGGTGGAGTCCTCAGTCGTGCACGCCGCAGACGAGCCGCGGGAGTTCAACCTGGGGCTCACCAAGGAGTTGGCGGGTCTGCTTGTCAGGGAGGGGTATCGCCGTGAGCTTCTTGGCGGGCGGGGCGGTCCGGCCAGTGTGCTGTTCAGGAACGTGCCATCTGGCCCGATCCTGGACTACATCTCGGCATTTGCCATCCAGGCAGCTAATGTGGAGATGCAGGCGCAGCCGCTGACCGAATACATCCTGCAACGCGGCTTTGAGGAGTGGAATGTGGTGGTCGCGTCCAGTTCGACCGCTGGTGGTGACAGGCGCCTTGCGATCGAAGGGATCGAAATCGGCCTGCAGGAGCGCTCGATGATCCGGCACAAGAGCGCCTTGCAGGTCTCGGGAAACAAGCGGCGTGTGGCTTCTCGCGGAATCGAGAAGGCTGGCCTGTCGCCGGATGAGGTTGCGGCCGCGGTCGCGGCCCATCAGGCAGCGCAGGACGAGGGGAAGGCCGGCAAGATGATGGCGGACCGGTTCTATCGTGAACAGCGATCACGACCGCTGCTAATGTTGCACTTCCTGCTTGCCTTGAACGACAAGGACACCGAGGTCGATGGCAAGCAGCATGCGGCCTATGGCATCAGTTTTCCCGCGCTCCGTCCGGGAGAGACCGAGAAGCAGGTTGCCTACACCGCCAACCTGGTCGCATTCCGGCAGATCTATGGCGATCTCGATGCGGAGGGGGATGAGGAAGATGAGTCCGAAGAAGACTGATGATCCTTGGGCATCGATTGGAGTCGATGCGAAGCAACTGCTTGGTCGTCGAGTTGAGGGAAGTCATGCGCTCCCCATCTACTGGGTCAGGGGCGCGGATGGTGTTCCCGGACTGCTTCTAAAAGATATCGAGCCGGACGCCGTTCCATCCAGGCTTCCTAGAAGCAGGGGGATTTCCGTGCAGTTGGGAACCTCCGGAGGCCAAGAGCGGGAGGTCAGGATCTTTCTCCTGTCTCCCGGTGACCGCGAGGTGTTCCGGGCGTTATGCCTGGATGTCATAGCGTTTTCTGCGCCGGAGACGAACCCGCGGGACGCAACAGCTGCGGTGTTTCGCAGGCTCGAGCATTGGCAGGCCCTGCTCAGCAAGGGGGCACCGCAGGAGATGGGGCCGCAGGAAATCAGGGGCGTGATTGGTGAGCTGTACGTCTTGCTCAGGCTGGCCAAGGCCCTTGGGATTGCATCAGCACTAAGCTCTTGGGTGGCGCCCGATGAGCATCCGCAGGATTTTGCCTTGGACAGCCGGCTGCTGGAGGTCAAGACACGACTGGCAGGTTCCAGGCAGCAGGTGCAGATCTCTTCGCTGGAGCAGCTGGAGGCCGCGGATCTGCCGATCTATCTAGTAGCGGTGGAACTCGCACCCAGTGAGGCAGATGCAGCTTTCTCGCTCAACGATATCGCCGAGCAGGTCATGGCGCTGGTGGCTGAGAACGGGGTTGGAGCACGAGATCGTGCCGAACGTCTCCTCCTGCAGCGAGGGTATATGGAGAAGGAGGCCTATGGGGTTGACCGATATGTGGTCTCCGGGGAGCGTTCCTTTCTGGTCGAGGATGGCTTTCCCCGACTTGTCCGCTCCGTTACGGATCGCAGGATCCAGCAGGCGACCTATGTGCTGGACCTGACAGCACTGGATTCGTTCGAACGCAACCTGGACGAGGTTTTCCCGTCCGGGAAACAGGGGTGAGTTACGGGATGGATGAAGAAGTTGCTCGTTACAGGGAGGCCTTGCTGGGGGAGATCCAGGCCGACGCCGTGGCTGGCGGCGATTACCTGAGTGCAAGGTTCATCGACAGGGCTTGCCAAGTGCTTGAAACAGGCGAGGAGTTCACCGAATACCACTTGTGCCGTGGGCACGGCCAGAGCCGACGTGGGGGGCATATCCAGATCGACGCCTACAGCTATTCTCCCAGTGACGGCGTATTGAACTTCATCGTGTGCGACTTTTCCGGCGCGCCGGATCCTGAGCCGTTGATGACGGAGGAAGTGCGGCGACTGGTGCAGGGCGCCTTCCGGTTCCTGGAAGGAAGTGTCCACGACTCGATCGCAGATCAATGGGACGAGAGTCATCCGGCGCATGCCCTGTCGCGGGAGACGTTCTCGATCGTGTCCTCGGATGAGATGACGAAGGCCTGCATCTACCTGATTTCCGATCGTCACCTCGGAAAGTCCATCGGGAAGATGCCGGAACTGGGCTTGGGAACCAAGGAGGTGCAGGTCCAGCTTTGGGATATCTCGCGTCTCTATCGGGTCGAGGCTTCGGCCCGCGGGCGCGAGGACATCGTCATCGACTTCTTGGCTGAGTATGACGAGGGTATTCCAGCGCTGCCGGCCGGCTTGGATGATGCGGCGCACTATGACTCCTACATGTGTGTGATGCCCGGGAAAATCCTTGCCGATCTCTACGACCGATTTGGCGGGCGCATCCTGGAGCAGAATGTCCGGGCCTTCCTCGGTGACAATCGCAAGGTCAACAAGGGGATCCGGGAGACGCTGCGCACGGAACCGGAGATGTTCTTTGCGTTCAACAACGGACTGACGGTCACGGTCTCGAACCTGATCACGGATATCCATGACTTCGGGTATACCGAAATCATCAAGGTTGCCGGGCTTCAGATCGTTAACGGTGGCCAGACAACCGCGTCGCTCTACTGGGCGCGGAAAGCGGGGATCGATCTATCCAAGGTCAGGGTGCAGATGAAGCTTTCACGCCTGCCGGAGGAAGGCTTCGAAGACGCGGTCCACAACATCGCCAGGTTTGCCAACGCCCAGAATGCGGTCTCGGCATCGGATCTGTTCGCCGGACACCCCTACTTCAAGCGGCTCGAAGGTATTTCGCGCCAGACGCTGGCACCTCCAGGCAAGCCCGGGGAGACGCCGAGTTACTGGTATTTCGAGCGCACGACCGGCAGCTACAAGGTCGAACTCAAGCGAAAGAGTGGGGTTGCGGCAAAGACTTGGCAGTTGCTGAACCCCAAGAAGCAGATCCTGACCAAGACCGACGTCGCCCGCTACGACACCACCTTCGAGGGGGCACCGCACCAAGTCAGCTCAGGCGCCCAGAAGAATATCGCGGCGTTCGGAAAGATCATCACGCAGGCATGGGATGTGGATCCGACCAGTTTTGACCTGCCGTATTTCCAGCGGCTGGTTGGTCGGGCCATCCTGACGCGCGCCCTCGACGCTGCGATCCCAGCGCAGACGTGGTATCCGGGATCCATCCTGCGGCCACTGACCACCTATACGCTCGCGCTCATGAGCAGCCGGATGCAGGCCGAGAACCTGCAGCCGAACTACGAGGCGATCTGGAAGGGGCAGCGGGCGCCAGAGGCGTTCATGGAGGAGGCGATGCGGATTGCCGAGCAACTACTCCCGCTGCTTCAGGAAATTCCCGAGGAGCAGGTCCGCAACCGCCTCATTACCGAGTGGGTCAAGCGCGAGGGCTGCTGGGACCGTGTGCAGGCGAGCGATATCGATCTCTCCGCACGATTCCTTGCGACCCTGGTTCCCGAAACACGTGTGGTCAGGCGCCGTGAAGATTGGCGAACCAAGGCAACGCTACTGTGGCATTCGGGGGCGTGGAAACGTTTGAATGAATGGAACCAGCAGGCAGGGATCCTCACGGAAGGAGAAGCCGAGCTTGTGGGGTGGGCTGCCATCACTTCGCAGTTCCGGCCGCGCGGCTTGCGGTTGACCAAGCTGAAAGAGGCATGGGAGAGGGCGGTGGAACACGGTTTCGTCTGAGCCGCGGTTTTGCTCCGCTAGAACCTGCCGTGGACGTGTGCCTGCAGGTGGCTTAGCCAAAAGCCGGATCCCCGCGGTTGGATGCCGCTTTTCCTTGGATATGCGCCGTTGCACAAGCGCCCGGTAGCGGTGACTTGCGCTTGTGCCGCCGCTGGTTGCACAGCCAGCAGGCTGCAACGATGTTGCCTTCTATGCCTAATGTCCTATTCCTGCGCCAGCAGAATGGGAGAAGCCTGTTCGTCGGCAGCCCGCTGGGGGGCGGTTCTGATTGAGCTTGCAAGGCAAAGAGGTTAAAGCAGTCCCGGATGAGGCAGCGCAGTAAATTCATTCTCTCTTGCTGCGATCGGCCCTCGGCGGCGAGACGCCCCACCGGGCCGTCCCCGGCAGGTTCGCGGAGCCGCCCATGATAGGGAATCCGGCTCACCGGCGTCATTCGTCCTGCATCTGCGCGAAACGCTCGGCGAGGAAGTCGATCAGCGCCCGCACAGACGGCAGCTGGCCGCGGCGCGAGGGGAACACCGCGTGCACGATCTCCTCGCGCGGCGCCCAGCCGTCCAGCACGTGCACCAGCCGGCCTTCGGCGACGAGGTCGCGGGTCACCATCATCGGCAGCTGCACCACGCCCACGCCCGCCACCGCGGCGTCGCGCAGGGCGAGCATGCCGCGGGTGACGAACCGCGGCTGGTGGTGGATCGCGACGTGCGCGCCGTCGGGACCGTGCAGGTCCCAGACGTGCTGGTTCTGCGGCAGGCCGAGATCCATGCTGGGCCAGCCCATGAGCGCGGCCGGGGCGTCGGGGCGGCCCAGCCGCGCCATCAGCGCCGGGCTGGCGACCAGGCACTGCTTGCGCGTCGCCAGCGTGCGCATCGCGAGGTCGGAATCGGCCAGCGGCGGCGGTCGCACGCGCAGCGCGAGGTCCAGCCCCTCGCCGAGCACGTCGACCCGGCGGTTGGTGGCGTCCAGGTGCAGCTCGACCTGCGCGTGCTGGCGCAGGAAGTCGGCCAGCATCGGCCCGACGCGGACGTCGAGCAGCGTGGTGGGGCAGCTCATGCGCACGATGCCGCGCGGCTCGGCGCGGGTGCGCTGGATCGCTTCCTCGGCGGCGGCGGCTTCCACCAGCGCGGCGCGGGCGTGGCCGTAGTAGGTGCGGCCGAGGTCGGTGACCACGAACTTGCGGGTCGAGCGCTGGATGAGGCGCACGCCGAGGCGTTCCTCCAGCAGCGCGATCCGCCGGCTGAGCTTGGACTTGGGCATGCCCAGCGCCCGCCCGGCGGGGGCGAAGCCGCCGTGGTCCACCACCTGCACGAAATAGAAGAGGTCGTTGAGGTCCTGCATGCCGGCGCCCGGGTCCAGTGCCATCGTTCATCCAATGGGACGATCATTCCATGAATCGGTGTCTACCGGTGCGATCGTTCGAAAATCAAGATGTGCACCCAGAAGGCACTTCCGCCTCCAGACACCGGAGCCATCCATGAACACCCGCAACGACAAGCAGATCCTCGGCATCACCCAGGCCCCGGGCCGGCACTGGGTCGGCGACGGCTTCCCGGTCCACGGCATGTTCGGCTACAGCGGCCCGGGTGTGGCCCAGCGCAGCCCGTTCCTGATGCTGGACTACGCCGCGCCGACCACCTTTTCGCCCAACCCCGGCGGCCGTCGTGGCGTCGGCCAGCACCCGCACCGCGGCTTCGAGACGGTCACGATCGTCTACGACGGCGAGGTCGAGCACCGCGATTCGACCGGGCAGGGCGGGGTGATCGGCCCCGGCGATGTGCAGTGGATGACTGCCGGCAGCGGCATCCTCCACGAGGAATTCCACTCCGAGGCCTACAGCCGCAGCGGCGGCCCGTTCGAGATGGTCCAACTGTGGGTGAACCTGCCGGCGAAGGACAAGATGACCGCGCCCGGCTACCAGGCCGTGCTCGGCAGCGCGATCCCCGCTTCGGTGCTGCCCGACGGCGCCGGGCAGGTGCGGGTGATCGCCGGCGCGCACGACGGCGCGCAGGGACCGGCCCGCACCTTCACCCCGATGAACGTCTGGGACCTGCGGCTGGTCGCCGGCGGCACCGCGCGGTTGCCGCAGCCCGAGGGCTGGACCACCCTGCTGGTGGTGCTGGACGGCACCGTGCAGGTCAACGGCGAGGCGGTGCTGCGCAAGGCGCAGATGGCCACGCTGTCGACCGAGGGCGAGGGTGTCGTCATCGAAGCCAACGCCGATGCCAAGGTCTTGCTCCTGGCCGGCGCGCCCATCGACGAACCGGTGGTCGGCTACGGCCCGTTCGTGATGAACTCCCAAGCCGAGATCGCCGAGGCCATCCGCGATTTCAACGCCGGCAAGTTCGGGCGCATGGGCTGAGGCACGGGCGGTCCCGCGGATGCGGGGCCGCCTGCCTTCAGATCCTCGTTTCCTCGTTCCGCACCACAGGAGCTCCACCATGAGCCGCCTCCTCGCCCTGTCCGGCAGCCTGCGCGCCGGTTCGTTCAATACCGCCCTGGCGCGCGCCGCCCGCCGCCAGGCGCCCGATGACGTCGATGTCGAAGTCGCGACCCTGCACGGCATCCCGCTGTACGACGGCGATCTCGAAGCGGCGTCCGGCATCCCGGAGGCCGTGCAGGCGCTGCGCGCGAAGATCGTCGAGCGCGACGGCCTGCTGCTGGTCACGCCCGAGTACAACAACGGCATCCCGGGGGTGTTCAAGAACGCGGTGGACTGGCTGTCGCGGACGGGCGACGGGGTCTTCGCCGGCCGGCCCGTGGCGGTGATCGGGGCCTCGCCCGGGGGCTTCGGCACGATCCTGTCCCAGGCGCACTGGCTGCCGGTGCTGCGCACGCTGAAGACGCGGTTCTGGGCCGACGGCCGGCTGATGGTGTCGCGGGCGCACACGCTGATGGACGCGGACGGCGAACTCGCGGATGCTGCCACCCTCGAACAGCTGCGGCATTTCGTCGAAGGATTCGCGCGATTCGTAGGGGATCGTCGCGGCGGGGAATGACGCCGCCGCCGGCGTCGATCCCGTGCCGGCCTCCCCTCACGCGCGGCGATGGCCTGTGCTACCTTCGTCGTACTGCCTCTCCGCCCTCCGTCGTCCCGTTCCTCGCCGTCTCCCCCCCATGGCGATCCGGACTGGAGATCGTCCCGTCGGTGCGCGGACGCAGTCAACGACAAAGACGAACGCACGATCCACGAATCGCGACGAGGGGAACGATGATGCATCGCCATGTACCGCAGCGCACGCGACTCAGCCATGCGCTGCTGATCGCCATGATCGGCCTCGGCCAGGCGCCGCTCGCGCTGGCCGCCGATCCCGCCGGGGAGGACGACCAGGCGGCCCCGCTCGACCGGCTCACCGTCACCGCGCAGAAGCGCGAAGAGGCGCTGCAGGACGTGCCGGTGGTCGTCACCGCGCTGTCGCGGCGCGCGCTGGAGCAGAGCGGCGTCCGCGACATCAAGGACCTGCAGACGGTGGTGCCGGGGCTGACCGTCACTAGCACACAGAGCGAGTCCCAGACCGTCGCCCGCATCCGCGGCATCGGCACGGTCGGCGACAACGCCGGCCTGGAATCCTCGGTCGGCATCGTCATCGACGGCGTGTACCGTCCGCGCAACGGCGTCGGCTTCACCGACCTGGGCGAACTCGACCGGATCGAGGTGCTCAAGGGTCCGCAGGGCACGCTGTTCGGCAAGAACACCTCGGCCGGCGTGATCAACGTGGTCACCCGCCGCCCGACCTTCCAGCAGCATGCGGAGGCCGAGGTCACGGTCGGCAACTACGGTGCGCTCGGCGTGGCCGGTGCCTACAGCGACGGCCTCAACGACGTGGCGGCCTTCCGCGTGTACGCCTCGCAGCGCAAGCGCGACGGCTTCATGGACGTGCACGTGGGCGCCGGTCCGCGGACCGAGCGCGAGGACCAGGACCAGAACTTCCACACCTTCCGCGGCCAGCTGCTGCTGCAGCCGACCGACACCCTCGAGATCCTGCTCACCGGCGACTTCACCAACCGCGACGAGAACTGCTGCACCAACGTCACCACGATCCGCGGGCCGACGGCGGCGATCATCGATGCGCTGGCGGCCGACTCCGGCGTGGCGCCGGTCGCCGACCCGTTCGCGTGGCAGTCGTGGGCCAACCGCGGCACCGAGCAGTACATCAAGGACAAGGGCATCGCCGCGCAGGTCGACTGGGAGACGCCGTGGTTCGGCGGCGCCAAGCTGACCTCGATCACCGCGCAGCGCGACTGGCAGTCGATCAACGGCATCGACTTCGACTACAGCTCGGCGGACATCCTGTACCGCAATGCGCAGAAGGGCGACAACTACACCGCATTCGATACCTTCAGCCAGGAGCTGCGCCTGGCCGGCGGCGGCGACAAGGTCGATTGGCTGGTGGGTGCGTTCTATGCCGACGAGACGCTGACGCGCAACGAGTCCTATCGCGTCGGTTCGGCCTACGAGCCCTACCTGTCGATCGCGCTGCTGTCGCGTATCAATCCCGCGCTGGCCTCCAGCCCGACCGCGCCGCTGTTCCTGTCGCAGGCGTCGGGGCTGCCCTTCGGCACGGTGTTCGCCGGCCATGCCGCGGCGGATCATTACGAGCAGAACGCCAGGACCATGGCGCTGTTCACCAACAACACCTGGCGCGCCACGGATGCGCTGGACCTGACGTTCGGCCTCCGCTACACGATCGAGAAGAAGGACCTGGCCTCGCGCTACAGCAACCCAAACGGTGGCCTCGGCTGCGCCGCGATGCTCGGCAATCCGGCGCAGGTGGTCGCGGCGCTGGTGGCGCGCGGGCTGACCGTGGCCCAGGCCTCGGCCGC
Source organism: Pseudomonadota bacterium (assembly GCA_023392975.1). Lineage (GTDB taxonomy): Bacteria > Pseudomonadota > Gammaproteobacteria > Xanthomonadales > Xanthomonadaceae > Lysobacter_I. Next base: position 12,498 of record JAEWNA010000173.1, on the reverse strand, counting down.
GGCGCCGACCGTGGTCGGCTTCTCCTGCCTGCCGTGGACCAACGTCCAGCACAACGGCCGCGCCACCGACCAGAGCCGCGACGAGCGCGAATGGTCGGGTACCTTCAAGGCCGCCTACCGCTTCAACGAGCACGCGATGGCGTATTTCTCCGCCGCGCGCGGCTACAAGGCGGGCGGCTTCAACCTCGACCGCGTGCAGTCCAACACCGGCCTGTCCAGCGGCACCTCGGGCATCGTCCCGGTGGACGACACCTCGTTCGCGGCGGAATTCGTCGACAGCTACGAACTCGGCACCAAGACCACCTGGCTCGGCGGCAACCTGCTGCTCAATGCGACCCTGTTCCACCAGGAATATTCCGACTTCCAGCTCAACAGCTTCCTCGGCACGAGCTTCGTGGTCCGCTCGATCCCCAAGGTGACCTCGCAGGGCCTGGACGCGGAGCTGCTGTGGAAGACCGGCGGCTGGATGGTGCAGGGCGGCCTGACCTACGCCGACACGCGCTACGGCCATGACCCGTTGCCCGATACCGACCTCGTGCTGCTGCCCGGCAGCCGCCCGAGCTTCGCACCGAAGTGGTCGGCGACGGCCTCGGTGGGCTACGACTGGCGCATCGGCACGCTGAAGGCCGGCGCGCACCTCGGCGCGAAGTACATGTCCTCGTACAACACCGGTTCCGACCTCGATCCGCAGAAGCAGCAGGACGCCTACACCCTCGCCAACGCGCGTCTCACGCTGGGCTCGGCCAACGATCGCTGGAGCGTGGACTTCTGGTCGCAGAACCTCACCGACGTGGAGTACTACCAGGTCGTGATCGATGCGCCGCTGCAGACCGGTTCGTGGAACGGCTACCTCGGCGCCCCGCGCACCTACGGCGTGACCTTCCGGCTGAAGTACTGAGCGACGTTCCCGGCGTCGTGCACGACGGCCCGCCTCCCGGCGGGGCGTCCGCGTTCAGGCTTGCGTCCCGGTTGAAGCCGGCGCAGGCGGCGACTCGTTATCATGCCGGCATGCCCGGCCCCCGCCGGTGCCGGGAAGCCGCATGACCCTGCCCACCGATTCCGATCTCCGCAGCCGCGCCGAGGCCCTGGGCGAGCGGTTCCGCGCCCACCGCCTGAGCCTGGTCACCGCCGAGAGCTGCACCGGCGGCTGGATCGCCAAGACCGTCACCGACATTGCCGGGTCGTCCGACTGGTTCGACTGCGGCATGGTCGCCTACAGCTACGAAGCCAAGCAGGCGATGCTCGGCGTGCGCCCGGAAACGCTGGAGCAATACGGCGCCGTGAGCCGGGAAACCGCGATCGAGATGGTCTCCGGCGCGCTCGTGCACTCGGGGGCGGGCGTGGCGGTCGCGGTCACCGGCATCGCCGGCCCCGGCGGCGGCGCGCCCGACAAGCCGGTCGGCACGGTGTGGATCGGCTGGAAGCGCCGCGGCGGCTATGCCCGCGCCGACGTCTTCCACTTCGACGGCGATCGGGAGGCCGTGCGCCGGCAGACGGTGGCGGCGGCGTTGCGAGGGCTGGACGATCTGATCGCGCATCCCTGATGGCGCGCGCCCGATTGCGAAACGGCTTGGAACGCGATGCGCTGCTGGCGCTGGCATTCGCGCTGTGGTGCCTGGTCTGGTTCGCCGGCGTGGCGTCCGCCTTCGATTCGGGGCCACTGCCGATACGGGAGTTCGCGACACGGCTCCCGCACGCGCTCGTCGAGACGCTGTTTTCACTGTCGTACCCGATGGTGTTGCTGGCCGTCGCCTGGATCGCATTCGCGGCGATGTTGGGATTGCTCCGCCTCCGGCACTGGCTGGACCCGGAGGCACTGACGCTGGTGTCGCTGCGTTGGGCCCTCACTTCCCGCAGCCTGAACTGGACCGCCCTTGCCGTGGCCGCTGTCATCGCGGCGTCGGCCATGCTGATGGCTGGGCCGGACGAGCGCGTCGTGAAGCTCGGCAACCATGCGCCGGACGTCGCGCGATTCATCGTTGAATGGTGGCTTCCAACCTTCATGGTGATGACCGGGGTGGCCGTCATTGTCGGCTTCCTGTGCGTGCACAACCCGGACACGCTGGCGCGCGACCGCCTCGAACGCTGGTGGCGACCCTTCTGGCCGGGTCTCTCGGGCCTGGTGGTCGGGCTCGTTTGCTGGTGGCTGATTCCCGCGGGCATGGACGGGCTGTGGGCGTTGTTGCCGCAGGCGCAGCCGACGTCCTGGTGGATCCTGATCGTCCCTGCGACGCTTGTCGGCTACGTCATCGGCCTGGCGAGCGAGTTGGTCGCGTTCGCCTTCTGGTTCGCGCGCAGTCGCCCGCCCGAGGTCAAGCGGATGGCGTCGCGGCTCTTCCTCGGCCTGCTGCTGCTCGACGCGGTGACGCAGTTCGCCTGGGGGCGCCTGCTGTACCGGTGCGCGGTCCCGCCGATGCCGGGCGCGTCGACGGTCTAGGAGGTCCGGTTGACGAAGGTTGTCGTTAGTAGTAATACTACTAACCATGGACCTGACCGATACCCAGCACGCCATCCTCGCCCTGATCACCGAGCGCATCGCCGCCGACGGGGTCCCGCCTTCGCAGACCGAGATCGCCCACGCCATGGGCTTCAAGGGCGTGCGCGCCGCCCAGTACCACCTGGAGGCGCTGGAGCAGGCCGGGGTCATCCGCCGGGTGCCCGGGCAGGCACGCGGCATCCGGCTGGTCCACGAGGCCGCCAACGATGCCCTCGACCAGCCGGCCGAGCCGCAGCTGCCCGACCATGCCCTGCGCCTGCCGGTGCTGGGCCGCGTGGCTGCCGGCCTGCCGATCGGTGCCGACCTGCGCTCCGACGACTACGTCCTGCTCGACCGCGCGCTGTTCTCGCCCGCGCCGAACTACCTGCTCAAGGTGCAGGGCGACTCGATGATCGACGAGGGCATCTTCGATGGCGACCTGATCGGCGTGTATCGCACCCGCGAGGCGCGCGACGGCCAGATCGTGGTCGCCCGCATCGACGACGAGATCACGGTCAAGCTGCTCAAGAAGGGCAGGGACCGCATCCGCCTGTTGCCGCGCAACCCGGACTACCGGCCGATCGAAGTGCTGCCCGACCAGGACTTCGCGATCGAGGGCCTGTACTGCGGGCTGGTCCGGCCGAACCGTTGAGCGCAGTGCGGACTTTTCCGACCCCGCGATCCGCCATTCCCCGATCCTCGCCATGCGCATCCCGCACTAATTTCCCAGGCGTCGCAGGTTTTGCGACGGGCGCTCCCTAACCTGACGCCACTCCTGATTCACACATAGACACCCCATCCACTGACGAGGATTCCACGATGGACGAGAACAAGAAGCGCGCCCTTTCCGCGGCCCTGAGCCAGATCGACAAGCAGTTCGGCAAGGGCTCGGTGATGCGCATGGGCGACCGCCCGGTCGAAGTGGTCGAGGCGATCGGCACCGGCTCGCTGATGCTGGACATCGCGCTGGGTATCGGCGGCCTGCCCAAGGGCCGTGTCGTCGAGATCTACGGGCCGGAATCCTCCGGCAAGACCACGCTGACCCTGCAGGCGATCGCCGAGTGCCAGAAGGCTGGCGGCACCGCGGCCTTCATCGACGCCGAGCACGCGCTGGATCCGATCTACGCGCAGAAGCTGGGCGTCAACATCGACGACCTGCTGCTGTCGCAGCCCGACACCGGCGAACAGGCGCTCGAAATCGCCGACATGCTCGTGCGCTCCAATGCCGTCGACGTGGTCGTGATCGACTCGGTCGCCGCGCTCACGCCGAAAGCCGAAATCGAAGGCGAGATGGGCGACCAGCTGCCCGGCCTGCAGGCCCGCCTGATGAGCCAGGCCCTGCGCAAGCTCACCGGCAACATCAAGCGCAGCAACTGCCTGGTCATCTTCATCAACCAGCTGCGCATGAAGATCGGCGTGATGATGCCCGGCCAGAGCCCCGAAGTGACCACCGGCGGCAACGCGCTGAAATTCTATGCCTCGGTGCGCCTGGACATCCGTCGCATCGGCAGCATCAAGAAGGGCGACGAGATCATCGGCAACCAGACCAAGATCAAGGTCGTCAAGAACAAGCTCGCCCCGCCGTTCAAGCAGATCGTCACCGAAATCCTCTACGGCGAAGGCATCAGCCGCGAGGGCGAGCTGATCGACATGGGCGTCGACGCCAAGCTGGTCGACAAGTCCGGCGCCTGGTACGGCTACGGCGGCGAGCGCATCGGCCAGGGCAAGGAGAACGCCCGCCAGTACCTCAAGGAGAATCCGGCCGTCGCCGCGAAGCTGGAAGCTGACCTGCGTTCGAAGTTCGTCGCGGCCGATGCTCCGCGCGGCGAGGACGGAGGCGACGACAGCGAAGATTGAGATGCGGAGGGGGCGGGCCCGGAAACCTCGTCAGTGGACGGCCCGCCCCCGAAGCGCCCGCATGGACGAGCATGCGGCTGCGCCCGAGTGACACGATGCGCCAGGGACGATGCATCGGCGTTCCGGAACCCCAAGGCCGGAACGCATCGCGACGCTGCTCGCCGGCGGTGTCGCATGCCGCGGAGTCGTAAGGAGACGATTCCGCGGCTTTTTTTTATCGAGGTCTGCCGGCGTTCCCGTCGGGACACCCGGGACGCGCCGGTCGCGCCGGTCGCGCCTTGCGCCCAATCCTGCTCGACGGTGTGTCCGGCCATGACCGCCACGATGGATCGAGATGGCCTGTCGCCGTCGGCAGCACCCGGATAGGATGCACGCACCACCTCGACGGGAGTGCGTCATGCGTCGTTTGCCCATCACCTGCCTGCTGCTCCTCGCCTGCGCCTGCGTCCATGCCGGCGAGCCGCCGAAAGCGGAGATCCACCTCACGCCTGGCGCAGAACCGCCGTCGCCTGAGGTCATCGCCGTATTGGCCGAGAAAGACCGTCAGCTCTTCGATGCCGTCTTCGGTTGCAAGCTCGACGTCCTGTCCACGCTGGTCGCCGACGATTTCGAGTTCATCCACGACAAGTGGGGGCGCACCGCGGACTCCGGGGCCGCCTTCATGCAGAGCATGCGCGACAACTGCAAGGCGCAGGAGACCGGCCAGAACTTCCGCGCGCGCCGCGAACTGGTCGAAGGCAGCATGCGCGTCTACATGCTCAACGGGTTCGGCGCCATGCAGATGGGCGAGCACCGCTTCTTCGCGCTCCAGCCTGGCCAACCCGATCGCCTGACCGAGGCGGGCAAGTTCATCGACGTCTGGCAGCAGATCGACGGCCAGTGGAAGCTGGCGCGGGTCATCAGCTACGACCACCAGTTGGCCGAGTGAACCGGCACCGCGGCCGGTCGTGGTTTGGGTCGGCGTTCAGACCGAGAACACCACCGTCCGCTGGCCGTTGAGCAGCAGGCGGTCGTCCAGCCAGCAGCGCAGCGCCTGCGCCAGCACGCGACGCTCGATGTCGCGGCCGATGCGGATCAGGTCGGCCGGCGTGTCGTGGTGGCTCACGCGCTGCGTGTCCTGCTCGATGATCGGCCCCTCGTCGAGGTCCGCGGTGACGAAGTGCGCGGTCGCGCCGATCAGCTTCACGCCGCGGGCATGCGCGCTGTGGTACGGCTTCGCGCCCTTGAAGCTCGGCAGGAACGAGTGGTGGATGTTGATGCAGCGGCCGGCGAGCTTGCCGGACAACTCGTCCGACAGCACCTGCATGTAGCGCGCCAGCACCACGAGTTCGGCGCGCGTCTCCTCGATCAGCGACCACAGCCGCGCTTCCTGCTCAGCCTTGCCGCCGGGCGGCAGCGGCAGGTGATGGAACGGGATGCCTTCGAAGTCGAGATGCCGGTAGGTCTCGCGCGGGTGGTTGGAGACGATGGCCACGATGTCCATCGGCAACTCGCCGTTGCGCCAGCGGTAGAGCAGGTCGGCGAGGCAGTGGTCGAACTTCGACGCCATCAGCAGCACGCGCCGGTGTTCGCTGCGGTCGCGCATCGTCCACTGCATGCCGAAGCGTCCGGCCGGCACCGCGAACGCCTCGCGCAGCGCCTCGAAGGACGCGCCGGCCTCTACCAGCGCGAACACCGTCCGCATGAAGAACCGGCCACTGTCCGGGTCGCTGTACTGCTGCGATTCCAGGATGTTGGCGCCGTGTCCGAACAGGTGACCCGAGACGGCGTTGACGATGCCCGGCTTGTCGGGGCAGGAGAAGGTCAGGACGTACTGGCGCGTGGACATGCGGGCGTCGCGAACGGATGGGGATCGGCGACTTTACACGGACGGCGGCATCCTGCGCGCGTCGACCGCGGCTGGCGACGATTGCAGCGGCTCAGTCGCCATCGACCGCACGGCGGCCCAGCGCCGGGTCGTCCGTGAAGAAGGCGTCGATGCCCAGTGCCAGCGCATCGCGGATCTGGCGCACCGAGCCCGCTTCGCTGCGTGCGGCCGGGCCGCCTTCCCCGGCATAGGCGCCGAGGAAATGGTTTTCGGGGCGGAAGGTGTAGACGATCACCTCGAGCCCGGCGGCGTGGGCCGCGTCGACCAGCGCGCTGCGGCCATCGCGCGGATCGAGGTCGCGATACGCAGGGCCGATGGCGTCGGCGTACTGCGCCACCTCGCGCAGGCCATCGGCGCGCATGAGGTCGCCGTAGCGGCGCGGATGGCCCGCGGCGACGGTATCGTATGGCGTCTCGTGCCTGCTCCCGAACAGTTGCAGCAGTCGCACGTTGGAGCCGCGCGCCACCTTCGTCCGCAGCGCGCGCAGGTTCGCGGTTTCGAACGACTGGACGATCACCGGCGCGGTCTGCGTGTACGCATGCGCCCGAAGCGCGTCGAGCAGGCGATCCTCCATCGCCAGCCCGATCCCGGCGAAATAGGTCGGGTGCTTGATCTCCGGCGCGAGGCCGATGACGCGCCCGTGGCGCACGGACTCGGCCTCGACCACGTCGACGATCTCGCCGAAGGTCGGGATCGCGTATTGCCCGTCCCGGGCGGTGCCGCGCAGTTCCGGCAGGCGCTCGCGCGCCCGCAGCGTCTTCAGTTCGGCCAGCGTGAAATCCTCGGTGAACCAGCCGGTCACGCGCTCGCCGTCGATGGTCTTCGTCGTTTTGCGCGCGGCGAACTCCGGATGCGCGGCCACGTCGGTGGTCCCGGAGATCTCGTTTTCGTGCCGGGCCACCAGCACGCCGTCGCGGGTGCTGACCAGGTCCGGCTCGACGATGTCCGCGCCGTCCTCGATCGCCTTGCGATAGCTCTCCAGCGTGTGCTCCGGGCGCAGCGCGCTGGCGCCTCGGTGGCCGATGACGAGGGCATGCACGGGCGGCGAAGGCATGCGGGCGGTTTCCTGCGGTGCAGACGCGCATCCTGCCACGACGGACGCGATCGCGAGGAGGCAGGCGGGCAGCAGGCGGGTCGGGGAAGCGGGCAGCATGCGCGCAGTGTCGCCCGGGCGTGCGACAACGGCATGTCGACGCAGCATGGCGCTCACGCCGCGGGCGCGTTCGGGCGCCGCGAGGCGAGGGCATCGGCCTGCCGCGTCGGTTCGGGCAGCCGGTAGCGGCCGACCTGCCGCAGCACCAGCGGCACGACGCTCGTCATCGCGACGCGGTGCCCGGGCGAGATCACCAGTGGCAGGCAGCGCGGTTTGCTGCGCAGCAGCCAGCCGACCTGGCGCCCACGCAGCCGCAGCGGCACGTGCGCGCCGCGCACGTCGTCGAGCGTGCCGTCGGGCGTGCCCGCAAGGATCTTCTTGGCGACGCCGAGGGTGGGCAGTCCGGTGACGAGGCCGAAATGCGCGGCGATGCCCAGCCCGCGCGGATGGGCGATGCCCTGGCCGTCGACGAACACCAGATCCGGCGTGCGCGACAGTTGCGACAGCGCCGCGAGCAGCGCCGGCAGTTCGCGGAACGACAACAGGCCGGGCACGTAGGGCATCGTCGTCGGCACGCGCGCGACATGCGCTTCCAGCACCTCGGCCGTTTCCGCATCCAGCAGCACCGCTGCGGCGCGCGTGGTGGCGCCTGCGTCCTCGAACCCGACGTCGAAGCCGGCGATGATCCGCAACGGCTGCGCGAAACCATCCTCGAGCGAGACCTGTGCCGCCAGCGTGCGCTGCAACGTGCGCGCGCCGGCGATGCTGCCGTCCCAGTCGGCGAAGGGCGTGGCGGCCTCGACCTGCGCAGGGCGGGGGGTGGGGTCGTCCGTCATCGTCATCGATCGGTCCTCCTGCGTTCGCGGAAGTCGATCGTGTCCCCGCTGGTCTGAATTGCGCCGGAAGCGCAGGTCCGGAGGTCAGACGCCGTAGAACCCGCGATACCACTCGACGAAATTCTTCACGCCCACTTCCACCGATGTCGTCGGCTGATAGCCGGTGTCGCGGGTGAGGGCGCTGACGTCGGCGTAGGTGTCGGGGACATCGCCGGGCTGCATCGGCAGCAGGCGTTTCTCGGCCTTGCGGCCCAGGCAGTCCTCCAGTACTTCGATGTAGCGCAGCAGTTCCACCGGGCTGTTGTTGCCGATGTTGTAAACGCGGTAAGGCGCCGACGACGTGGCGGGCGAGGGCTGCAGCGGGTCGTAGTCGGGATCGGGGCCGGGCACGCGGTCGAGGGTGCGGATCACGCCCTCGACGATGTCGTCGATGTACGTGAAGTCGCGGGTGTGCTTGCCGTGGTTGAACACGTCGATCGGTTCGCCGGCGAGGATCTTCTTCGTGAACAGGAACAGCGCCATGTCCGGGCGGCCCCACGGGCCGTAGACGGTGAAGAACCGCAGGCCGGTGGTCGGCAGGCCGAACAGATGGCTGTAGGTGTGCGCCATCAGCTCGTTGGACTTCTTGCTGGCCGCGTACAGGCTGACCGGATGGTCGACGCTGTCCTCGACCGCGAACGGCAGCTTGCGGTTGGCGCCGTAGACCGAGCTGGACGAGGCGTAGACCAGATGCTCGACGCCGCGATGGCGGCAGGCTTCGAGGATGTTGAGGAAGCCGACGATGTTGCTGTCGATGTAGGCGCGCGGGTTCTCAAGCGAGTAGCGCACGCCTGCCTGCGCGGCGAGGTTGACCACGCGGTCCGGCTTGAAGGTGTCGAATGCGGCTTCGAGCGCGTCGCGATCCTCCAGCGACGCCTTTACGAACGAGAAGCCGGGCAGCGGCGTCAGCCGTGCGAGGCGCGCATCCTTCAGCGTCGGGTCGTAGTAGTCGTTGAGGTTGTCGTAGCCGAGGACTTCGTCGCCGCGAGCGATCAGGCGCTCGGTGAGTCGGGAACCGATGAAGCCGGCGGCGCCGGTGACGAGGATGCGCATGGGGGCGTCCGGGAGAGGCGAATCCCGCAATTCTAGGCGCGATTGCGGCCGGTCGGGAGAACGCTCGCATGCCGGAATCCATCGTCATCATCCGCCCATGCGGGGGCCCACGCTCGATCGATCGTCAGGGTTGGGTCCTCGCATGCGCGAGGATGACGGGATTTTCAGGGGCAGGCGCGACGGATGCGTTCGAGAAGCGATGGTTTCGGTGGCTCAGAGCCGCCCGTCCACCGCCTCGCGCGGCAGCACGCCCTTCACGTCGAACAGCACCGCGCCGGGCTTGCCGAAGCGGCGGATGCCATCGGCGCCGAGGTCGATGAACTCGCGATGGGCGACGGCAAGGATCACCGCGTCGTAAGTGCCTTCGGCGGGCGCGTCGGTCATCGCGAGGCCGTATTCCTCTTGCGCGAGATGCGCGTCCACCCACGGGTCGTGCACGTCGACCTGCGCGTGGTAGCTGCCCAGTTCGGCGAGGATGTCGACCACGCGGGTGTTGCGCAGGTCCGGGCAGTTTTCCTTGAACGCCAGCCCCAGCACCAGGATGCGCGCGCCGGCGGTGGGCAGGCCGCGCTTCGTCATCTCCTTCACCGTGCACTGCGCCACGTGCGGGCCCATGCCGTCGTTGATGCGGCGACCGGCGAGGATCACGTCCGGGTGGTAGCCGATCTGCTGCGCCTTGTGCGTCAGGTAATAGGGATCGACGCCGATGCAGTGGCCGCCGACCAGGCCCGGCTTGAACGGCAGAAAGTTCCACTTCGTGCCCGACGCGGCCAGCACCTCGTGGGTGTCGATGCCGAGGCGATGGAAGATCAGCGCCAGTTCGTTGATCAGCGCGATGTTGACGTCTCGCTGGATGTTCTCGATCACCTTCGCCGCTTCCGCCACGCGGATGCTGCTGGCCTTGTGGGTGCCGGCGGTGATGATGCCGGCGTACAGCGCGTCGACGAAATCGGCGACTTTCGGCGTGGAACCGGAAGTGACCTTCATGATGGTTTCCAGCCGGTGCTGGTGGTCGCCGGGGTTGATGCGCTCGGGGCTGTAGCCGGCGTAGAAATCGACGTTGAATTTCAGGCCCGATTCGCGCTCGACGATCGGCACGCAGGCTTCCTCGGTGGCGCCGGGGTACACGGTCGATTCGTAGATCGCGACGCCGCCCCTGCGGATCGCGCGGCCGACGGTGCGGCTGGCCGATTCCAGCGGGCGCAGGTCGGGACGCTTGTATGCGTCGATCGGCGTCGGCACGGTGACGATGAAGACGTTGCAGCCTTCGAGGTCCTTCGCGTCGCAGCTGAAGGACAGCTGCGATGCGGCGCGGAGTTCGTCTTCGGTGGTTTCCAGCGTGCGGTCGTGGAAGCGCTTCAGCTCGTCGACACGCTGGGCATCGATGTCGAAACCGACGACCGCATGGTGCTTGCCGAACGACGCGGCGAGCGGCAGGCCCACGTAGCCCAGGCCGATGATGGCGATGCGGAGGTCGTCGCGGGCGGGAAGAGGGGCCTGCATCGTGCGGATGTCCGGAGTGCGTGAAAGCGGGAAAGTCTACCAGCCGTGCCGGTCTGCACCGGGGCGCCGGGTCGCCTGCGGAGGGAATGCGCTAGCATGGCGCCGCCTTCCCCGGTCGGTGTCGGCAGGGAGGACGCGGAAAGCGCGACGCTCCGGCCACCCGCGACCGTTCCGGCCCGTCTTTCGCGTTTCCGCATGGCGACGCCGTTTCCCTGCACGCCCTTCCCGTGGGTCCCGAGGTTCCATGCGCATTCTGGTTACCGGCGGCGCCGGTTACATCGGCAGCCACACCTGCGTCGCCCTGGCCGAACGCGGCCACGAGGCGGTGATCGTCGACAACCACAGCAACAGCGCGCCGGCCGTGTACGACCGCCTCGCGCGGCTGACCGGGCGCGCGCCCGAGGCGCACCACGTCGACCTGCGCGACGCCGACGCACTCGATCGCATCTTCGCCGCCGGCCGTTTCGATGCCGTGATCCATTTCGCCGCGCTCAAGTCGGTCGGCGAGTCGGTGCGGCGGCCGCTGGACTACTTCGACAACAACCTCGGAGGTACGCTCGCGTTGCTGCAGGCGATGCAGCGCCACGGCGTGGATCGGTTGGTCTTCAGTTCGTCGGCGACCGTCTACGGCGAGCCCGAGGCGCTGCCGCTGGACGAAACCGCGCGGCTGTCGGTGACCAATCCCTACGGCCGCACCAAGCTGATCGCCGAGCAGATCATCGTCGACGCCTGCGCCGCGGACCCCCGCCTGTGCGCGATCAGCCTGCGCTACTTCAATCCGGTGGGCGCGCATCCTTCCGGCCTCATCGGCGAATCGCCGAACGGCATCCCCGACAACCTGATGCCCTACGTCTGCCAAGTGGCGGTGGGACGGCGCGAGCGGCTGCAGGTGTTCGGCGGCGACTGGCCGACCATCGATGGCACCGGCGTGCGCGATTACCTCCACGTGGTCGACCTCGCACGGGCGCACGTGGACGCGATCGACGCGCTCGCACGCACCGGCACGGGCGACCCGCTGCACGGGCACCGCGCGATCAACCTCGGCGTCGGCCGCGGCATCAGCGTGCTGGAACTGGTGCGCGCGTTCGAGGCCGCCAGCGGCCGGCCGATCCCCTACGACATCGTCGACCGCCGCCCCGGCGACGTGGCCGAGGTCTATGCCGATCCGCGCCTGGCGGAAACGCTGCTGGGCTGGCGTGCGGCGCTCGATGTCGATGCGATGTGCCGCGATGCGTGGCGCTGGCAGTCGATGAACCCGAACGGCTACGAGGCCTGAAGCCCGGCGGTCAGCGCGTCGGCGACGGCGTCGGGCCGTCGCATCCAGGCGAAATGATCGGCGCGGGTGCCGAGCTGGGCGGCGTCCAGGACAGTGCGACGCACCGACACCGGTCGCAGCTTGCCGAGCAGCCAGTCCAGCGATCCCGGCGGCACCAGCCAGTCGTCGGCCATCCGCACGGCCTCCACCGCCACCTGCACGCCGACGAGCGCGGATTCGAGATCGACCGCCAGGCCCGCACCGGCGTAGCGGCCGCTGAGCCCGCTGCGGGCCCAGTCGCGGATCACGCCGCGCGCCTCGCGTCCGCCGAAACCGATCGTCCGGCCCGGCAGGTGCCCGCGGCGGTCCGCCAGCCACGGCGCGAACCGGTAGGCCAGCGGCAGCAGCCAGCCGCGCGGCCCGGGGAACGTGCGCCAGTACGGCGCGCCGCCGGCGACCAGCCACAACCGCTCCGCCGCATCGGGCTGCAGTGCGAGCAGGCAGGTCGCCAGCTGCGAG
>JAEWNA010000133.1 GCA_023392975.1 Pseudomonadota bacterium | reverse complement strand
GTCCACCAACGACGCCGCCCGCGAGGTGGAGGCCGACCTGGCGCGCGATGCCGAGGCCGCCGCCGCGCGCGACGACGCCACGAACCGGAATTCCTGAGGAGAACCCCATGTCCCAGTCCATCGAAGTGAAGGTGCCGGATATCGGCGACTTCGAGCGCATCCCGGTCATCGAGCTGCTGGTCGCGGTCGGCGACACCGTCGCGAAGGACCAGGGGCTGGTGACGCTCGAATCGGACAAGGCGACGATGGAAGTACCGTCGTCCGCCGCCGGCGTGGTGAAGGAGCTGCGGGTGAAGCTCGGCGATGCGGTGTCCGAAGGCAGCGTGATCGCGATCCTCGAAGCGGCCGACGCCGCGGCCTCCCTTCTCCCGTCGGGAGAAGGTGCCCGAAGGGCGGATGAGGGCCCGGGTGCTGCCAGCGCATCGTCCTTGCAGGGCGCCGGACCCTCACCCGCTGCTGCGCAGCGACCTCTCCCGGGGGGAGAGGTGAAAAGCACGGCCGCACCTGCCGCGTCGGGCCGCAAGGCCGACATCGAGTGCCGCATGCTGGTGCTCGGCGCCGGCCCGGGCGGCTATACCGCTGCGTTCCGCAGCGCCGACCTCGGCCTCGACACCGTGCTGGTTGAGCGCTACGCGAGCCTCGGCGGCGTCTGCCTCAACGTCGGCTGCATCCCGTCGAAGGCGCTGCTGCACGCGGCGAACGTGATCGACGAAGCCGCGCACGCGAAGGACTACGGCATCGACTTCGGCGCACCCACCATCGCGCTCGACACCCTGCGCGGCTACAAGGACAAGGTCGTCGGCCAGCTCACCAAGGGCCTGTCCGGCATGGCCAAGCAGCGCAAGGTGCGGGTGGTGCAGGGCACCGGCCGGTTCGTGTCGGCGAACGAGATCGAAGTGCAAGGCGAGGCCGGCACGCAGCTCGTGCGTTTCGAGCAGTGCATCATCGCCGCCGGCTCGCAGCCGGTGAAGCTGCCGGCGTTCCCGTGGGACGACGCCCGCGTGATGGACTCCACCGACGCGCTGATGCTGGCCGACGTGCCGAAGTCGCTGCTCGTCGTCGGCGGCGGCATCATCGGCCTGGAAATGGCGACGGTGTACCGCGCGCTGGGCGCGGCGGTCACCGTGGTCGAATTCATGGACCAGATCATGCCGGGCGCCGACACCGATCTGATCAAGCCGCTCGCCGACCGCCTGAAGAAGCAGGGCGTCGCCGTGCATCTGAAGACCAAGGTCGTCGAGGCGAAGTCGACGAAGGCGGGCATCGTCTGCAGCTTCGACGGCGCGAGCATTCCCGCGAGCGACACCTACGATCGCGTGCTGGTCGCCGTCGGCCGTTCGCCGAACGGCAGGAAGATCGACGCGGACAAGGCCGGCGTCGCCGTCACCGAGCGTGGCTTCATCGAAGTCGACCGCCAGATGCGCACCAACGTGCCGCACATCTTCGCGATCGGCGACATCATCGGCCAGCCGATGCTCGCCCACAAGGCGACGCACGAAGGCAAGCTCGCCGCGGAGGTCGCCGCGGGCGAGAAGAAGGAGTGGGTCGCACGGGTGATCCCGTCGGTCGCCTACACCGATCCCGAGATCGCGTGGGTCGGCGTCACCGAGACCGAAGCGAAGGCCAAGGGTTTGAAGGTCGGCGTCGGCAAGTTCCCGTGGGCCGCTTCCGGCCGTGCGATCGGCATTGGCCGCACCGAGGGCTTCACCAAGCTGATCTTCGACGAAGCCAGCCATCGCATCATCGGCGCCGGCATCGTCGGCGTGCACGCGGGCGACCTGATCGCCGAGGCCGCGCTGGCGATCGAGATGGGCTGCGAAGTCGCCGACATCGGCCACACCATCCATCCGCATCCCACGCTCAGCGAGTCGGTGGGCATGGCCGCCGAGGTCTTCGACGGCACCATCACGGACCTCTATATCCCGAAGAAGAAGTAGGGCGTGCGCACGCTGGGCCTGCTCGGCGGAATGAGCTGGGAATCCACCGTTCCCTATTACCGCATCGTCAACGAGCGCGTGCGCGAACGCCTCGGCGGCCTGCATTCGGCGAAGCTCGTGCTGCACAGCGTCGACTTCGCCGGGATCGAGGCGCTGCAGCATGCCGATCGCTGGGACGAAGCTGGCGCCCTGCTCGCCGACGCCGCGCGCGGGCTGCGCGCGGCGGGCGCGGAGGCGATCGTGCTGTGCACCAACACCATGCACCGCGTCGCCCCGGCGATCGAAGCCGCGGTGGACATTCCGCTGCTGCACATCGCCGACGCCACGGCCGCGCGCATCCGCGCCGCCGGGCTGGATCGCGTCGCGCTGCTCGGCACCCGTTTCACGATGGAACAGGCGTTCTACCGCGAACGCATCGAGGCCGCGGGCATCGACGTGCTCGTGCCCGAGGCCGACGCCCGCGAACGCGTGCATCGCGTGATCTACGACGAACTGTGCCTCGGGCAGCTGCGGGAGGCATCGCGCGACGACTATCGCGCCATCATCGCCGGCCTGGTCGCGCGCGGTGCGCAGGGCGCGATCCTCGGCTGCACCGAGATCGGCCTGCTGGTGGGCGAGGGCGACGCCGACGTGCCGCTGTTCGACACCGCCCGGATCCACGCCGAAGCCGCCGCCGACTGGGCGCTGGACGGCTGAGTGCCGCACATGAAAGAGGAGCCCCGGCCGGGGAATGCCGGGGCTCCGATGCCTGCGGGCCGCCGAGGTACGGCCGAATGCGTCGTGCAGGACGGCAGGATGGACCGGGGGCCGGGCAGGAAGTTCCCGGGGGGGGCTAGGGCCGGTCGCGAATGTGACGACGGTCGTCCTGCGGCGCATGAGTCCAGCGATTTCAATGCCTTGCGGCCGTTCGGGCGGGGCTGGGCGTG
This sequence comes from Pseudomonadota bacterium, assembly GCA_023392975.1. Taxonomy (GTDB): domain Bacteria; phylum Pseudomonadota; class Gammaproteobacteria; order Xanthomonadales; family Xanthomonadaceae; genus Lysobacter_I. Next base: position 9,295 of record JAEWNA010000133.1, on the reverse strand, counting down.
TGCCGGGTTCGACCATGGCCGCGGTTGCCGCGGAAAAGCGGCCGCTGCTATACTTTTGCGGCTTCGCAGGACGGTTTTCGGCTGCCATCGGCGCCAAGGCCGCCCTGTCGTCTCCGTCAATTCCCCGGGTGCCGCGTGCTGAATTCTGTCGCCGCGGGCCGCCGGTTGGCGCGACGCACGGTGCTGCTGCAGGCCGTTGCGGTCGCGATCACCGCCGCGGCCTGTCTGACGTTCGGAGGTCCGGCCGCGCTCGCCGCGCTGGTCGGGGGCGCCGCGATGACGCTCGGGACCGCCCTGGCGGCTTGGGGCGCGTTCCCCGGCCACGTGGTCGGCGCGGACATGGCATTCGGTCGCTTGCTCCTCGGAGTGGCGGCGAAATGGATCGTGGTGGCCGTGGGCCTGTGGCTCGCGATCGCCGTGTGGAAGCTGCCGGCGGTGCCGGCGCTCGCCGGTGCGGCCGCGGCCGCGGCAGGCGTGCTGTTCGCCGCGAGGTCCGGCCTGCGCTCGCCCTGAGCGCTGCGGACCGCGCGGATCGCGTGACTCCATCGTCGCGGCGTTTCCCGCGGCGAGACCAGTGGCAATGACCCGTAGTAAGTGACCCGTAGGTAATCGAGGACGACGGCGTGAGTGCTGAGAAGAGTGGCGGCGGGCTGACCGAGTACATCGTGCATCACCTGACCCACAACCGGGTCGAAGTGGCCGGCCAGGGCTTCCATCTGGACTCGTGGGTGATCGCGCTGGGCCTGGGCCTGCTGGCCTGCCTGCTGCTGTGGACCCAGGCGCGCAAGGCGACCTCGGGCGTGCCCTCCAAGGCGCAGGCCTTCGTCGAGATCGTGGTCGAGTTCGTCGACAGCCAGGTCAAGGACGCCTTCCACGGCGACCGCCGCTTCATCGCGCCGCTGGCGCTCACGATCTTCGTCTGGGTCGTGTTCATGAACACGATGGACCTGCTGCCGCTGGACCTGCCGGGCCGGATCATCGCCTGGGTCGCCGGCGAGGAAACCGCGCACCACACCTACCTGCGCGTGGTCCCGACCGCCGACGTCAACACCACGTTCGGCATGTCGATCACCGTGTTCCTGCTGATCATCTTCTACTCGATCAAGGCCAAGGGCTTCGGCGGCTTCACCAAGGAGCTGTTCACCGCCCCGTTCCACGGCCACGGCGTGATGGCCATCATCCTGGCCCCGTTCAACCTCTTCCTCAATCTCGTCGAATACCTGTCCAAGCCGGTGAGCCTCGGCATGCGACTGTTCGGCAACATGTACGCGGGCGAGCTGCTGTTCATGCTGATCGCCGGCCTGTTCGCCTCGTGGGCCACCTTCGTGCCGGGCGTGCTGATCAATGCCGGCTGGGCGATCTTCCACATCCTGATCATCCTGCTGCAGGCCTTCATCTTCATGGTGCTGACCGTCGTCTACCTGGCGATGGCGCACGAGCACCACTGATCCAAAGTTCAGACGTCTTCGTTTCAACCCTCCACGCTTCCTTCATCCATCTCGTTCAATCCGGAGTTCACCATGGAATTCATCGCCAACGTCCAGGGCTTCACCGCCATCGCCATCGGCCTGATCGTCGGTCTCGGCGCGCTCGGCGCAGCGCTCGGCATCGGCATCATGGGTTCGAAGTTCCTCGAATCCGCCGCGCGCCAGCCGGAACTGGTCCCGATGCTGTCGGGCCGCATGTTCCTGCTCGCCGGCCTGATCGACGCCGCGTTCCTGATCGGCGTCGGCGTCGCGATGATGTTCGCGTTTGCGAACCCGCTGCTGGCTGCTCTCCAGCAGTAATCGGCACGGGCGCGGGCCGGCGGCGCCGGCTCGCGTCTTCCAGTGCGCGGCTCGCGGGCTTCGGCCCGCGGTCCGCGCCGATTCGCAGGACACGCTTCCTCAGGGCACGTCATGAATCCGAATATCACCCTGTTGGGCCAGATGATCTCGTTCGCGATCCTCATCTGGTTCACCGTCAAGTTCATCTGGCCGCCGCTGATGAAGGCGATCGAGGAACGTCAGCAGAAGATCGCCGACGGCCTGGCCGCCGCCGACAACGCGCAGAAGAACCTCGCCCAGGCCGAAGAGAAGGTCAACGAGGAGCTCAAGGTCGCGCGCGCCAAGGCCAACGAGATCATCGAGCAGGCGCACCAGCGCGCGAACCAGATCGTCGACCAGGCCAAGAACGACGCCGTGGCCGAAGCCGGTCGCCAGAAGGCGCTGGCCGAGGCCGAGATCGCCGCCGCCGCCAACCGCGCCAAGGAAGACCTGCGCAAGCAGGTGTCCGCCCTGGCCGTGTCGGGCGCCGAGAAGCTGCTGAAGCGCGAGATCGACGCCAACGCCCACAAGGCGCTGATCGACGATCTCGCCGCCCAGCTCTGACGGCACGGAGACTCCGATGAGCCAGGCCCTCACCCTCGCCCGCCCCTACGCCCGCGCCGCCTACGCGATCGCGAGCGAAGCCGGTACCGCCGCGACGTGGTCCGACGCGCTCGCCTTCGCGGCGCGCGTCGCCGCGGACCCGGCCGTGCACGCGCTGCTCGGCCACCCGCAGCTCGGCCGTGACGACGCGATCACGCTGCTCGCGCCGGAGGGCGCTTCCGAGACGCTCCGCGACTTCCTCGCGCTGCTGGCGGACAACCGCCGCCTGCCGCTGCTGACCGACATCGCGGGCCTGTTCGAGGAGCTGCGCGCGGACGCCGAGCGCATCGTGAAGGCGAAGGTGACCTCGGCGACGGCGCTGCCGGCCGCGGAGCTGGACACGATCAAGGCCGCGCTCAAGCGCCGCTTCGGTCGCGACGTCGAGATCGAGACCTCGGTGGACGAGGCGCTGATCGGCGGCGCGGTGATCGACGCCGGCGACGTGGTGATCGACGGCTCGCTCCGCAGCAAGCTCGCCCGCCTGCAGTCGGCGCTCGCGCACTAATCAATTCGTAACGGCGGGCCCGCGCCCGTCCTACCCAGGAAACAACCATGGCTACCTCCCAGCTCAACCCGTCCGAAATCAGCGAACTGATCAAGACCCGCATCGAGAAGGTCAAGCTCGCCGCCGAGGCGCGCAACGAAGGCACCGTCACCTCGGTGTCCGACGGCATCGTGCGCATTCACGGCCTGGCCGACGTGATGCAGGGCGAAATGATCGAGCTGCCGGGCGACACCTTCGCCCTCGCGCTGAACCTCGAGCGCGATTCGGTCGGTGCCGTGGTCCTCGGCGACTACAAAGACCTGCGCGAAGGCGACACCGCCAAGACCACCGGCCAGATCCTGTCCGTGCCGATCGGCCCGGAGATGCTGGGCCGCGTGGTCAACGCGCTGGGCGAAGCCATCGACGGCAAGGGCCCGATCGAAGCGAAGCTGAAGGCGCCGGTCGAAACCATCGCCCCGGGCGTGGTGTGGCGCAAATCGGTCGACCAGCCGGTGCAGACCGGCTACAAGTCGGTCGACTCGATGATCCCGATCGGCCGCGGCCAGCGCGAGCTGATCATCGGCGACCGCCAGACCGGCAAGACCGCGCTGGCGATCGACGCGATCATCAATCAGAAGCACTCGGGCATCAAGTGCATCTACGTCGCGATCGGCCAGAAGAACTCGACCATCGCGAACATCGTGCGCAAGCTCGAAGAGAACGGCGCGATGGCCTACACCACCGTCGTCGCCGCGTCGGCGTCCGAGTCGGCCGCGATGCAGTACATCGCCGCCTACTCCGGCTGCACCATGGGCGAATACTTCCGCGACCGCGGCGAAGACGCGCTGATCATCTACGACGACCTGTCGAAGCAGGCCGTGGCCTACCGCCAGATCTCGCTGCTGCTGCGCCGCCCTCCGGGTCGCGAAGCGTACCCGGGCGACGTGTTCTACCTGCACAGCCGCCTGCTCGAGCGCGCCGCGCGCGTGTCCGAGGAGTACGTCGAGAAGTTCACCGACGGCGCCGTGAAGGGCAAGACCGGTTCGCTCACCGCGCTGCCGATCATCGAAACGCAGGCCGGCGACGTCTCGGCGTTCGTGCCGACCAACGTGATCTCGATCACCGACGGCCAGATCTTCCTCGAGACCGACCTGTTCAACGCCGGCATCCGTCCGGCCGTGAACGCCGGCATCTCGGTGTCGCGCGTCGGCGGCGCCGCGCAGACCAAGATCATGAAGAAGCTGTCGGGCGGCATCCGCATCGCGCTGGCCCAGTACCGCGAGCTCGCCGCATTCGCGCAGTTCGCCTCGGACCTCGACGAAGCCACCCGCAAGCAGCTCGAGCGCGGCCAGCGCGTCACCGAACTGATGAAGCAGAAGCAGTACGCGCCGATGTCGGTGGCCCAGCAGTCGCTGTCGATCTATGCGGTCGACAAGGGCTACATGGACGCGGTGCCGGTCGCCAAGATCCTCGCGTTCGAAGCCGGCCTGCAGTCCCACTTCGCCAACACCTACGGCGACCTGATGGGCAACATCGACGCCACCGGCAACTGGAACGACGAGATCGAAGGCACCTTCAAGAAGGGCATCGAGGAGTTCGTGAAGACCGGTACCTGGTAACGGCTTCATAAGGCGGGTCTCGACCCGCCTTCGGCGACGGCGAATTCTGCAACGGCGGGTCGAGACCCGCCCTACGGGAAAAAGCGATGGCAGGCGGCAGAGAAATCAAGACCAAGATCAAGTCGGTGCAGAACACCCGCAAGGTGACGCGTGCGCTGGAAATGGTCTCGGCCTCCAAGATCCGCAAGGCGCAGGACCGGATGAAGGCCTCGCGTCCGTACGCGCGCGCGATGAAGCAGGTCATCGGCCACCTCGCGCAGGCTAACTCCGAGTTCCACCATCCGTACCTGGTGGAGCGCAAGGAGATCAAGCGCGTCGGCTACATCATCGTCTCGTCCGACCGCGGCCTCGCCGGCGGCCTCAACAACAACCTGTTCCGCAAGCTGCTCGGCGACATCCGCAAGTGGCAGGAGCAGGGCGTCGACGTCGACGTGGTCACCATTGGCCAGAAGGCGACGGTGTTCTTCCGCCGCATCAAGGTCGGCATGCTCGCCTCCGCAACGCACCTCGGCGACACCCCGCGCGTGGACCAACTGGTCGGCGTGATCAAGGTGATGCTGGACGCCTACAGCAACGGCCAGGTCGACAAGGTGTTCCTGGTCTACAACGACTTCGTCAACACGATGACCCAGCGCGCGGCGTTCGACCAGCTGCTGCCGCTTCCGGCGTCGGAGACGGCGGTCGCCCACCACGACTGGGACTACATCTACGAGCCGGACGCGCAAACCGTGCTCGACCACGTGCTGACCCGCTACATCGAGTCGCTGGTGTACCAGGCGGTGATGGAGAACGTGGCCTCCGAGCACGCGGCGCGCATGGTGGCGATGAAGGCCGCCAGCGACAACGCTACCAAGCTGATCGGCACGCTGAACCTGGTCTACAACAAGGCCCGCCAGGCCGCGATCACCCAGGAAATCTCCGAAATCGTCGGCGGCGCGGCCGCGGTCTGACGACGCGACGATGACGGATCGACTCATGCAACAAGACTTTTTCGAATCGGGAACCTCCATGAATACCGCCGCCAACACGCAAGGCAAGATCGTCCAGATCATCGGCGCCGTCGTCGACGTCGAATTCCCGCGCGCCGACGTGCCGAAGGTGTACGACGCGCTCAAGGTGCAGAACACCGAGATCACCCTCGAGGTCCAGCAGCAGCTCGGCGACGGCGTGGTCCGCACGATCGCCCTCGGTTCCACCGACGGCCTGAAGCGCAACCTGATCGCCGTGAACACCGGCCGCGCCATCTCGGTGCCGGTGGGCAAGGGCACGCTGGGCCGCATCATGGACGTGCTCGGCAATCCGATCGACGAGCAGGGCCCGGTCCAGGCCGACGCGCACTGGGAAATCCACCGCGCGGCGCCGACCTACGAGGAACAGTCCTCGTCGACCGAGCTGCTGGAAACCGGCATCAAGGTGATCGACCTGATGTGCCCGTTCGCCAAGGGCGGCAAGGTCGGCCTGTTCGGCGGCGCCGGCGTGGGCAAGACGGTCAACATGATGGAGCTGATCAACAACATCGCGACCGAGCACTCGGGCCTGTCGGTCTTCGCCGGCGTCGGCGAGCGTACCCGCGAGGGCAACGACTTCTACCACGAGATGCAGGAATCGAACGTCGTGGTCGTGGGCGACACGGACAAGTCCAAGGTGGCGATGGTGTACGGCCAGATGAACGAGCCGCCGGGCAACCGTCTGCGCGTGGCGCTGACCGGCCTGACCATGGCCGAGTACTTCCGCGACGAAGGCCGCGACGTGCTGCTGTTCGTCGACAACATCTACCGCTACACGCTGGCCGGTACCGAAGTGTCGGCGCTGCTGGGCCGCATGCCGTCGGCGGTGGGCTACCAGCCGACCCTCGCCGAGGAAATGGGCGTCCTGCAGGAGCGCATCACCTCGACCAAGACCGGTTCGATCACCTCGATCCAGGCCGTGTACGTGCCCGCGGACGACCTGACCGACCCGTCGCCGGCCACCACCTTCGCCCACCTCGACGCGACCGTCGTGCTGTCGCGCAACATCGCGTCGCTCGGCATCTATCCGGCGGTCGACCCGCTGGACTCGACCTCGCGCCAGCTCGACCCGAACGTGATCGGCAACGAGCACTACGACACCGCGCGCCGCGTGCAGGCCACGCTCCAGAAGTACAAGGAGCTGAAGGACATCATCGCGATCCTGGGCATGGACGAGCTGTCGGAAGACGACAAGCTGGCCGTGGCCCGCGCCCGCAAGATCGAGCGCTTCTTCTCGCAGCCGTTCACGGTGGCCGAAGTGTTCACCGGCTCGCCGGGCAAGTACGTGTCGCTCAAGGACACGATCCGCGGCTTCAAGGGGATCGTCGAAGGCGAATACGACCACCTGCCGGAGCAGGCGTTCTACATGGTCGGCGGCATCGAGGAAGCGGTCGAGAAGGCGAAGAAGCTCGCGGCCTGATCCTCGCGGTAGGGTGGGCCCCTGGCCCACCATTGCGAGGCATCAGACGTCCACGAACGTTTGATGTTGCGACAAGAGCGGTGGGCCGAGGCCCACCCTACGAGGAACCGGAATACCCATGGCCACCATCCGTTGCGACATCGTCAGCGCCGAAGCCGAGATCTTCCACGGCGAAGCCACGCTCGTGGTCGCCACCGGCGAACAGGGCGAACTCGGCATCGCGCCGCGCCACGCGCCGCTGATCACCCGGCTGAAGCCCGGCAAGGTCGTCGTCACCACCGCGGCCGGCGAAACGCTGGATTTCGCGATCTCCGGCGGCATCCTCGAAGTGCAGCCGCAGGTCGTGACCGTGCTGGCCGACACCGCGGTGCGCGCGCAGGACATCGACGAGGCCGCGGTGAAGGCCGCGATGGAGGAAGCCAAGCGCGCGCTGGAACACAAGGATCCGAAGATGTCGGCCGAAGAGGCCCAGTCGCAGCTGGCGATGAGCCTCGCCCAGCTCAGCGCGCTGGAGCGTCTGCGCAAGAACCTCAAGCACTGAGGCGCCTGCCTGCGCGACACCCGAAAACGCCGGCGAAAGCCGGCGTTTTTCCTTTGCATCGACGACCCGCAGTGTGCCGTCAGCGCTTGTAGACCCAGTGCCGCGAGACGAGGAATCCGGCGAGGCCGAGCAGCAGTTCGATGCCCGGCTTCGCCAGCCATGCCCAGCGCAGGCCGAACACCGCGTCGATCCTGCCCATCGCCAGTGTGCTGAGCGTTGTCGTGCACAGCCACAGCAACACGAACCGCCGCAGCTGCGCGCCGCCGACGCGGGTGTCGTCGCCGGCGAAGGTGATCGTGCCGTTGAGCCAGAAGCCGAGCATCGCCCCGCTGATGCGCCCGCAGACGTTGGCCGGTTCGATCGGCAGGCCCAAATGGCTGGCGAGCACGGTCACGCCCCAGTCCAGCAGCCACTGCAGGCCGCCGAACAGCAGGTAGTGCCCGCCCTGGCGCGTGAGGCTCACGGCGCGTCCCGTGGTGTCGTGCGCGGCAGCCGCCACAGCGTCGTCCCGCCCTCGCGCGCGAACGCTTCCGCGCCGGCGTGACGCAGACCCGCGCGAAGCGCAGGCGAGGCGCTGGCATCGGGGACCAGTGCCCAGCGGATGTCGTGTGCGGACAGCAGCGTCGCCCAGCCGGTGCCGCTGTCGTCGGCATCGGCGCGCTGCGCTTCGCGCTGCAGCCATGGCGCATGCGCCGACACCGTGCGACCGCGTCCACCGAGTTCCGCGACGAAACCGCGCGCGGGGTCGGTCGCCAGCACCGTGCCGTCGTCCTCCGGCAATCGGCGCAACAGCAGGCGCTCCGGCAGCCAGTCGCGCAGCAGCGCGGTGTCGTCGAACGGGCTGCGCAGGGTCCGCTTCATCACGGACGCGTGGTGCAGCCAGCTCGCGTTCGCCTGGTAGGCGAGATCGAGCGTGCACAGCGCGATGAGGCCGAAGGCGAACGTGCGCCTGCCGAGCCGCGCCTCCGCGCCGACCGTCAGCAGTGCGAGCAGCAGGAACAGGCCGGGCCAGGCGTAGCGCGCGTACTGCATCGGCAGCAGCGGCAACAACATCGCCAGCGATGCGACGAGCACCAGGCTGCGTCGTTCCCTGCGCAGCAGCGCCAGCAGCCACAGGCCGCCGAGCGCGATCAGCGCGAACCCGAGCGCGCCGTCCCAGCCTTCGAGATAGCGGTCCGTATCGAAGGTCATCCGCCAAGGCAGATCCGGTGCGAAACCGGCATGCCAGCGCGCATCGTCGAGTTGCATCGGCGGCATGGCCGGCGACCGGAAGACATCGTTGAACAGCGGCAGCAGCGGATTGCCGGTGGCGCGCCATGCCATGACTTCGCTCGACAGCGCGACCAGCGCAAACAGCAGGAACGCCGCTGGCAGTCGCCGCCACGGCACGGCGTCGCGATGCCGCCACGTCGCCCACAGCACCAGCGGCAGTGCGGCGAGGCCGTGCGCCAGTTTCAGTGCGAACAGCGCCGCGAACAGCACCGTGCCCGCCCACAGCCGTCTCGGTGCTTCGTACACGACGACCGCGACGAGCGCGAGCGTCGCCGCCGTCGCCGCCAGCTCAGTCTGCTGCCCGGCGGCCATCCACACCAGCGGTGGCAGGCTGGCGATCAGCGCGAGCGCGGCCCAGCGCTCCCGCGGTGCGGCGCGCAGCGAGGCCAGCAGCGATCCGGCGGCGCCCGCGAGCAGCAGCAGCCACAGCGCGTTCATCGCGCCGTGCGCCTCGCGCCCCGCCATCACGCCGACGAGACCGTGCAGCACGTCGCCGGCCCATGGCGCGAACGCCCACATCTGCACGCGCGCATCGGGAGCGTAG
>JAEWNA010000020.1 GCA_023392975.1 Pseudomonadota bacterium | reverse complement strand
GGCGTGGCCCCCGTCGGTTCCGCCGCGATGGATGCGGGCGCGTCCGGCTCGGCGCGGGCGGCCGCTGGCGTCGCGTCGACGGTGTCGACGGCCTGCGGTGTCGTTTCGGTCGTGCCGGCCTGCGTTGCCGCGTCCGGTTTCTTGCGGCGGAAGAAGGGGATCATCGGGAAGGCGAGGCGGTTCGGCGCAGGGCGCGGAGGGGGAACGTCGCGAAGCGAGGCACAATGGCGGCATGTTAACACCCGCCTTTCCGGCCCCCCGATGAACCGCCGCCCGCAGCGTCCTGCACGATCGTCCCCTGCCGGCGCCGCGACCGGCACGGTGCGCATCGTCGGCGGCCACTGGCGCGGCACGAAGCTGCCGGTGGCCGATCGCGACGGCCTGCGCCCGACTTCGGACCGGGTGCGCGAGACCCTGTTCAACTGGCTGCAGCCGATGCTGCCGGGGGCGCGGGTGCTGGACCTGTTCGCCGGGACCGGCGCGCTCGGGCTGGAAGCGGTTTCGCGCGGCGCGCGCGAGGCGGTGCTGGTCGAACGCGATCCGGCGCTGGCGGCGTCGCTGCGCGAGGTGGTCGCGCGGCTGCCCGACGGCGACCGCGTGCAGGTGGCGAACGACGACGCGCTGGCCTGGCTGCGGCGGTCCGACGCGCGCTTCGACCTCGCCTTCGTCGACCCGCCGTTCGCCGCCGGCCTGTGGCCGCAGGTATTCGCGGTGCTGCCCGACCGCCTGGTCGACGACGCCTGGCTGTACGTCGAATCCCCGGCGGATGCCGCGCCGGACCCGGGCGCCGGATGGCGCCTGCATCGGGAGGGGCGGACGCGCGACGTGCGCTACGCCCTGTACCGGCGGGATGCGGACGCCGCCTGAGCGGGCTCTCCGGCCGCAGCAGAGCGACTGTTACACTGGGGCGACTCCCGTCCGTGACGATCCCGACGCCGCCCATGAGCCAGGCCTCCAGCCCGCCCGCCGCCCGGATCGCGGTCTATCCCGGCACCTTCGACCCGATCACCAACGGCCACCTCGACCTGGTCGAGCGCGCCGCGCCGCTGTTCGAGAAGCTGGTGCTCGGCGTGGCGGAAAGCCCGGCCAAGCGCCCGGCGCTGCCGCTGGCGCTCCGGGTGGAGCTGGCCCGCGAATCGCTGGCGCGGTTCCCCAACGTCGAAGTCCGCGGTTTCGATTCGCTGCTGGCGCATTTCGTGCGCGAAGTGGGCGCCGGGGTCCTGCTGCGCGGCCTGCGCGCGGTCTCGGACTTCGAGTACGAATTCCAGCTGGCGAGCATGAACCGGCACCTGATTCCCGAAGTGGAAACGCTGTTCCTGACGCCGGCCGAACAATACGGTTTCATTTCCTCGTCGCTGGTGCGCGAGGTGTCGCGCCTCGGCGGCGACGTGTCCGGCTTCGTGCCGGCCGCCGTGGATCGCGCGCTGCGGGCCGAATGGCAACGCAGCCGCGAGTGAGTCCCGCGGCCGGGGCTTCCGCGTCCCGGCCACCGTTGCACCCCGCGTCCTCGCGACGCCCGATCGTCTTTTCCGCATGAGGGGAGTTCGTCCATGAAGCACATCGTCCGCCTGCTGTTGATCGCCTTCTTCGCCCTGTCGGTGGTGGCCTGCGACAAGCAGGCGAGCGCACCGGCCGCCGCCGACCAGGCGCCGCTGGTCGCACCGACCAACGAGGACCCCGGCGCCTGGCGCGATTACGTCAGCGGCATCGTCAAGCGCAACATGCAGGGCGTCTCGAGCGCGCCGTTCGTCTACCTGCTGCCGGCCGAGAGCACCCAGGACTTCCAGGGCAGCTACGACCGCCTGCTGGAGAAGGCCAAGTCCGACGTCGATCGCGGCATCCTGCCCGGCAACCTGCTGGCCTATTCCTCGGCCTCGCTGTCCTCGGCCAAGGCCGCGGACCTGGTGGTCGCCGCGTTCGCCGACGCGAAGCCGGACAAGCTCAAGGGCGTGAAACTGCTGTTCATCGGCAAGCCCGAGGACAGCGACCGGGTGAAGGCCGCTGTCCAGGCGTCCGGCGTCGATTACATCTTCGTCGAGACGAAGTGATCCGCCCCTGACGTCCCGCGCCGCCGCGGCCCGCGTCGCGGCGGCGCACCAAGCCTCCCCATGTCGCTCAAGATCAACGAACTCTGCGTCAACTGCGACGTCTGCGAACCGGCCTGCCCGAACCGCGCGATCTCGCAGGGCGAGGTCATCTACGTCATCGATCCGGCGCGCTGCACCGAATGCGTCGGGCATTTCGACGAGCCGCAGTGCGTGGTCGTGTGCCCGGTCGAATGCATCGATCCGGACCCGGCGCATCCCGAATCGCACGAAGCCCTGCTGGCGAAGCTCGCCAGACTCCAGGAGGAAGCCGCATGACCGTCGTCGTCCACCGTTTCGTCTCCGTCTGCGCCGGGCTGCTGCTCGCGTTCGCCTTCGGCCCCGCAGCGCATGCGGCCGACGCCGGCGCGACGCCTGCGCACCCGCCCGGCGCCGCGATCGCCAGCGCGCACGCGCTCGCGACCGAGGCCGGCATGGAGACGCTGCGCCAGGGCGGCAACGCCTTCGACGCCGCGGTCACCGTGTCGTCGGTGCTGTCGGTGGTCGAGCCGATTTCCTCGGGCCTCGGCGGCGGCGGGTTCTTCCTGCTGCACGACGCGAAGACCGGTCGCGATGTCTTCGTCGACGCGCGCGAAACCGCGCCGGCCGCGGCGACCACCGCGCAGTACCTCGACGCGCAGGGCAAGCCGGATCGCGACCGCGCGGTGAACGGGCCGTGGTCGGCGGGGATCCCCGGCCTGCCGGCGGCGCTGGTGCACCTGGCGACGCAGTACGGCCGGCTGCCGCTGAAGACCAGCCTCGCGCCGGCGATCCGCATCGCCCGCGACGGCTTCCCGGTGTACGCGCGCTTCGCCAAGGGTTACGCCGCCCGGCGCGAGGTGATGGAACGCTACAAGGGCACGAAGGCCGTGTTCCTCGCTGCAGGCCATGCGCCGCAGGAAGGCGAACTGTTCCGCCAGCCCGACCTGGCGCGCACGCTGGAAACGCTGGCGGAGAAAGGTTTCGACGGCTTCTACCGCGGCCCGATCGCGAAGAAGCTGCTGGCCGGCGTCAATGCCGAAGGTGGGAAGTGGACGGCCGACGAGCTGGCCGGCTACCGCGTGAAGGAGCGCGCGCCGCTGTCGTTCGAGTACGACGGCTGGAAGATCGTCACCGCGCCGCCGCCGTCGTCCGGAGGCGTGGCGCTGGCGGAGATGCTGCAGATCCTCGAACCCTGGGACCTGGCGAAATTGCCGCAGGCCGAGCGCGTGCACCTCGTGGTCGAGGCCATGCGCCGCGCGTTCCGCGACCGCACGTTCTATCTCGGCGATCCGGATTTCGTGAAGATCCCGATGCGCACGCTGATGGACCCGGACTACGCCGCCGGCCTGCGCGCGACGATCCATCCCGACAAGGCCACGCCCAGCGACCTGCTGTCGGGCCAGCCGACGCCGCTGGAGGACGACGAGACCACGCACTTCTCGATCCTCGACGCCGAAGGCAACCGCGTCGCCGCCACGCAGACGGTGAACCTGCTGTTCGGTTCGGGCCTGGTCGCACCCGGCACCGGTGTGCTGCTCAACGACGAGATGGACGATTTCGCGCTGGTGCCCGGCGTGCCGAACGCCTTCGGCGTGATGGGCTACGACGCCAACGCGCCGCAGCCGGGCAAGCGCATGCTCAGCTCGATGACGCCGACCTTCATGGCATCGAAGGATCGCGTCGCCGTGCTCGGCACCCCCGGCGGCAGCCGCATCATCACGATGGTGCTGCTGGGGGTGCTCGGCTACGTCGACGGCCTCGACGCGCAGCAGGTCGCCGCGCTGCCGCGCTACCACCACCAGTGGCTCCCCGACGTCGTCGACACCGAGCGCGACGCGCTGCCGGACGATGTGATCGCCGCGCTGCGTGCGATGGGCCACGTCGTGCACACGCCGCAGGATGCCGCCGGCGGCCAGCGCTCCAGCGACACCTGGGGCAACCTGCAGACGGTCGAGTGGAACCTGCGCGACAACACCCTCCACGGCGGCAGCGACCCGCGCAACCCGGTCGGCGAGGCGAAGATCGAGGCGATGCCGGCCCCGGCCGCGACGCCCTGAGGGCCGCATGAGCCTGTTCCTGCATCTGCCCCACGCCGCCGAGCGCGTGCGCCTGCGCCGCCTGCGGGTGTCCGACTTCCGCGGCTTCCACGCCTATCGCGGCGATCCCGGGGTCGCGCGCTACCAGGGCTGGGAGACGACGACGGAGACCGAAACCGAAGCGCTGCTACGCGATCTCGCCCGCAACGCGTCCGGGCTCGAACCCGGCGAGTGGGTGCAGATCGGCATCGCCCTGCAGGACGGCGACCGCCTGATCGGCGATCTCGGCGTCTGGTTGTCGCCGGACCAGCGCACTGCGGAATTCGGCGTATCGTTGGCGGCCTCGGCGCAGGGACAGGGCCTCGCCCGCGAGGCCGCGGCGGCGCTGGTCGCGCTGCTGTTCGCGCACACGCCGGTGCAGCGCGTGATCGCCTCCAGCGACGCGCGCAACACGCCCTGCCTGCACCTGCTGGAGCGCCTCGGCCTGCAGCACGTCGGCACCGCCGGGGCCACCTACAAGGGCGAGGCCTGCACCGAACGGCTCTACGCCATCGAACGGCCCGTTCGCACGTCCTGAGGACATCCCGCCATGAGGCCATCGCCATGAAACTCTGGTCCCTGCTCGGCAACTCGCAGAAGCTCGACGGCGGCGCGATGTTCGGCAACGCACCGCGCGCGGTGTGGGAGCGCTGGCTGGCGCCGGACGACCACAACCGCATCCCGCTGGCCTGCCGCGCGCTGCTCGCCAGCCCGCTGAATGGCAAGACGGTGCTGTTCGAGACCGGCATCGGCGCCTTCTTCGAACCGAAGCTGCGCGAGCGCTACGGCGTGGTCGAGGATCGCCACGTGCTGCTCGACGCGCTGCGCGACGCCGGCTTCGACCACGCGGACATCGACGTGGTGGTGCTGTCGCACCTGCACTTCGACCATGCCGGCGGCCTGCTGGCGCCGTGGCGCGAGGGCGCCGCGCCGGAGCTGCTGTTCCCGAACGCGATCTTCGTCGTCAGCCGTGCCTGCTGGGAGCGCGCGCAGGCGCCGCATCCGCGCGATCGCGCCAGCTTCATTCCGGAACTGCCGGGCTTGCTGCAGGCCAGCGGCCGGCTGGAACTCGTCGACGGCCCGCACTGCGAGGCGCTGGGCGACCGCGTGCGCTTCCATTTCAGTCAGGGCCACACGCCCGGGCTGATGCTCGCAGAGATCGTCGGCCCCGAGCGCGTCGGCGACGAGGCCCACGGCGGCGTGGTGTTCTGCGCCGACCTCATCCCCGGCCGGCCGTGGGTGCACGTGCCGATCACGATGGGCTACGACCGCAATCCCGAACTGCTGATCGACGAGAAGCGCGAGTTCCTCGAAGACAAGCTGGCCCGCAACGTCCACCTGTTCTTCACCCACGACCCGGGCTGCGCGCTGGCCCAGGTGGTGCGCGACGACAAGGGCCGTTTCGGCACGACGCACGAGGTCGCCGAACTCAAGGCGCGACCGCTGGCCCCCTGACCCTGCCGCAAGGACACCTGCATGCCCCGCATCACCCTGCTGTTCGCCGCCCTGCACGCCGTGCTGGTGGTCGTCCTCGCGGCCCGCGTCGCGATGTTCCGCTACAACGCGAAGATCGCGCTCGGCGACGGCGGCGACAAGGTGATGACCCGGCGCATGCGTGCCCACGGCAACCTGATCGAGAACGCGCCGCTGGCGCTGCTGTTGCTGGGCCTGCTCGAACTCTCCGGCCTCGACGCGCGCTGGCTGTGGGGCTTCGGTGGCGCGCTGCTGGCGGGCCGCCTGCTGCACGCCTGGGGCCTGTCGCGGCGTTCGGGCACGTCGCCCGGACGCATGTTCGGCATGGCCCTGACCTGGGGCGTCCTGCTGGGCGAAGCGGGCGTCGGCGTGTGGATGTTCGCGACGGGTGCCTGATCGCCGCGGCGGCGAACCCGCCAGCCTTTGTAGAGCGGAGCTCCGCTGCACACCTCCCCGGAAACGGGGTAGCGGAGCTTCGCTCCGCTCTACGAAACCTGCGGCAATCGGGAATGCGGGCTCACGCCGGGGTATTGAACAGCCGGTCGCCGGCATCGCCGAGGCCGGGCAGGATGTAGCCGTGGTCGTTGAGGCGGTCGTCGATCGCGGCGGTCCAGATCGCGACGTCGGGATGCTTCGCTTCCAGCGCGCGCAGGCCTTCCGGCGCGGAGACGAGGAAGATCGCCTTGACCCGCGCCACGCCCGCGGCCTTCAGCGCGTCGATCGCCGCCAGCGCGCTGCCGCCGGTGGCCAGCATCGG
>JAEWNA010000017.1 GCA_023392975.1 Pseudomonadota bacterium | reverse complement strand
CGCTCAACCGCCAGTTTGGCAGCGATGTGGCGATCTCGGCAAGCGTGGGGCTGGCGCTGTATCCGCGGGATGGGCGCAGCTTTGAGGACCTCTACCCCAAGGCGGATAAGGCGCTGTACTTTGCCAAGCACCATGGCAAGGGGCGCTACGTGTTTTACCACGAGGGGCTCATCAGCGGGGATGTGACCACCCCTTCCACCCACACGGCGCTGGAAGCTCCCCTGCACCCCGAGGTTACCGCGCAGGCGCAGCGCCCCCAGGAGCGCACGCTGCTGGTGGTGGATGATCTGGAAACCAACCGCGCCCTGCTCAGCGAGCTGTTCCGGGATGAGTACCGCGTGCTCACTGCCCAAAGCGGCGCGCAGTGCCTGGAGATGCTCAAGCACGGCGACGAGGCGATATCCGCCGTGCTGCTGGATTTGATGATGCCCCAGATGAGCGGGCTGGAGGTGCTCAAGCGCATCCAGGCGGACGCCTACATGGCCTCCATCCCCGTGGTGGTGATTTCGGCGGCCGAGGAAGTGGAGGTGAGCCTGCGCGCCATTGCGCTGGGCGCCACCGATTTTGTGGGCAAGCCGCTGGATCCGGTGCTGGTGAAGCTGCGCGTGGCAAGCGCGATTCGCAAACGGGAAGCCGAAGAGCTGCGCGCCCAAAACCGCTACCTGCTGGTGCAAAAAAGCGAGGAAAGCCGCCACCAAAACGAGCTGCGCTATCTGGCTGAGCATGATCCCCTCACCAACATCTGCAACAAGGCGACCTTCTACCGCAAAACCCGCGCGATGCTGGATAAGGCGCCCGATACCGAGTTTGTGATGATCGTGTTTGACATTGAAAAGTTCCGCGTGATCAACGATATTTTCGGGCATGAGGAAGGCGATCGCCTGCTGCGCTACATCGCCCACCGCATGCAGTTTCTCTATGGCGCAGGCGCCTCCTATAGCCGCATCGACGCCGACAACTTCGCCATTTGCATGCCCTACAACCGCGAGCACCTGCACACGCGCTTTGCCGAAAACGAGGCCGAGCTGAAGGAGTATGACCTGCCCTTTGACATTGTGCTGGTGTATGGCCTGTATGTGGTGGAGGATCGCACGCTGCCCGTGAGCCTGATGCACGACCGCGCCGAGATGGCCAAGCGCACGGTGAAGGGCAACTACGTGCGCCGCTACGCCTACTATAACGATCAGCTGCGCAAGGAACTGCTGGATGAGCAGGATATGGTCAACAGCATGAACGCCGCCCTCACGGAGGCGCAGTTCGAAATCTACCTGCAGCCCAAATGCCTGCTGTGCGATGGCCGGGTGGTGGGCGCCGAGGCGCTGGTGCGCTGGAACCACCCCACCCGCGGGGTGCTCACGCCGGGCGCGTTTGTGCCGCTGTTTGAGCGCAACGGCTTTATCATGAAGTTGGATGCCTACGTGTGGGAGCGCGTGTTTGCGCTGCTGCGCCGGTGGATGGATCAGGCGCAGGGCAAGCCCATTCCTCCGGTGAGCATGAACGTGTCGCGCGTGAACCTGTATAACCCGGCGCTGGTGAGCACGCTGTGCAACCTGGCGGATCAATACGCCGTGCCCCGCAGCATGGTGGAGCTGGAAATCACGGAAAGCGCCTACGCGGAAGACCCTAAGCAGCTCTCCGGGCTAATTGCCCAGCTGCGCCAGCGGGGCTTCGTGATCGCGATGGACGATTTCGGCAGCGCCTACTCCAGCCTGAACATGCTCAAGGAAATCTCGGTGGATCTGCTCAAGCTGGATATGCGCTTCCTCTATGGCAACGATCAGGACGGGCGGGGCGGCACTATCCTCAGCAGCGTGGTGCGCATGGCGCGCTACCTGTCGCTGCCCATTGTGGTGGAAGGCGTGGAAACCGCCGAGCAGGCGCGCTTCCTGTGCTCCATTGGCTGCACCACGGCGCAGGGTTTCTTCTTCCACCCGCCGATGCCGGTGGATGCCTTTGAGCAGCTGCTCACGCAGGCACCGGCCGCGCCGACGCTGCCCGCGCCGCCTGCGGCGGACGAGGATATCCGCCGGGTGTGGAGCATTTCGGGGGATTTCAGCCTGATGCTTTCCACCATCCCGTGCGCGGCCAGCCTGTGCGAGCTGAGCGCTGGCACCATTGAACTGCTGCGCATCAACGATGAATACCTCGCGCTCACCGGAGACAGCCCCCAGCGCATCTACACCGCGGGCACCAACGTGCGCGGCCTGACCACCGCCGAAAACTACGCGCACCTGCTGACGCTGTTTGGCGATGCGCTGGCCTCGCGGGGGGGCACGGAGGGGCTGTACAACCGCACGGGCGAGGATGGCACAGCACGGCAGTTTCACGTGAAAATCCGCTACTTAACGGGGGATGAAGGGCGCGCGCTGTTCTTTGTGACCTATCGCCCCGCGGATCAGGGGGATCAACCGGCATGAACCAGCAAGCGTGGGCAAGGTGCAGGCAGGCGGGCTGGGCGGCAGCGGCCGCGTGGCTGGCTTTGCCCTGCGCGGCAGGGGCGCAGGCCATGCCCCCGCCCCCGCCCGGCGAGCCTCCGGATGGGGGATGGATGGCGCGGGCGCTGCCCTATGGGCTGAGTGAACTGTTGCTATTGGGCATGCTGGCGGTGGCCGTGCTGGGGCTGGCCTACGCGTTGGTGCGCAGCTTCCGCCGCCGGGCAGGGAAAGCGCGTGCCAGCGAAATTGCGGCCTTTTTGGATTATGCCACCAAAGCCAATGAGGATGTATGGGAAGTGGATATCAACACGCGGGAGCGCTGGCGCTACCGGGTGGAGGGCGGCCGGGTGGAGCGGCGGCCCATCGCGCCGCTGAAGCGCGAGCTGGTGGCGCACTACGTGCACCCAGAGGATCTGGCGATGGTGCTGCGCCACCTGCGCGCGGTGGATACGCCGGAATTTATCCGCAGCCAGGGGCAGGAGCGCTTCGAGTGCCGCCTGCTCACAGAGCGCGGGCACCGCTGGATGCGGCTGGCGTTTCAGGGGATGCTGCCCACCCGGGGGCACCCGTGCAGCGCGATGGTGTTTGTGATGGATATTGACGATGCCGTGCGCGCGCGGGAGCAAACCAGCCAGGCGCTGAGCGAAGCGCTGGCGGCAGCGCAGGAGGCGGCCAAGGCCAAAGGGCTGTTTGCCGCGTATGTAAGCCATGAGATCCGCTCGCCGCTCAACGCGGTGCTGGGCTACCTGTCACTGGCGCGGGGCAGCCTGGATGATCGGGCCAGGCTGCAGGAATGCTTTGAAAAAAGCGCGTTTGCCGCCAACCATCTGCTGGAACTGGTCAATGATGTGCTGGATATGGGCGCCATCGAAAGCGGGCGGCTGCAGCTGGCCAGCGCGACGTTTGACCTGGCGCGGCTGCTTGGCGGGCTGGAGGCGTCGTATGCGGCGCAGGCGAAAGCCCGCGGGCTTACCTATGAGGTGCGCGGCGCGGCGGAGGGTGCGTGCAGGCTGGTGGGCGATGCGTTGCGCGTGAAGCAGGTGCTGGTGAACCTGCTGAGCAACGCGCTCAAGTTTACCCCGGCGGGCGGGCATGTGACGCTGGAAGCGCAGCGGCTGGCACCGCCGCAGGAAGCGGAGCCGGTGTGGGTGCGTTTCACCGTGGAGGATAGCGGCATCGGTATGACCGAAGCCTTTCAGC
>JAEWNA010000274.1 GCA_023392975.1 Pseudomonadota bacterium | reverse complement strand
CGCTCAAGCGCCGGCCCCGCGCGCGAGTCGCCGCAGCGCGATCACCGCCAGCGTCGCCTGCGCCATCACGGCCACGGCCATCACGAGATAGGAGCCGGTCCAGAGATCACGGTCCAGCAGTGTTTTCCCCAACGCGCAGGTGAGCACGCCGATCGCGCCCAGCATCAGCATCGCCAGCAGCGGCACGTCGCGACGACCGCGCAGCGCGACAGCGCCGACGGCCAGCGTCGCGGCCACCCAGACCAGCACCGCGCAGGCGCGCACCGCGAACGGGACGTCCCGGGTCACTTCGACGATGTGCAGCATCGCCGACCACGTCAGCAGGCCGATCGCCGCGACGGCGAGCAACCGCGCGCCCAGCGGCCCGGCGAGGTCGGGACGCCACCGGGCCACGCCCGCCCAGACGGCCGCGAGGGCGAGATCGAGCAGCCCCAGCGGCAGCGCGACGCCGGCCCCGGGCAGCCACAGGTCGGCAGTCCATAGGCCCAGGCGCAGGCCGACGGCCAGGTTCAGCAGCAGCGCCCAGCCCAGCCAATGTACGGTATTGCGCGCGGCCAGCGTCCACGGCAGCGCCAGCGCGGTCCACAGCGCGAACAGCTCCCAGGTGTCGGCGCCGGTCTGGTAGGTCTGCCCGACCACCGCCAGCAGGCCGCCGAGCAGCACCGTCGTCAGCGCCAGCGCGGCCTGCCCGGCCGGGCGCGCGATGCCTAGCCGCCATGCGGCGAGCGTCGCCGCCACCAGCGCCGCCTGCATCACGCCGAGGCGCGCGAAGCGGCCCATGGCGTCCCAATTTGCAGCAATGAAACACACCGCCGCCGCCGCGCACAGCGCGACACCGAGCCACAGCGTCACCGCGTCGAGGAATCCGCGCCATTGCACGCCGTCGGGCGGCAGGTCGTCCGGGCCGGTCGTGGCGATCGCGCCTTCGCGCCGCCAGCCGCGCAGCACCGCCAGGTCGGCGGCCGTGTCGCGCCAGCGCTGCAGGGCGTCGCCGGTCGCGGACATCGGCTCAGGCCGGCGCAGTCAGGTACTGGTCCTTCAGCCGCACGTAGTGCTGCGCGGAGTAGTACAGCGCCTCGATCTCGGCGTCGCTGAGCTTGCGCGCGAACTTCGCCGGGCTGCCCAGCCACATCTCGCCCTCGCCGACGACCTTGCCCGGTGGCACCAGCGCACCGGCGCCGACGAAGGCGTGCTGCTTCACCACCGCGCCGTCGAGCACGATCGCGCCCATGCCGATCAGCACCGCGTCCTCGATGGTGCAGGCGTGGATGATCGCCTTGTGGCCGATGGTGACGTCGCTGCCGATGCGGGTGGCGAAACCGCCGAGCTTGGCGTGCGGGCCGTCATGGCTGACGTGGACGACGGTGCCGTCCTGGATGTTCGTACGGTCGCCGATGCGGATGAAGTTCACGTCGCCGCGGATCACCGTCATCGGCCAGACCGAGACGTCCTCGCCGAGCACCACGTCGCCGATCACGACGGCGGCGGGATCGACGTAGGCGCGCGCGCCGAGGGTCGGCACGTGGTGGAGGTAGGGGCGGACGGCGGGGCGGCTGGCAGGGTCGGTCATGCCGGCATTTAAGCACTACACTCCGCCGTATGGATACCGACGCCCACGCTCTCGCCTCCACCCTCGACCGCCTCCGCGCTGCCTGGCGCGCGCAGCGGCCCGACCGCGCGCAGCGCATGGCCGACCTCGACCGGCTGAAGGCCGCGTTCAAGGCGCGGATGGGCGAGATGACGAAGGCGGTGCAGGCCGACTTCGGCCACCGTTCCGAACACGAGACGCTGGTCGCCGACGGCATGACCGTACTCGCCGAGATCGACCACCTGCGCAGGCACCTGCGCGGCTGGATGCGGCCGCAGCGCGCGTCGGTCGGCTGGCGACTGTGGCCGGCGCGTGCGCAGGTGCGGCGCGAGGCCGTGGGTGTGGTCGGCGTCATGTCGCCGTGGAACTACCCGGTGAACCTCGCGCTGGTGCCGCTGGCGACCGCCATCGCCGCCGGCAACCACGTGTTCGTCAAGCCGTCCGAGCACACGCCGCGCACCAGCGCATGGCTGCGCGACCTGCTCGCCGACGTGTTCCCCGCCGATCGCGTCGCGGTCGCGATCGGCGGGCCCGAGGTCGGCGCCGCGTTCTCGGGGCTGCCGTTCGACCATCTCGTCTTCACGGGGTCGACCGCGGTCGGGCGCAAGGTGATGGCCGCGGCCGCGCCGCATCTCACGCCGCTGACGCTGGAACTCGGCGGCAAGTCGCCGGCGATCGTCGCCGCGGATTTCCCGATCGACCAGGCCGCGGCGCGGCTGGCCACCGGCAAGTGGTTCAACGGCGGCCAGACCTGCATCGCGCCGGACTACGTGCTGATCGACGCCGCGCGCCGCGACGCGCTGGTCGCGGCGCTGCGCGCGCAGGTGCACGCCCGCTACGGCGCCGACATGGCCAACGCGGGCGACTACACCCGCGTGGTCAACGACGGCCAGTACCGTCGGCTGCGCGGCCACGTCGACGATGCCCGTGCCCGTGGTGTCGACGTGATCGAACTGGCGAACGTCGACGCGGCGCGCGCCGACGCCGAACGCCTGCTGCCACCGACGCTCATCCTCGATCCGGGCGACGACGCGACGGTGATGCAGGAGGAGATCTTCGGTCCGCTGCTGCCGATCCGCGGCTATGCCTCGCTGGACGACGCGCTCGCCTATGTCGAAGCGCACGACCGGCCGCTGGCGCTGTATCCCTTCAGCCGCGACCGCGGCACGGTCGAACGCATCCTCGGCCGTCTCGTTGCAGGCGGCGTCACCGTCAACGACACGCTGCTGCACTTCGCTGCGGCCGACCTGCCGTTCGGCGGCATCGGCCCCAGCGGGATGGGTCAGTACCACGGCCGCGCCGGGTTCGACGCCTTCACCAAGCCGATGCCGGTGCTGTGGCAGGCGCGCTGGAACGCGACCGATCTGATCAAGCCGCCCTATCGCGGCAAGGTCGATGCGCTGGTGCGCTGGCTGGCCGGGGTGAAGTGAGGGCGCGGTGACGCGCAGGGTCGCTTCGCCTGTGCGATGTCCGGCATCCGCCGCAGCGCAACGGACGTGATATAAGTCGCAGCGCCGGGGCACGCGGATCGCGTCTCCCGCCCGCGACGCGGGCGGCCCGGCACCCGTCGATGGATGCGGCTCAGGGGCGAACGCACGCGACGGCAGCAAGGGAATGCGGGCCCGGGTTCCCGAGCATCGAAGAACGCGCAGGTCGCGTTTCCGCTCGCCCCGTGGACAAGGAGTCCGTGGTCACATGAGCGCCCTTCGCGACATCGTCATGCCCGTGCTGGAAGGCATGCCCGCATCCCACCTGCAACAGGAGCTGATCCGCGGCTTCTCCGGGCAGTCGCAGCGTTTCGCGACGATCGAGAACGCGTTCCGGCGCCTGACCGCGGGTCGCCACGACCCCGACATCCTGCGCGATGTCTTCCACAGCTGGAGCCAGACCAACAACAGCGCGATGACGGTCGCCGGGATCGGCAACCGGCTGTCGCTGCTGGCGCGCGAAGGCCGCGACGACATCGACGACGAGGCGCTGCTGCGCGCGATCGTCAGCCTCGACCGGATCGTCGACGAGGACCTGGCGGTGACCCACCGCATCCTGCACTCGCAGTTGTTCTACGAGATGGCGACCGGCATCGTCGGCGACGACCTGTGGCTGTCGCATCGCCACAACCGGCCGGAAGCGAAGGCGTTCAAGGCCTGGAAGGACGCCAACTCGCTGCGCGAGGACGACCTGTTCACCGCGCTGCTGACCACGCTGGTGCACGAGATCTACACCCACGGCGAGGTCGAGTTCATCCTGCCGCTGTTCCGGCGCTGGCTGCGCGAGGACCTCGGGTTCGACGAGCGCGACTGCACCCGCACGCTCGCCTGGATCAGCGTGCACTGCGGGCCGACCGAGAAGAACCACTTCTTCCACGCCCGCGACGCCATCGGCCACTACGTCGCCGCGACCGGCGTGCGCATCGAGGACTATCCGCTCGCGGACATCGTCGGCGCCTACCTGCAGCGCAAGGCCGCGGTGATGGGCGCGCTGTTCCCGGCGCCGCTGGAAAGCGCGGCCTGAGGCCGCGGGACGCTCCGGCATGCGCGCATCGATCGCGTTCGGCGAAGCCGCGCTGGCCTGCGCAGGCGACGCGGCGGGCGACGCACCGATCCCGCTCTCCGCGTTCTCGCCGGTGCCGGTGACGGTCGCGCCGTCGCATCCGGCGGAGTTGCGCCGGCTCGCGCGGCTCCTGGACGCGGCCTTCCGCGCGATCGTCGCCCGCTATTTCGACGACCCGCGGATCCGCGCGATCTACCGGCTGCCCGACGCGCTGGAACGCGTCCTGCACCTCGCCCGCGCGGCGCCGTATCGCGTCGGCTGCACGCGGCCGGACTTCGTCTACGACCGCGACGGCCATCCGCGGATCTGCGAGATCGGCGCGCGCTATCCGCTCAACGGCTGGATGGTCAGCGCGTTCGCGGCGCGGGTCTTCGCCGCCGACGCCGCACGCCACGGCCTGCATCCGCCGCCGGAGCTCGCGCGCTTCCTGCCCGCGTTGCTCCACGGGCTCGCACCCGGCGACACCGTGGCGGTGCTGCACGAGCGCGAGCCGGGCACCGAGATCTTCGGCCTGCGCGCGCCGCTGGCCGCCCGCGGGGTTGCCTTCATCGATGCGCCGCCGTCGCGACTCGGCGTGATCGACGGCTTCCCGGCGCTCGACGGCGTTCCGCTGCGACGCGTGTTCCTGGAGCTGGATCGCAGCGAATTGCCCGGCCTCCGCGAGGATGTGCTCGCCGCGCTGATCGCCGCCGGCGACTGCATCAACGACGTGCGCACGGTCGTGCTGGTCCACGACAAGCGCGTGCTGGCGGTATTGCACGATGAGGCGATCATGCGCGACTGCCTGCCCGCGGACGACTACGCCGCGTTGCGGCCGTACCTGATCCCGACCTGGGCGCCGACCTGCGACGCCGACGCTGACGCGCTGCTGGCGCGGTCGGAGAACTTCATCGCCAAGCGCAACAGCGGCGGGCGCGGCGTGGACGCCTGCGTGCGCGACGCCTGCGACGAGGCGGTCTGGCGCGAGCTGGTCCTGTCGCGATGGCAGGACTACGTGTTCCAGCCCTATGTCGCGCAGCATGACTTCACGGCGCCCGACACCGGCGAAACGGTGCATCTGGTCGGCATGCAGCTGTGCCGCGACGGCGAAAGCCATGGTCCCGGCGTGTTCCGCAGCTCGAACGAGCGCGTGATCAACCTCCACCAGCAGCGCGGCCGGCTGCATCCGGCGCTGGTGCGGGCATGAAGGTTTCGATGCCGTCGCGACACACCGTGGTCATCCCGCTGCACGACAAGCGCGACTACATCGCCGAGACTCTGGCCTCGCTCGCGGAGCAGACCTTGCCGCCGGACCAGCTGGTGCTGGTCGACGACGCCAGCACCGACGACAGCCTCGCGGTCGCGCGGGCCGCGCTCGCCACGCATGCGCACGCGCTGCGCGACTGCGCGGTCGACGTGCTGGCGCTGCCGCGCAACGTCGGCCCCGGTGCCGCGCGCAACGCCGGGCTGGCGCGCGCGCGCGGCGAGATCGTCAGCTTCCTCGACGCCGACGACCGCTATCGCCCAGATGCGCTGCACCTCATCGGCGAACGCATGCGCGCGCACGACCTCGCCCTGGTGGTGCTGGGCTACGACAGCGATCCGCAGGGCGAGCGGTTCCCGGAGCCGGGCACGCTCGATGCGGAACTGCAACCACTGGCGGACGACACCCTGCTGTTGCCCGCGCCGCTGCGCACCGCCGGCCATCCGGCGTTCCTGATGGGCCGCGCCAGCAATGTCGCGGTCAGGCGCCGCTGGCTGGAGGGCCTGCGCTACCACACCGAGGCGCGACTCAACGAAGGCGTCGATTTCTGGTATCGCGTGCTGCGCGGGATCGTCGCACAGGACGGGCGCGCCGGGCTGATCGCTACGCCGCTGATCCGCTTCCGGATCGTCGCCGACAGCCTGTCGCATCGCCCGCCGCAGGACTGGCGCGCGCTGCCGCCGCCGCCGAGCGTGCTGCGCTACCTCGACAGCGACGACGGCGACGATCGCCGGCTGGCGACGATGCTGGCCGCACGCTGGCACGACCATGCGCTGGCGACGCTCGAAGACCCGACGCAGCGGCGCGCGTTCCTCGACGCGCATCGCGACCTGCTCGCGCGCGTGGGCGTCCCCGCGTGACCGCGAGCGATGCCGATCGCGGCGTGCTGCGCGCCTGCTTCGAGGTCGCGCGAACGCATCCGTTCTATCGCGATGTCTATCGCGACTGCGGCGGCATCGACGATGCCCCCGCGATCGACAAGCGCGACCTGCTGCCGGCGCTGCAGGCGTTTTCGCTACGCGACGAAGCGCACGGCGTCTACCTGGTGCGTTCCGGCGGCAGCACCCAGGCGCCGCTGATCTTCCCGGTCGACATCGCCGAGAACCACGCGCAGCGTGCGGCGCTGGCGGAGCGGCTGCGCGCGGCCGGCGTGTTCGGTCCGGGCACGATTGCGCTCAACGTGTTCGGCTATTCGGACCTGTATCGCACCGCCGCGATCTTCGACGACCTGCTGGAGCGTTGCGACGCCACCTCGCTGCCGCTCAGCGCGCACGCGCCGTATGCAGACATGCACGCAGCTGCACTGCGGTTCGCGCCGACGCACGTGCTGGGCACGCCGTCGAAGCTGGCGCTGCTGGCGCACCATCTCGCCGAACGCGACGTGACGCTCGACATCCCCCAGCTCGTGTACGGCGGCGAGGTCCTGCGCGCGGGCACGTTGGCGCTGCTGCGCGACGTGCTCGGCACGCGCCGGACGTGGTCGCTGTACGGCAGCGCCGAGAGCGGCATCTGGGCCTGGTGCGACGCGACCCGTCGTCCCGGCCTGTTCGAGACGCTGCCCGGTATCGTCGTCGAGGTGCTGGATCCCGATGCCGACGGCGTCGGCACGCTGGCGATCAGCAACGGCTACCGCCGACGCTTCCCGCTCTTCCGCTATCGACCCGGCGACGTCGGGCGGCACGTCGAGATCGACGGCGTGCGCTATCTGCAGCTGCGGGGTCGCGACGCCCGCTCTTTCCATTTCGACGAACTGGCCTACGACCTCGACACCGTCGCCGCGCTGCTCGAAGGTGCGGATACCTGGCAATTGCAGCTGCACACCGACGACGGCGGCCGCGACTGCGTGGCGGTGCTGCTGACCGATGGCGACGAGGCGCTGTGCGCGCGCATCGCCGCGCGGCTGGAAAGCCTGTTCCGGCGCAGCGCCGACGCCGGCGCGGTCGCGGCCCGGATCGTGCCGCCCGCGGCGCTGCACCTCGATCCGGCGACCGCCAAGACCCCGGCGATCGTCGACCTGCGGCGCTGAGCGCCGGCCTGCGCGACACCGGCGCGGTCCCGGCACGATCCCGCTACACTGCGCCGCATGAAGATCGCCAGCTGGAACGTCAATTCGCTCAACGTGCGCCTGCCGCATCTCGAACAGTGGCTGGCGGACGCCCG
This sequence comes from Pseudomonadota bacterium, assembly GCA_023392975.1. Lineage (GTDB taxonomy): Bacteria > Pseudomonadota > Gammaproteobacteria > Xanthomonadales > Xanthomonadaceae > Lysobacter_I. The sequence continues at coordinate 4,526 of JAEWNA010000274.1, read as the reverse complement.
GCCCGACGTGGTCGGGCTGCAGGAGACCAAACTCGAGGACAACCGCTTCCCCGACGCAGTGCTGGCCGGGCTCGGCTACCGCAGCGTGTTCGCCGGGCAGAAGACCTACAACGGCGTCGCGCTGCTGGCGCGCGACCGGGCGCTGGAGGAGGTTACCATCGGCATCCCCGGCTTCGACGACGCGCAGCGGCGCGCGATCGCGGCCACCGTCGACGGCGTGCGCGTGGTCAACCTCTACGTGGTCAATGGCCAGGACGTCGGCACCGAGAAGTACGACTACAAGTTGCGCTGGCTCGACGCCGTGCACGGCTGGCTGGCGGACGAACTGAAGGCGCATCCGAAGCTGGTGGTGATGGGTGACTTCAACATCGCGCCCGACGACCGCGACGTGCACGATCCCGCGATCTGGAACGACGCCAGCATCCTCACCTCCACCGCCGAACGCGCGGCGCTCAAGCGCCTGCTCGACCTCGGCCTGCACGACGCCTACCGCCTGCATCACGCGGAGGGCGGTTTCTTCAGCTGGTGGGACTACCGCCAGGCCGGCTTCCGCCGCAACCTCGGCCTGCGCATCGACCTCACGCTGGTCTCCGACGCGCTGCGTCCGCAGGCGACCGCCGCCGACATCGACCGTGCCCCGCGTGCCTGGGACCGCCCCAGCGACCATGCGCCGGTGTGGGTTTGCTTAGAAAGCTAACTATATTCGCAAGGACAAGACACAAGGGGGATGATATGGACAGGAAGTCCATCGTTGAAAGGATTTCCTTCATTTCTCAACAACTACTATGGCCAGCAACCGCTGGGAATGTCATCTGGTCTCTGCTCAGTATCCTTATTGACCCTCACAGCAAAATTCCTAGTAGGCATCAAGATATCGCTGCCTTGTCCTCTATTAGCCTCTATATGGCTGTGAATTGGACAAGACGCTTGCATTTTGGAAAAAGAAATGAAGAACAAATAGATGAAAACAAAATAGATGAAAATCTCATTTTTGTCTTTCTTGATCTTCTACATATTGTTCTTGTGTGCTTGCTTTCCTTGGGAATTTACTATCAATCCCATTTTGCCAAAGTATTCCTTCTGGCAATATTCGTGATTGCTAGTCTTACTCACCTCTCTGGACTTGCTCCATCTAATCAAAAGAAAATTCGGGTGCGTATCCTCTTTGGAGCAATAAACGGAACGGGAATTCTTCTACTGCTTTCATGGAACGCCTTTTACCCTAGTTCTAGCGCTTGGAATGTAGCAGGACCGCTCATCGCAACAGTTGTTTTATGGCTGATAGCTGTCCCGCTAACCTCAAAGTCTTCCCCGTAAAATCTTGAAATCCCCGCCTCTACACAAAGGCAGAGGCAGGGAAATTTCAATAATTACCCGACATAAAAATCTGCCGCGACGGCGAAGCTCAGCGTGCGCGGCCGCGGGTGATCAGATTGACGATCAGCAGCAGGACGACGGCGCCGCCCAGCGAGGCGAGCAGGCCCGGGATCGAGAAATCACCCGTGTTTGCAGTGCCCGAGCCGATCATCGGCGCGATGAGGAAGCCGCCGATGAAGGAGCCGACGATGCCGACGACGATGTTCAGCAGGATGCCCTGCTGCGCGTCGCGACGCATGATGAGGCTGGCGAGCCAGCCGATGACGCCGCCGACGATCAACCAGATGAGGATGCCCATGGGCGTGCTCCGGTACGTTGTGAAGGTGGGCCTGTTGTAGCGCCGCAGCGGATGCGGCGTGCGGCGGACGCGATCGCGTTCAGGGCGGCGTCGGAAAGGGGAGGAAACGCCGGATTTTTCGCCGTTTCCGGAGGAAATTCCGGGCGTCGCGCATGGTCGCCCGGGCGTCGCGCACGACGCGCCTGTCCGCCGCACGCGGGCGCGCGGCGGTTTGCGCGGGCATCGTTCAGGCGTCGGGCGTGCCGTCGCGCGGCTTGTGGCCGTCCCCGGCGTCCGTCGTGGCGGCGGGCAGGCTGCGCAGCGACCGCGCCATCAGGCCGATGCCACCGGCGAGCAGGGCCAGCATCAGCAGCGTGTTGAACAGGCTGGTCGGGCGGAAATAGATGTGCAGGTTGACGAGGATGCCGACGAACACGATCGTCAGGCCCGCGGCGAGCAGCAGCCAGCCGGCGATCGAGCGGCCGTTGAAGAAGATCAGGCCGGTGCCGAGGATGAAGGGGATCAGCGAGAGGCCGAAGCCGTTGTAGCCGCCCAGGCTCCAGTAGCCGCCGGAGCTGACCTGCACCTGGTTGGTCAGCAGCCAGCCGCCGGCGACGGCGCACATCAGGCCGATGAAGAACTGTCCGATGCCGCCCGGGGTGCCGCCTGCGCCTTTCATCTGTGCTCGTCTCCGTGGCGGTGCAATCCGCCGGCCGGGATCATAAACGCGCCCGCGCGGTCGCGTCGGACGTCACGCCAGCAGCCGCAGCAGCGCGTCGCGCGGCAGCTTGCCGGTCTCGTTGCGGGGCAGGGCGTCGACCAGCCGCAGCTTGCGCGGCAGGAACACCGGGTCGACCGCTTCGCGCAGCGTGGCGAGGATCGCCGCTTCGTCCAGCCCGGGCGCGACCGCGAGCGCGGCGATGCGGCGCACGCCGGTGATGTCGCAGGGGTCAAGCTGCAGCATCACCCCGTCGAGCACGCCCGGGATCGTCTGCAGGCGCCGGGTGAGGTCGCCCAGCGAGGCGCGTTTGCCGGCGATCTCCAGCAGGTCCGACTGGCGGCCGCAGAGGGTGAAGCGGCCTTCCGGGCAGAGTTCGACCAGGTCGGCCAGCGCCATCGGCACGGGCAGGTGCGCGGCGTGGACGAGCGTGCCGTCGGGCTGCGGTTGCAGGCGCACGCCGGGCAGGCAGTGCCAGCCGTCCTCGCGCGCAGTGCGCCGGGCGGCGATCACGCAGGTCTCGGTGGAGCCGAACAGTTCGCGCACCTCGCAGGCGAAGCGCTGCTCGGCGGCGGCAGCCAGCGACTGCGGCAGCGGCGCGGTGGCAGTCACGATCCCGGCCAGTGGCGGCAACGCGATGCCGGATTCGACCAGCGCGCGCAGGTGCACCGGGGTGGTCACCAGCAGTGGCGGATCGACCGCGGTGCCCACCGCACGGGCCACGTCGTCGGGGAAGAACGGCCGGCCGCCATGCACCGACGCCGAGGTCAGCAGCGGCAGCAGCACCGACAGTTCCATGCCGTACATGTGCTGGGGCGGGACGGTGGCGACCAGCGGCAGCACGCCCCGCCCGGGCCACAGGTGGCGCAGCGCCTCGGCGTTCTGCGCGGTGCTGATGCGCAGGGCGGCCCAGGTCTTGGGATTGGCCTTGGGCGTGCCGGTGCTGCCCGAGGTGAAGGCGACCAGCGCGACCGCGCCGGCCGACACGACGGGCATCGCGCCGGCGACGCGCGGCAGGCGCTCGGGCAGCGCGTGCAGGCGCGGCGGCGCGGGCGAGAGCCGCACGTCGGAGACGCAGACGCTGTCCGGATACTGGCGCAGTACGTCGTCGATCGCGGCCGGCGCGCGCGACGGCGGCAACAGCGTGGTCATGCCGCGGACGGCGGCAGCACAGAAGGCGACGAGGAAGCGGTAGCGGTCCTCGCAGAGGTTCACCACACAGGCGGCGTCCGGCAGGCCGGCGGCGACGCCGCGGACCTCGGCCAGGAAGACTTCCAGCGGAATCCGACCATGGCCGTCGAACACCACATCGCGCGTGCCAGGCCCTTCGGCCAGTCCCAGGGTCATGCCCGTTGCCGCTCCCGCGGTGGTGCTTTCGATCGCTGCCGACATCAGATTTGACTGCTCCACCCGCCAGGCGGGCGTTTCGGTTCCCCTCCGGCGCGGACGCCGGCCCCGCCGTAGCTTACGCTGTGCGCCGTGACCCCCTCAAACCCGCCGCACTCGCTGAACGCCGCCCGTTTCGGTCCCGTCCGCTGCGCCTGGTGGCCCTACCGCCCCGGCGAGGACGCCGAGGCACAGGTCCGGGCCTGGCTCGGCGACCTCTGGGCGCTGCCGCCGGCGGCGCTGGCGATCGCCCGCGACGCGCATGGCCGGCCCTATCTCGATGCCGGCACCCACCGGGTCGACCTCAACTGGAGCCACAGCGGCGAGCGCCTGCTGGCGGCCTGCGCCGACAACGTCCGGCTGGGGGTGGACATCGAGCTGCTGCGGCCGCGGCCGAAGGCGCTGGCGCTGGCCCGGCGCTTCTTCGCGCCCGAGGAAACCGCGGCGCTGGCGGCGGTGGCGGGCGATCCGGCCGCGCTCCAGCGCGGCTTCCTCCGGCGCTGGTGCGCCAAGGAGGCGGTGCTGAAGGCGCACGGGCACGGGCTGTCCTTCGGGCTGGAGAAGGTGCGGTTCGTGCTGGACGGCAGCGGCCTGCCGCAGCTGGTCGCCTGCGACCCGGCGCTCGGCGCGCCCGCGGACTGGCGCATCGACGCCTGGTCGCCCGAGCCCGGCTACTGGGCGACGCTGGCCTGGCGGCCGCGGTAGGCGGGCCCGCTTGCCGCGCTCGGCGATAATGCCGGCGATGACCGACACCTCCCTCCCCGCCGC
>JAEWNA010000089.1 GCA_023392975.1 Pseudomonadota bacterium | reverse complement strand
GACCTCAACTGCGACCTCGGCGAAGGCTGCGGCCACGACGCAGCGATCGTGCCGCTGATCTCCTCGGCGAACGTGTCCTGCGGCGCCCACGCCGGCGACGCCGGCACGATCCGCGAGACGCTGCGCCTGTGCGCCCTGCATGGCGTCGCCGCAGGCGCGCACCCGGGCTACGCCGACCGCGAACACTTCGGCCGCCGCGAGACCGGCGACGATCCCGACGCCATCGCGCGCAGCGTGGCGGAACAGCTTGCGACCTTCGCCGTCCTCGCCCGCGAGGAAGGCGTCACGATCTCCCACGTCAAGCTGCACGGCGCGCTCTACAACCGCGCAGCGGACGACGCGGAGGTCGCTGCGGCCGTCGTGCGCACCGTGCGGGCGTTCGACGCCATGCTGCCGCTGGTCGGGCTGTCGGGCTCGCTGCTGCTGGCGATCGCCGCGGACGCGGGGTTGCCGGTCGTGCACGAGGTGTTCCCCGATCGCGGCTACGACGGCGAGGGGCGCCTGCTGAAACGCGGCAAGCCGGGCGCGGTGATCGACGCGCCGGACGAGGTCGCCGAACGCGCGTTCATGCTCGCCGGCCTCGGCCTGGCGAAGGATGTCCGCGGCCGCGCGGTGATGCTGCGGGCGGACACGCTCTGCCTCCACGGCGACCGCGACGATGCGGTCGCCGTCGCGCAGGCGGTGCGTGCGCGGCTCCTGCGCGCGGGCCTGCGCGTGGCCGTACCCGCGGGCAGCCATCCGTGAGCGCCGACGTCGTCCAGCAGACGGTGATCAACTACTGGCCGCTGATCGGCGTCGCCGCGGTGGTCCTCGGCTTCGCGCTGCGGCTGAACCCGGCGCTGGTCGTGGTCGCCGCCGGCTTCGTCACCGGCCTCGCCGCGAAACTGTCGCCGCTGGAGGTGCTCGACATCCTCGGCAAGGCCTTCACCGAGAAGCGTTACCTGCTGCTGTTCCTGGTCACGCTGCCGGTGATCGGGCTGCTCGAACGCCACGGCCTGAAGGAGCGCGCGCAGGGATGGATCGCCGGGCTCCGCGGGGCGACGATGAGCCTGCTGCTGACCGTGTACCTGCTGCTGCGGCAGTTGCTGTCCGCGATCGGCCTGACCAGCGTCGGCGGCCATCCGCAGACCGTGCGGCCGCTGGTCGCGCCGATGGCCGAGGGCGCCGCGGAAACGTCGCACGGCACGCTGACCGAGGAAGAGCGCGAACGCATCCGCGCCATGGCCGCGGCCACCGACAACGTCGGCCTGTTCTTCGGCGAGGACATCTTCCTGGCCTTCGGCGCGGTGCTGCTGATCCAGGGCTTCTTCGCCGACCACGGCCTGTCGCTGGAGCCGCTGCACATCGCGATCTGGGGCATCCCGACCGCGGTGTGCGCGTTCGTCATCCACGCGTGGCGCCTGCACCGGCTCGATCGCGCCCTTGCCCACGCGCATGCGCAGCACGCGCCGACGGCGGGAGACGGCACGTGATCGGCATGACGCCCGTCTACTGGCTGCTCGGCGCCTACTTCGCGGCGCTGGCGTGGCGCGGCGCGCGCGACACCCGCAATCCGCGACGGATCACGACGGCCGCCTTCTGGGCGCTGCTGGCGATTCTGCTGTTCGCCGCGGAGCGCATGCCAGTGCGCATCGTCGGGGTCTGCGTGGTCGCGCTGGTGCTGATCGCCGGTTTCGGCGGCCTGCGCACGGGCCGCTACGCCGAGAGCACCGCAGACGAGAAGCGCGCCGAAGCCGCACGCCTCGGCAACCGGCTGTTCCTGCCCGCGCTGCTGATCCCGCTGCTGACCGTCGCCGGCACGCTGGCCGGCAAGCACCTCGTGTTCGCCGGCCAGCCGCTGTTCGACACCGCGAACACCGCCACGCTGACCGCCCTCGCCGTGGCCTGCCTGATCGCGCTCGCCGCCGGTTGCGCGCTGACGCGGCAGTCGCCGGGCGTCGCGATCGAGCAGTCGCGGCGGCTGGTCGATGCCATCGGCTGGGCCGCGCTGCTGCCGCTGCTGCTGGCGACGCTGGGCAGCGTGTTCGAGGCCGCAGGCGTGGGCCAGGCGGTGTCCGGCGTCGTGCGCGGCGTGATCCCGGTCGACAACGCCTTCCTGGTCGTCATCGCCTACACGCTGGGCATGGCGCTGTTCACGATCGTGATGGGCAATGCATTCGCCGCCTTCCCGGTGATGACCGCGGGCATCGGCCTGCCGCTGCTGGTCGACCTGCACGGCGCCGACGCGGCCGCGCTCGGCGCGATCGGCATGCTCTCCGGCTACTGCGGCACGCTGATGACGCCGATGGCCGCGAACTTCAACCTCGTCCCCGCCGCGCTGCTGGAGCTGAAGGACCCCTACGGCGTGATCCGCGCGCAGTGGCGCACCGGCGCGCTGCTGCTGGCCTGCAACGTCGTGCTGATGTACGTCATCGTGTTCCGTGGGGGCCTGCGATGAGCCGCACGCCCGTCGTGCTGCTGACCGGCTTCGATCCGTTCGGCGGCGACACGGTGAATCCGAGCTGGGAAGCCGTCTCCCGCCTGCACGGCGGGACGCTGCACGGCCACCGGATCGAGGCCGTGCAGTTGCCGACGTCGTTCGGCCGCGGCGCGACGGCGCTGCTGGACGCGCTCGATCGACATCGCCCGGCGCTGACGCTCTGCGTCGGCCTGGCCGCGAACCGCGGCGCGCTGTCGCTGGAGCGTGTCTCGATGAACCTGATCGACGCGCGCATCCCCGACAACGACGGCGCACAACCGGTCGACGTGCCCTGCATCGCGGGCGCGCCCGACGCGTATTTCACGACGCTGCCGGTGAAGGCGGCACTGCGCGCGCTGCAGGCCGCCGGCATCCCGGCCGAGTTGTCGCTGACTGCCGGCAGCTTCGTCTGCAACCACGTCTTCCACGTGCTGATGCACGCGCTCGCCGGCGATCCCGCCCGGGCGCGCGGCGGCTTCGTCCACGTGCCGCCGCTGCCCGGCATGCCGCTGGTATCGCCGCAGGCGCGGGCGATGCCGCTGGAGACCATGGTCGACGGCCTGCGCCTGATCGTCGATGTCGCGCTGCGCACGCGCGAAGACGTGCATTTCGCGGCCGGCAGCATCGACTGAACCCCCTCGCCCCCACCGCACCGGAGTCCCGCCATGCGCCCTGTCCTCGCCGCCTGCACCGCCCTGCTCGCCCTGGCCCTCATCGTTCCGTCCGCGCAGGCCAGCGTGTTCGCGAAGAAGCCCGAAACCGTCGCCGAAGAGGCGCAGGCCGCCAACCTCCCCGCGGTGACGGTGTGGGTCGAAGCGACCTGGGGCATGCGCAACCAGGGCGCGGCCAACAGCCTGACCCGCGCCCACAGTGCGTTCGCGAAATACGGCTACAAGGTCGTGAACGTGGCGCCGTACATCGAGAACGGCGACCTGCAGGGTTTCTTCGTCACGTACCAGAAGCCGTGACGTCCTCGCCGAACCACTGCGGGTAGTTGCGCCAGCGGCCCACCGAACGCGCGTGCATCGGCTGGCGCACCTGCCAGCGGCTGTGCGTCTGCACCGCGCGTTCGTGCGCGTGGAAGGCCAGGCAGCGGTCGTCCCACGGCAGGCCGGCGAAGTCGACCAGCCGGCGGATCTGCGCCTCGGTGTCGACGACCATGTCCTCGTAGCGCAGTTCCAGGATCGGCAGCGGCGACACCGCCTGCCAGTGGCGCATCAGGCGTTCCTGCTGGGCGATCATGAAGGCGATGTCGTCGAGATCGGTGGCGTAGGTCGCCTGCGGCGAGAAACTCTCGCTGAAGATCGACAGCGCGATATCGCGCGGATCGCGCCGGCACCACACGATGCGCGCATCGGCGAAGATCATCGCGATCAGGCCGACGTGCAGGAAGTTGTAGGGCTGCTTGTCGATCAGCCGCAGTGCACCCTGCGCGGCCTCGCCCGCACCGGCGAGATACGCCTCGGCGCGGCGGCGCAGCCAGTCCGCGGGCACGTCGGCCATCCGCTGCGGCCAGTCGAGGCCGGTCTCGATCGGCAGCGACCGGGCGATCTCGACGAGGTCGGCGCGCTCGCCGCAGCCGAACGCCTGCGGATGCGCCGCGAGGATCTGCTCGGCCAGCGTGGTGCCGCTGCGCGGCATGCCGAGCACGAACACAGGACGCTCGTCGCGAAGCGCGTCGCGATGGCGCAGGCGCAGCGCTTCCGGCGTGAATGCGGCGATGGTGGCATCGGTCTTCGCGCGGCATTCGTCGCTATCGAAGCCGCCCTGCAATTCGCGGCGCAGGCGGTTGGCCTGCTCCCAGTGCGTGGCGGCGACGACATGTCCGCCGCGCGCGTCCTCGCGCTTGCCGAGCACGTGGTGCAGGAACGCCCGCTGCAGCGCGGGCGTCGCCGGATTCGCGACCAGCGCTTCGGCGACCTGCACCAGGTCTTCGGGGGCGGACGCGCGGCCCAGCGCGACGGCGGCACCGACCGGATCGCCCCACGCGGGTGCCAGCGCATGCGCCCGCCGGTACGCGTCCAGCGCGGCGTCGGCGGCGCCGAGGTCTTCCTGCACCCAGCCGAGTTCCAGCCACAGCGGCGGATGGTCCGGGAACCGCGCGAGCGCGGCCTGCACCAGCGGCAAGGCGGCTTCCGGAGTGCCGGTGCTGCGACGGCACTGCGAACGACGCAGTTCAACGCCCGGGTCGTCCGCGTCGGCGGCGGCGATGCGTTCGAACAGCGGCAACGCCTCGGCGAACCGCTCCAGCGCGTACGTGGTTTCGGCCAGGCCACGCAGCACCTGCGGATGGTCCGGCGCCAGCACCGCCGCGCGACGCAGTGCGTCCAGCGCCTCGCGATCGCGGCCGACGCCGTAGGCGGTCATTCCGAGCAGGTACCACCCCGCGGCGAAATCGGGCTGCAGTTCCACCGCCTGCGAGAACGCGGCGAGGGCTTCGTCGGTGCGGCCGGCGGCGGCCAGCGTCTGACCGAGGTCCGCCTGCAGGTGCACGTCGCGCGGCGCCATCAGGACCGCGCGGCGCATGGCCTCGACCGCATCGTCGTGGCGACCGGCCATCTGCTGCAGGGTCGCCAGCGCGCGATGCACCGCCGGCTCGCGCGGGAATTCCTGCAGCAGCGGCGCCAGCGCCAGGCCGGCCTCGACCGTCCGCGCCTGCTGCAGCAGGCCGTAGACCTGCTGCAGGCGATCGGCGAATGCGCTCATCGGACGCTCCACGCCGGCATCAGCCGGCCCTGACCACGCGGGTACCCGCGACCAGATCATGCGCGCAGCGCCGGTCGCTGCGAAAGATCATGAGGATGTCGGCCCAGACCAGCAGCACGCCGACCAGGGGGATCATCGAGGCCACCTGCATCGGCAGGTAGCGCCGCAGCAGCAGCGTGGCGAACGACGGCTGCCCGCCCTGCAGGTCGGCGATGCGAATGCCCAGGATGCGCTTGCCCCAGGTCTGGCCCCAGATCGCCAGCGGATAGCCCTGCACCAGCAGGAAGATCACCAGGCCGATGCCCGCCCAGGTCAGCACCAGGGTGAACGGCGGCTGCGCGCCGACGGCGGCCGCGTCGAAGACCGCGCGGAAATAGCCGCCGAAGTACATGAGCGGCAGGTTGATCACCACCAGCATCAGGCCGTCGAGCAGCGCCGCCGCCAGTCGCTCGCCGAGGCCGGCGAGGTCGGAGGGCGCGGCGGCCCGGTCGACGATCCGCGCCTCGGGGCTCCGGTAGGGATTCTGCTCGTCCATGGGCATTGTCCTTGTGCGTGTCGGGCGCGGAGCGCGGCTCAGGTCCGCGGCAGGGTGACGCCGGTCTGGCCCTGGTATTTGCCGCCGCGGTCGCGATAGGAGGTCTCGCACACCTCGTCGGACTGGAAGAACAGCATCTGGGCCACGCCCTCGTTGGCGTAGATGCGTGCCGGCAGCGGCGTGGTGTTGCTGAATTCGAGGGTGACGTGGCCTTCCCACTCCGGCTCAAGCGGCGTCACGTTGACGATGATGCCGCAGCGGGCGTAGGTGCTCTTGCCCAGGCACACCACCAGCACGTCGCGCGGGATGCGGAAGTACTCGACGGTGCGCGCCAGCGCGAAGGAATTCGGCGGGATGATGCACACGTCGGAGACGACGTCGACGAAGCTGCTGGGGTCGAACGCCTTCGGATCGACGATCGTGGAATTGATGTTGGTGAAGATCTTGAACTCGCGCGAGCAGCGCACGTCGTAGCCGTAGCTGGACGTGCCGTAGCTGACGATGCGCTGGCCGTCGGCGGCATGCTTGACCTGCCGGGGCTCGAAGGGCTCGATCATGCCCTGCGTCTCGGCCATGCGGCGGATCCAGCGGTCGCTCTTGATGCTCATGCGGTGTTCCCGGCCCGGGGGCCCTGAAGTGGTGCGGAGAAGGTGGGGCATTCTACGGGAGCGCCGGCGACGGCCCGCGCTCCCGCCCCGGTCAGACCAGGCTCGCGCCGATGCCACCACGCACCCGCGGACGCTCGCCGAGGGCTTGCAGCAGGCGCTCGGCGAGGGCGCGATACGCCGCGGCCGCGGCGCCGTCGGGCTTCGCGCGGACCACCGGCGTACCGGCGTCGCCCTGCTCGCGGATGTCGATCTCCAGCGGCAGCGCACCAAGCAGCGACACGCCGTATTGCACGGCCATGCGTTCGCCGCCGCCGTGGCCGAACAGGTGTTCGACATGGCCGCAGTTCGAGCACACGTGCTGGGCCATGTTCTCGACCAGCCCCAGCACCGGCACGTTGACCTTCTCGAACATCTTCAGCGCCTTGCGCGCGTCGAGCGTGGCCACATCCTGCGGGGTGGTGACAATGACCGCGCCGGCGACCGGGATCTTCTGCGCCAGGGTCAGCTGGATGTCGCCGGTGCCCGGCGGCAGGTCGACCACCAGCACGTCGAGGCCTTCGTCGCCGGGCTCGCCCCAGCGGGTGTCGTTCAGCAGCTGGGTGAGGGCCGAAGTCGCCATCGGGCCGCGCCAGATCATCGGCGTGTCCTGCTCGACGAGGAAGCCGATCGACATCGTCTCCACGCCGTGGGCGCGCATCGGCACGATCGACTTCCCGTCCGGGCTGTCCGGCCGGCCGTCGAGGCCGAGCATGGTCGGGATGCTGGGGCCGTAGATATCGGCGTCGAGCACCCCGACCCGGTACCCCAGGTCGGCCAGGGCCACGGCCAGGTTGACCGCGGTGGTGGACTTGCCCACCCCGCCCTTGCCAGAACCGACGGCAATGAGGTTGCGGACCCGGGGCAGTGGGGACAATCCCGGCTGGACGGCGTGGGCGGGGAGACGGGGGGGCGTGGTCATCCGGGCATTGTCGCCGGGGATGCAGGGATCGCCAACCGCCGCCCCTGGGGCAGCCGGGGCTGAAAGGGGCAGGCTGGCGGGCCCGAATTGCCGATCCTGCCGGTCTAGCAGAGACACATGACATCCGCATTAACGCCATGTTAACTTCGGGTCTGGACCGGGCTCAGGGGTTTCCGGTCCATTCATCGAGGTTAGACCTACCACAACGGGGACAACATGACTCATCACGACCCGCGCCGACTGCGGCGCTGCCCGCTCACCTGCGCCATCCTCGCGACTTTCCTGATCTCGGGCGCAGCCATCGCCCAGGACGCCACGGACGAAAAGCAGGACGAACAGAACACCACCCAGACGAGCCAGCAGAACCTCGACAAGATCGAAGTCGTCGGCAGCCGCATCAAGCGCTCCGAAGTCGAGGGCCCGTCGCCGGTGACGGTGATCTCCGCCGACCAGCTCGAGCGCGAAGGCTTCGTCACGGTCGCCCAGACCCTGCAGACGATCACGCAGAACGCGGGTTCCTCGCAGAACGAACTGAATTCGGCTGGCGGCTTCACCCCGAACGGAACGCCGGTGAACTTGCGCGGTCTCGGCGCCGGCCGCACCCTGCTCCTGATCAACGGCCGTCGCGCTGCCGACTATCCGTTCCCGTACAACGGACAGAGCAACTTCCAGAACTTCGGGAACATCCCCACCGCCGCGGTCGAACGCATCGAGATCCTCAGCGGCGGCGCCTCGGCGATCTACGGCTCGGACGCGGTCGCGGGCGTGATCAATGTCGTGCTCAAGAGGAACTTCGACGGCGACGACTTCAAGCTCCGCACCGGCACCACGACTACCGGTGGTGGCGACTACGCCGACCTGCAGTGGGTCGGCGGCAAGACCGGCGAGAACTGGAGCGTGACCTACGCGCTCGAGTATTTCAACGACGAACCCATCTACGCATATCAGCGCGACTTCATGGATTCGCGCGACGACAACCCGCTGCCGCCGGACGTCGTCGGCAACCAGCCCGTGAGCACCTTGCGCATCAGCCGTTCGGCCGGTGGCGCCAACTCGTACTTCACCCCTCCGAGCGGCACCTGTGATCGCTTCGGCGGTGAATATGTCGACTGGACCTTCCGTCAGCTGCTGACGAACGGCACCGTGCGCACGCTCGGCGACGCCTGCGGCTACTGGAAGGACGTCGGCTACCAGAGCATCAGCAACGGCAACAACGATCTCGCCGGCTACGTGTTCGGCAACTGGACCTTCGACAACGGCATGGAGGCGTGGGCCAGCCTGATGGGCTACCACTCCAAGTCCGAGCTGACCGGCGGCCTCGAAGCCATCCTGGGCCCGCATACCGACGGCGTCGGCGTGACCCAGACCTTCTTCGCGACCAATCCGACGATCAACACGACCGTCGTTACCCAGCGCATCCTGACGCCCCAGGAAGTCGGCGGCATCGAGAACACGCTGCAGAAGTTCGACGAGAAGTCGTTCGACGTCGCGTTTGGTCTTCGCGGCACGATCGCCGACCGCTTCGATTGGGACCTGACCCTTGGTCGCGCCGATTACAAGGCGACCCGCACGCGCCCGCGCCTGGACGGTTCCGCGGTCACCGATTTCTTCTACGGCCCGCGCCTGAACACCACCGGCACGGCACGCTACGAAATCAATCTTGATCGCTGGTACCGCCCGATCACGCCGCAGGAATATCGGAGCATGTCTTCGGTCCTGAAGTACGAAGCCGAGTCCTACGTGAACCAGGGCAGCTTCGTGCTGAGCGGCGATCTGTTCGAACTGCCGGCCGGCCCGGTCGGGTTCGCCGGCGTCATCGAAGGCGTGCAGCAGGGTTACGACCTGAACTCGCCCGACGGCATCCTGCCCACCAACCGTACGGTCTACAACCTGACCGGCACGAACGGTGGCGGCGATCGCGACCGTTATGCGCTGGGTGTCGAGTTCAGCGTCCCGATCTTCTCGCAGCTGAAGGCCAGCGCCGCCGCACGCTACGACAAGTACGACGACATCACCGCGGTCGATGACGCGCGTACCTGGGCGCTTGGCCTGGAATACCGTCCGTTCCAGTCCCTGCTGGTTCGCGGCAATCTGTCGACGAGCTTCAAGGCACCCGACATGCACTACGTGTACAACGAGGGCAGCGGCAGCTTCAGCACCGTGCTCGACACGTATCGCTGTCTGTCGACCGGCGGCACGCCCGGCACGGCGACCTGCTCCGGCACGACCTACAGCTACTCGGTGTTCGCCACCAGCCGTGGCGAGCCGACGCTGCACGAGGAAACCGGTCGATCGTTCACCGGCGGCTTCGTCTGGGACATCACCGACGCGATGTCGATGTCGATCGACTACTACGACATCAAGCTCGAGGGTGCGGTCGCGACGCTTTCGTCGACCTTCATCCTGGACGCCGAAGGCGGTTGCCGCACGGGCCTGACCCGCACTCGTCAGCCCTACCAGTTCGACATCAACTCGGCGTTCTGCCAGGAGATCATCAGCCGCGTGACCCGCGAAGCCGCCGCAGGCGAGCCGACCGATCGCGTGGTGGGCATCCGCAGCGGCCCGGTCAATCAGTCCTACCAGCGGGTCAAGGGCCTGGATGCCTCGTTCAAGTACCGTCTGGGCACGGAGCGTTTCGGCAACTTCGCCTTCTCGCTTGACTGGTCGCACGTCCTGAAGAACGAGCTGCAGACGTTCGCCACCGACCCGATCCAGACCGACTACCGCGACGATCCGGGCAACTTCGACTTCCGCAGCCGCATCCGTGGTTCGGCGGGCTGGAGCCGTGGCGACTGGAATGCGAACGTGTTCATGACCCGCTACGGCAGCCTGCCGAACTGGCAGGAAACGGGCCGCATCGCGCCGTACTTCCTGTGGAACGCCAACGTCTCCAAGAAGATCACTGACAAGGCGACGATCGGGCTGTACGTGAACAACATCTTCAACAACTACCACCCGGCGGACGGTGGCTTCAACAGCTACCCGTACTTCTGGCGCGCCTTCAGCCCCATCGGCCGCGAGATCTCGGCTTCGTTCGAGTGGAAGTTCGACTGATCGACTTGCACCTGCTGCATGAAAGAGCCCGGCACCCGCCGGGCTCTTTTTTCGAATCTTATGCTTGCTCGAGTGCATCGTGTGCGTGTAATGACCCAGCACAACCTGCACAGGTCAGGCCGCCAAGGCATACACCTCGGCGGGTGTCTTCATGCCCAGCGCCTGATGTAGGCGCCGGTGGTTATAGAACTGGATCTAGTCGGCGATCACTCGGCTGGCGTGCTGCAGGCTCTCGAACCGGTGCCGGTGCATGCATTGTTCCTTCAAGGTCCGGATCACCCGCTCCGCCATTGGAAGAATCCGCTGCACCGTGTTCTTGTTCATCGCCAGCAACCCCGCCACGGCGCGGTAGCCGAACGACGGCTCCACTTCGATCAGCGCCTTGATCGGTTCCGCCAGGTCGGCGCGCACCTTCGGTGGCGCCTTCGTCGGCCGGTAGTACACCGTCCGCCGGGCTGTCTGAACCAGTGGCACAACTTCGCCATCGACACCCGGATGCCGTCCGCCAGCAGTCCCTGCTCGATCGAGACCATCAGGCCTCGTCATTGCCCAACAGGGACGCCACAATTTTCTGGCGCGCAGCTCCAGATCGCCTCGCCGTAGGCTTCCTGAAGTTCCTTGAGCTGGCGCTCGTACTGCTCGTGCACGTCCTCGGGCTTCGCACGCAGCGCGTTCTCCAGTCCGCGTTTGCCCTCGCCGACCCAGCTCTCGATCTCCGACGGCGGCAAATCGAACTGCCAACTCGCCTCCGACACGGTCGTCCTGCTCTGGATGATCTCCAGCACCAGTTGCGACTTCCGACGCGCCGTCCATCGCTTGATCTCTTCTTCCATTGCTGTACTCGTCGGTGTCTCCTTCGTCGAGGTTACACCTGAGCAGGTTTTTGCTGGGTCGTTACATTATCGCCGAAGGCATCATCGTTCAGCATCAGGCCAAGTGCCTTTTCACGGCGGCGCCGATAACGATGCCGAGCTCGCCGGCCGCATCAAGCAGCCCGCGACGTGTAGCGAGTCGCGCAAGCCGCCAACCGAAACCATCAATCATGCAAAGCAAAAAAGGTCAGCATCGCTGCGGACCTTGTGCTTCATGGGCGCGGATTGATTTTCCACGCCCCCTTTGCGCCCCAAACGCCCACGGTCCTTATGGAACCGGCCACTGCGCACCAGAGCTCGATCGCATTGATTCGACATAAATACCGATGCCGTGATCGCACATCCCAAGTGCCAGCTTTCGATCTCGCTCCGTGTACCAAAGCGTGACCATACCGTTACTTTCATCAAAGTCTGGTTGCATAAAAGCATGCCCGGTAACAGTAACTTTCTTGCCATCCCATTGCTGTCTATCTCTGTAAAAATCATCCGGCAACGCGAGTTTTGCGCACTTATCATCCATTTCTAGGAGGGCGACCCATGTCGGCGGTTGTCCCGCGTACAAGCCAAGCACTCCTTGTGCCGTGCATTCTTGGCCTGCGGTACAAACGTCGAAACCGTCACTACGAGATGGAGAGGATGCGCAACTGGACAACCCGCAAACGAGAAAGCCGAAAATTAGCATCCTGGAGAACATGAGACTCCCGAGCCTCCCTGATTTTGATTCCAACCATCAATAATCTTCATAAGAGCGCGACGCTCTTTGGAATCGAGTCTTGCTCCATCGATCACACGGACTCTGTAGCCAACATCAGTTTTCTCGATTCCGAATGCGCCACGCGGAGAGATCATGTAAGCGGTCTTACCCGTAGCGCGAGCCATCCCACCATCTTCGGGACCCGGCAAAGGCTTGACTAATGCATCGTGCGTGTGCCCGCCGCTTTCCCCGGGACCGAGTTTCGATGCATCAAAAGTAGCGGACGTTCTTTGTGATCCGTCACTGCATGTTACGCAGCGCTGCCCACTGAGTTCAGCAGACGTGGTGCCATCTGCTGAAGCGCTGAAGCCCTGCTCTTTGCCGCCCGAATAGTTGAGCCTCGTTCCATCAGAAAGCCTACCACTGTCGGATGCCGCTTTGACTTGACTGTCTACAGCACGTTGCTGAGTAGAAGGCCCGGCTTGAGGCGTCGTTCCTGATTCAGTTCGTGGCGAATCAATGCAGCTTCCACCGGACCCCTTAGGACATGCGGCACGACCGTCGGGATCGGTAAACCAATAGGGGTTGTTATTGGCATACCAATACCGACTGAAATTCGTGCCGCTGCTGCTGTCGGCCGTCACCGGATCCACACTCAGGAACCTCCCGATCGACTGGTCGTAATACCGCTGCTGCATGTACGTCAGCCCAGTTCCACCATCCATCACGTGCCCGGTGTAGCCGATGCCGCTGTACGCCGGCTTGCCGATCACCGCGCCGTAGGGCTCGTAGTCGTTGCGCTCCGTCACCGTCCCGGCCGCGTTCGTCACCGCCACCGGACTACCCAGCGCGTCGGTGTGCTGGTACTTCGTCACGATAATCGTGTTGCTCGGCCAGTCGTGGTCGATGATCGCCACCACGCTGCCCGCGAGGTACACGTTCTCGTGGGTCTTCTGGTTCGCGTACGTCGCGCCCTCCCAGTCGCTGGAGAACGCCATCTGGCCCGCCTGCGTGTACTGCCAGATCGTCGTCTTGCTGCCGTCCGTCTTCGTCGTCTGTACCCGACGACCCAAACCATCGTAACGATACGACTCCTTGTTCGCCACGGTGCGCAGGCGGTTGCCGTAGTCGAAATCGTAGGCCTGGCCGTTCTTGTTGCTCACGTTGCCCTGCAGGTCGTACCCCAGGCCGACCACCGATGCGCCCGCGGTGTTCCGGATATTCGTCAGCTGGTTCTTCTGCGGGTCGTACACGTACTCGGCATAGTCCTTCACCCCCGCGAGCTTCCACGAGGCAAGGTTGTCCAGCGCGTCGTAGGTGAAGCGATGGGTCTGGTCGGTACCGCCGAACATCGGCGAAGCCGTCGTCAACAGACGGTCCAGGTCGTCGTAACCCATCGCCCGGTCGTAGCCGCTGCCGCGGGCATAGTCCGCGATCGCCCCGATGTTGCCGTTGGCGTCGTAGGTGTAGCCGAAGTCGGTCACGCCACCACTGCTGGTCACACGGGACGGCAGCTGCCGCGCATTCTGGGTCATCGTGTGGACGATGCCGTTGCCGTAGGTGAACTGCTTGAGCGCGCCGTTCGGGTAGTACTGCGCCCCGGTGGCGTAGCTGCCCGCCTGGGTCGCCTGGCCCAGCGGGTTCGGCGCGTAGGCCACGGTCAGGCCGGTCGGATAGGTCTGCGACGCCAGGTTGCCGTAGGCATCGTAGGCGTACCCCATGGTCCACGAATACCAGTTCTGCTGGGTCAGGGTTTCGCCCGTCAGCAGCCGCCGATGGTTGTAGTTGTAGGCCGTGATCACCGGCTGCGGGTCGTTCGCGAGGTTGTAGACCGTGATGCTGGCCGGCTTGCCGTCCGGCGTGTAGGTCCACACCTGCTTGCCGCGGTGATCCGGGAAATCCAGCACGCTCAAGCGGTTACGCGTGTCGTAGGTGCGCGTGCTGACGCGTCCGCTCGCGTAGGCGGCGGTGTGCTGGCAATCGGTGGTGGACGCGTAGGCATTGGCATCGAGGCCGGCGGCCGACCACGACGGATTGCCGGCGGCGTCATACCCGGTCACGGTGGCGCCGGTTTCCGGTTCGATCGTCTTGCACAGCTGCGCGTTGCCGTCGTAGACGTACTTGCGCGTCTGCGACAGGGTGTTCGCCGCATTGCGCTGGGTCATCAACAGCGGCCAGCCGAACTGCGGGTGGCGCGCGATCTGGATGACCTTGCCCTCGGGCTGCTCGCTGAGGATCGGCAGGTCGTAGCTCGGCTGGCCCCATGCCATGAAGGTGGTCGTGGTCTGCTTGCCGCGCGGGTTGGTGACCCGGGTCTTGAGGCCGGAGAGGTACTCCGTGGTGGTGACGAGCGGATTGCTGAACTCGCTGTCCTGTTCTACTCGGGTCACACGGTCGAGGGCATCGTAGAACGTGCGGATACCGGTCGATCCAGGCACACCCGACGACGAGGGGTAGGACTCGAAGCTCTTGCGGCCGCTGGTGTCGTACTCGGTGCGCACCGCACGCAGCGTCGGCGTGACGTTGTTCTGGTCGTACTCGTTGGTCAGCACCGGGCGCCACATGGCGTCGTAATACGTGACCGAGATGTGGTCGCCCGTTCCTGCCAACTTGCGCCACTGGCCATTGGAAACGCCTGCGGGCTTCCAGTCGGCGCTCGTCAGCGCGCGATAGTTGGCCCAGGTGCCATGGTAAGCCGTTGCGCCGCCGGCGAGCGTATCGCCAGTGGGGTAGACAACGCTGGTCAGTCGGCCCATGGCATCGTAGCCGTAGCCAGTGACGTAGCCGTTCTCGTCGGTGACGGAGGTGATCCAGCCGTTGTCGTCGACCGTGGCCGACTGCGTGGTGGAATCGGGATTGAGGACGGATTGGGGAAGTCCGCGCTTCCAGTTGGAATACGTCGCGGTGTTGCCGGCACCATCCGCTGCCGTCGCCAAAGTTCCATCCGTGTTGTAAGTCAGCGTTTGCTGGAGCTTGCCGTACCTGAAGGTTTTCCATGGCAAGGATTTCGCGTCATAGACGACCTCCTCTTCAAGCACATTGCTCAATGTGGAAGGATCATTGTTCAGATTGGCATTGGTCATATAACGCTTCATGACCTGCCCGATGACCCAGGCCGTCAAATCATCGTGGTACTCGATCGATTCGCTCTTCGATCCGGACACGCTGCTGTATGCGGAAACAGAGGCCTCCCGAGCGAAGGCATCGTACGCATCGATGGATTTGGTAAACGTATCTCCGCCCTGCTGAACGACCGAGCCAGAAATCGGGCGAATCCTGTTCGACAGCGGGTCGCCGATCAGGTAGCTGTGGCCATAAGCATCACTGAACGGCTGGGATGGAATTGAGGATTCAGCGACGTATGAATTACTGACGAGTCGAACCGTATTTCCGAGGACATCCTTCGTCTCCACTCGCAACAGCCGACCCTCGTTGACGCCGAACGTGACACCGTAGCGGTAGTAATCCTTCACGCCTCCCGGCTTCGTGACGATTACATCCTTGGTCGTGTTGCACCCCAGGCAGTCCCCCATGACCTGGGAGATTCCTGTCGCACCGGTTTCATAGTCGTAATTCCACTCCATCGTCGGGAGTGAAACCGACGATATCGTCTTGTGGAGAAGCGCGTAATTGTCGAAGTAATTCTGGATCGTCCAGGCCTGGTAACCGACACCCCGGACAACGCAGGATCCCGGGACCCCGTCCCTGCGATGCCTGAGCATTCCGTACGTGAACTGCCCCACGGCTCCGGACGGATGCGTCATCGTCAGAACGGACGCACCGCCATCGGCAGGCGTTTCGGGGCAGTCCGGACGCTCCTCCTCGTAAGCAGGATACGAATCGTAAGCCGGCTGGGGCATGCCGACCCAGTCGTACTGCCAGGCAGAACCATCAGGGAGTCCGACGGTCTGCAGGATCTCGTAT
>JAEWNA010000028.1 GCA_023392975.1 Pseudomonadota bacterium | reverse complement strand
CGTCCTCGCGGACTGGATCCAGTTCTACAACCACCGGCGCCCGCATCAGGCGTTGGGCATGAAGACACCCGCCGAGGCCTATGCCTTAGTGGCCTGACCTGTGCAGGATGTGCTGGGTCATTACAGTGATGACAACGTTGAGGGTCAGAGAATTGGGCGACTTGATAGCGGGCGACGATGGCCGCTGCTATCAGTCATACGCCACATCGATGATGTAGAACCGCTGCAATCCCCCCGGCAGCTCCGCCTCGAACTCGTCGTCGATGCGTTTCTTCAGCATTGCGCGGGCGAGCGGGGAGTCGATGCTGATCCAGCCGAGTTTCGCGTCGGTCTCGTCGGGGCCGACGATGCGGTAGCGGCGGGTGTCGCCGGTGACGGCGTGTTCGACTTCGACGGTGGCGCCGAAGAAGACGGCGTTCGGGTCGCTGGGGGCGTCCTCGACCACGCGCAGGTGCTGCAGGCGCTTGCCGACGTAGCGCACGCGGCGGTCGATCTCGCCGAGCTGTTTCTTGCGGTAGGTGTATTCGGCGTTCTCGGAGCGGTCGCCCTCGGCCGCGGCAGCGGCGAGGGCTTTCACCACTTCGGGGCGGCGCACGCGCCAGAGTTCGTCGAGTTCGGCCTTCAGCCGGTCGTGGCCCTCGCGGGTGATGAGGGCGGTGCTCTTCTCGCCCGGCGGGCGCCAGCGCGACATGCGGTAGCCGTCAGCGGCGGCTGCCGCCGAACAGGCCGCCGAGGATGCCGCGCAGGATCTGCCGGCCGACCTGGCTGCCGACGGTGCGCGCGGTCTGCTTGGCCATCGTCTCGATCATGCCCTGGCGGCGCTTGGTGCCGAACACGGCGTCCTTCACCGCGTCGCCGAAGCCGTGGCCGTCGTCCTTGTCGTCGTCCTCGCGGGTGCGCGCGGGCGGCGCCTTGGCTTGCTCCGGCGCGGCCTCGACCTTCTTCGCCAGCATCTCGGCCGCGGATTCGCGATCGATGCGGGTGTCGTACTTGCCGCCGACCGGGCTGCCGGCACGCACCTGTGCGCGTTCGGCTTCGGTGATCGCGCCCATGCGGCAGCGCGGCGGCGCGATCAGCGTGCGCTCGACCGGCATGGGAATGCCCTTGTCCTGCAAGGTGGAAACGAGCGCTTCGCCGGTGCCGAGCTGGCCGATGGCGGCGGCGACGTCGAGGCCGGGGTTCGGCATGAAGGTCTCGGCCGCGGTCTTCACCGCCTTCTGGTCGCGCGGGGTGAACGCGCGCAGCGCGTGCTGGAAGCGGTTGCCGAGCTGGCCGAGGATGTCGTCGGGGATGTCGTCCGGGAACTGCGAGCAGAAGTACACGCCCACGCCCTTGGAGCGGATGATGCGCACGACCTGCTCGATCCGCTGCTGCAGCGCCGGCGGGGCGTCGTCGAACAGCAGGTGCGCTTCGTCGAACACGAACACGAGCTTGGGTTTGTCGAGGTCGCCGACTTCCGGCAGGGTCTCGAACAGCTCCGACAGCAGCCACAGCAGGAAGCTGGAGTAGAGCTTGGGTTTGAGGATCAGCTGGTCGGCGGCGAGGATGTTGACGACGCCGCGACCGTCGGTGGTCGTGCGCATCAGGTCGCTCAGTTCGAGCGCTGGTTCGCCGAAGAAGAGGTCCGCGCCCTCCTGTTCGAGGCGGAGCAGGGCGCGCTGGATGGCGCCGATCGACTGGGCACTGACGAGGCCGTAGCTCGTCGAGATGTCCTTGCGCTCGTCGGCGACGAGGCCGAGCAGGGCGCGCAGGTCCTCGAGGTCGAGCAGGAGCAGGCCGCGGTCGTCGGCCAGCTTGAACACGATGTCGAGCACGCCGGCCTGGGTGTCGTTCAGTTCGAGGATGCGGCCCAGCAGGGTGGGGCCCATCTCGCTGACCGTGGTCCGCACCGGATGGCCGAGCTTGCCGTACAGGTCCCAGAACATCACCGGGCTGGGCTCGTTGCGGTACTCGGGGTTGCCCATCTGCGCGAGGCGCTGCTGGATCCTCTCGTTCATGGCGCCGGCGGTGGCCAGGCCGGCCACGTCACCCTTCACGTCGGCCAGGAACACCGGCACGCCGATCCGCGAGAAGCCTTCGGCCAGGGTCATCAGGGTCACGGTCTTGCCGGTGCCGGTGGCGCCGGCGACGAGGCCATGGCGGTTGCCGAGCTTCGGCTGCAGGTAGACGTTGCCGGATGTCTCGGTGGTGATGGCCTTGCCGACCAGGATGGGGTCCATGCGGAGTCCTCGGGTGCGATCCGGGGATTTTATGCGGGATCGGCGGGCGTCGGGCGCCGTGCCGGGGGATTCCGGCATGACCTTCCGCCGGTTGCCGCACCGGCCCCCCGGGGCTACCCTGCCCATCCACAGCAATCTCCCCCGCAAACTCTCCGGTCTTCATGTCCCCATCCCTGTCCGCCGGCGTGCGCCGCGCCCGCCCGAGCGCTTTCCTGCGCACCTGCCTGCCCACCTTCGCGCTGATGCTCTGCTGCTGCCTGCCGGTCGCGCAGGCCCAGTCCAAGCGCGAGCGCGACCTCGACGCGCTGAAGGCGCGGATGACCGTCGCCGAGACCCGCTACCGCGAGGCGCTGGTCAAGGTCGACAACAGCGACCCGTCCGGCATGCAGGAGAGCAACGCCGCGCTCGAGGACATGGAGGACGTGATCACCGCCTGCCTGAAGGTGAAGGGCTGCCCGATCTCCGAGCTGCTGACCACCTACAAGCGCCTGCTCAAGTCCGACGTGGACGTGCGCGCCGCCGACGAGGACGCGGTGGGCGAGGCGCCGCAGGGCCTGATCGACACCGAGCTGGCCAGCGTCGACGTGCCCCGCGCCGGCGAGGCGGCCTCGCTGCTCAGCGCCGACGGCGAGCGGTTCGTGAAGATGGTGCAGGTCAACCCGGCGGTGCAGGCCGGCATCCGCCGCTGGCTGACCGACATGCGCGTCTCGCTGATCCAGTCGCACGAGAACTATCAGTACCTGCGTCCGCTGATGGCCCCGGCGTTCCAGCGCAACGGCCTGCCGGAGGCGCTGCTGTTCGGGATCATGGCGAAGGAGTCCACCGGCCGCGTCCACATCGGCTCGCGCGCCGGCGCGGTCGGCCTGCTGCAGTTCATGCCGTCGACCGGCCGCCGCTTCGGCTTGGGTCCGGACGGCACCGGTTTCGACACCCGCTACGACCCGAAGATGTCGTCCGAAGCCGCGGCCGCGTACCTCAGCGAGCGCTACGCCGAGTTCGGCAACAACATCGAACTGTGGCTGGCGGCGTACAACGGCGGCGAGGGCCGCGCGCTGCGCGTCTACCAGAACACCGGCGGCCGCAGCTTCTGGGACGGCGACGTCTACGACCAGTTCCCGGCCGAGACCCGCGACTACGTGCCGATGGTGATCGCCGCGGCCTGGCTGTACCTGCATCCCAAGGAATACGGGTTGACCTTCCCGAAGGTCGACGCCAGGCCGGTGCAGTTCAAGCTGCAGCGCCCGGCGTCGATCTACGAGCTGACGATCTGCCTCGGCAACGGCGGTACCCGCGACGGCTTCATGCGCGCGTTGCGCAACCTCAATCCGCGCTACGAGGCCGACGCCTGGATCCCCAGCGGCACCGTGCTCAACGGCACCGCGAAGATCGCCGGCCTCTACCAGCGCTACTGCATCCAGGGCGAGCGCTACGACCTGGCGAAACGCCTCGTCGGCAGCGACGCCAGCGCGGCGATCGTGCGGGTCGGGGCGATCGAGGCCGTGACCGCCATCGCGAACGGCGAAGACGGGACCGCCTTACCCGCGGATGCGGCCGCGACCCCGAAACCCGCTGCGGCGAAACCGCAGCCGCGGCCGGCGCCCAAGCCCGTGCGTCGCCACCGCGTGGCCCGCGGCGACACGCTGATGTCGATCGCCCGCAAGTACGACTGTAGCCTGCCCGAACTGGCGAAGGCCAACGGCCTCAAGGCCCCGCGCTACACGGTGCACGCGGGACAGCAGATCGTGCTGCGCGGCTGCGGGGGCTGAGCTGCGGGGACTGAGCGCCGTCCGCGGCTCGCGATTCAGTGGCGCCCGAGCAGCGCCGCTGGATCCATTGCGGACAGGTCGATCGCCGCCAGCTTCCACTGCACCAGGTGGCGGCGTTCGAACACCAGCGTCGCCGGCAGGGCCGGGTCGCCGCCGAGGTCGCATGCGACGGTGAAGGTCGACAGGTCGCGATAACCCATGCGCAGGTGCCAGTCGCCGGTGGCGATGCCGCCGTGCGCCGGCGCGGCTGCGTCGTCGTCCACCGGAGCCTCGCCCGAGGGCGACAACAGCGCGTCGCGGCCGGCGAACAGCGTCGCGAGCGCGGTTTCGGAGGTCAGCGCGTCCACCCATGGTGACGAGGTCGAGGCCAGCAGGTTCGCGCCGAGGTCGCGCCAGCCGCCGCTGCCGTCGCCGAGCCTGCGCCGCATCGCATCGGCCAGCTGCGATTTGAGGTTCTCGCGCAGCGCGGGGAAATCGATGTGCCGTGCCACGGCCGCGGCGTCGCCGCGTTCGGCGGCGTGGCGCATGGCGTTGACGGTGAGGTAGGGCGCGGCGGCGACCCAGGCCAGCAGGCCGAGGACGCCGACGACGAGGGCGATGCGGACGGGACGGGACATGCGGGGCGCTCCTGCGTCGCGGGACGACGCAGGAGTGTAGACCGCGACGGCGATCCGTCGCGCGCGATCAGCCGTTGACCGTGCCCATGCTCCATTCGGGATAGCGCGTGCCGGCGACCGCGTGCTCGGCGAGGACCGCGGCGATGCGCGCCAGCTCTTCCGAAGTCAGCGCGATGTGCGCCGCGCCGGCGTTCTCGTCGAGGCGACTGATGCGGCGGGTGCCGGGGATCGGCACGATGTCCTCGCCCTGGTGCAGCAGCCACGCGAGCGCGAGCTGCGCCGGCGTGCAGCCGCGGGCCTGCGCAAGCGTGGTGACGGCCTCGACCAGTGCGCGGTTCTGCGCCGCGTTCTCGTCCTGGAAGCGCGGGTTCTGGCGGCGCCAGTCGTCGGCGGCCAGGGTGTCGGTGGCGGTGATCGCGCCAGTGAGGAAGCCGCGGCCGAGCGGGCTGTAGGGCACGAAGCCGATGCCGAGTTCGCGGCAGGTCGGCAGGATCTCGGCCTCCACGTCGCGGGTCCACAGCGAGTATTCGCTCTGCACGGCGGCGATCGGGTGGACGGCATGGGCGCGGCGCAGGGTGGCGGCCGACACCTCCGACAGGCCGAGCGCCCGGACCTTCCCGGCCTTCACCAGTTCGGCCATGGCGCCGACCGTTTCCTCCACCGGAATCTCCGGATTCACGCGGTGCGCGTAATAGAGGTCGATGGTCTCCACCCCCAGCCGCTTCAGCGAGGCGTCGCAGGCCTGCGCCACATAGGCCGGGCTGGTGTCGATGCGGCGGGCGTATTCACCGGGCTGGCGAACGATGCCGAATTTCGTGGCGATCACCACCCGGTCGCGCTTGCCGGCCAGGAAGCGGGACAGGA
>JAEWNA010000026.1 GCA_023392975.1 Pseudomonadota bacterium | reverse complement strand
CTCCAGCACCGGCGTCCGCGCGGCCTCCGGCATCGCCGCGGCCACCGCCGCGCGCGCCATCTCCAGGTAGGCCACGCCCGGCAGTACCCGCTCCAGCGTGTCGCCCATCCGCACCCGATGGTCCGACAGGAACGGTTCCCCGCCGACGAACGTGCTGCGGAACGCTTGGCGACTCAGGTCGGAAATGTTCTCGTGGAGCATCGGATGGAGGTGCGGTCGCATGCCGGTCGTCGAGCGCACGTCGTGTTCGATCTGGACCCAGTGCCGCTCGCGTGCGAACGGATACGTCGGCAGCGACATCCGCCGCGGCGCTTGACCCGGATACAGCTGCGACCACCGCACCTCCAGCCCCTTCGCCCACAGCCCCGCCACCTGCTCCAGACGGCCTTCCGACAACCAGCGGGCCACCGCCTCCTGCAGCGCCGCGTCCGTCGCGAACAGCGTCATCACCTCGCGGTAACGCTTTGCCTGGCCGACGTGCAGGTCCTCCACCTCCTCCGCACCGTCGGCGTATGCCGACAGCCGTTCCACCAGCGTCGAAGCTTCTTCGACCACCAGCGCCAGCCGCTCCTCCATCGCCTCGCGACCCACCTGCAGCGTGTACGCCAGCGATGACAGGTCGGTATCCGGACGCTCGCGCACGAACGCCGACAGCTCGCGCGCCTTCTGACGCAACTGCGCCTCCGTCCGCGCCGACAACACCACCAGCACCGGGCCCGCCTGCACCGGCGCCTGCGCCGGTGCGAGATACTCCTCGATCACCAGATGCGCGTTCGAACCACCCGCACCGAACGACGACAACCCCGCGATGCGCGTCAATCGACGACCGGCTTCTTCCTCTACCGGCCACGGCCGCAGCGTCTGGTTCACCTCGAACGCCGTCTGGCCGAAGTCGATGTGCGGGTTCAGCTTCGACGAGTGCAGCGACGGCACCACCTCGCCGTGCTGCAGCTGTAGCAGCACCTTCGTCAGACCCGCGATGCCTGCCGCCGCCTCGCAGTGGCCGATGTTGCTCTTCGCCGAGCCGATCAGGCACACGCCCGAGTCCGCACGGCTCCGGCCGAATGCCTCGCCCAGCGCCGCGATCTCGATCGGATCCCCGAGCTTCGTTCCCGTCCCGTGCGCCTCGACGTAGCTGATCCGCCGCGCCTCCACGCCCGCATCCGCCAGCGCCTGCACGATCGCGCTCGTCTGCGCCTGCGGGTTCGGCACTGTATAGCCATTGGTCCGGCCGCCATGGCTCAGCGCGCTGCCGCGGATCAACCCGTAGATCCGGTCGCCATCGCGCTCCGCGTCCGACAGCCGCTTGAGTACCACCGCGCCCACGCCCTCGCCCGGGATATAGCCGTCGCCGCCCTCACCGAAGCTCTGGCAGTGGCCGTCGCTGGAAATGAACTGGCCGGAACTCAGCACCAGGTACTTGTTCGGATGAATCGTCACGTTCACGCCGCCGGCAATCGCCATCCGCGTGCGGCCCGCACGCAGGTCCTGGCAGGCCAGGTGGATCGCGGTCAGCGACGACGAGCACATCGTGTCCACCGTCATGCTCGGACCGTGCAAGTCGAGCACGTACGACACCCGGTTCGCGATGCTCGCGAAGCTGCCGGCCAGTCCCATCCGCCGTCCGCGCAGGCTCGCCTCCGCCCCGAACAGCTGGTACTCGCTGTACATCACGCCGACGTACACGCCGACCTGCTCGCCCACCGCATAGCCGCGCTGGCCCCGGGCACTCGACTCGCCGTGCAGTGCGGTACGCGTGTAGCCGGCGTCTTCCACCGCCATCCACGCGTGCTGCAGGAACAGGCGCTCCTGCGGGTCGATGCGCTCGGCTTCCAGCGGCGACATGCTGAAGAACAGCGGATCGAACTCGTCGACGCCGCCGATGAAGCCGCCCCAGCGACTGTAGTGATGCCCGCCCTGCGTGCGGTCCGCGCTGTAGTAGTCGCGCCAGTCCCAGCGATCCGCAGGCACCTCCACGATGCAGTCGCGACCCGTCTTCAGGTTCTCCCAGAACGTCGCGACGTCCCAGGCCTCGGGATAGCGGCCGCTCAGGCCCACCACCGCGATCGGCTCGGCCGCCTCGGGCCGCGAACGCTTCGGTTCGGCTGGTGCAGTCGCACGCGGCTTGACCGTTGCGACCGGCAAGCGCGAGCCGGAGTTTGACGGTGCGGCTGCCGGTGATTTCGCCGCGACAGGCTTCGGCACTGTCGCGGGAATTGCCTTCGGCACCAGCAGCGTCCGCACCGTCGATTCATGCCGCGACCACAGGTGCTCCGCCAGCGACTCGATGTTCCGATGCTCGAACAGCAGCGTCTTCGACAACGCCCCGAAGCTCTTCTCCAGTTCCGACGTCAGCCGCATCGCCAGGATCGAGTCGATCCCGTACTGCTCCAGCGACGCACGCACGTCGATCCGCTGCGACGACAGCTTCAGCACCGACCCGAACCGGCGACGCAGCCAGTCCTGCAGGCGAGCGCGCAGCGTCTCCTCGTCCAGCATCGGCGTGGTCGTGTCGGCCGTTTCGGCCTCGACCACGGCAGCAGGCGCCGACGGCAGCGGCGCCACCGCGCCCAGCACACCCGTCGACAACACCGACCGCAGCTTCCCGACCTCGCCCGCCAGCAC
>JAEWNA010000316.1 GCA_023392975.1 Pseudomonadota bacterium | reverse complement strand
CTTCTGGGTGGTCAAGGCCCAGATCCACGCCGGCGGTCGCGGCAAGGCCGGCGGCGTCAAGCTCGCCAAGACCTACGACGAGGTGCGCGAGTACGCCAAGGGCATGCTCGGCACGAAGATGGCCACCTACCAGTCCGCCGGCGTCGCGCTGCCGGTCGACAGCGTGCTGGTGACCCAGGCCACCGACATCGCGCAGGAGCTGTACCTGTCGGTGCTGGTCGATCGCTCGAGCAAGACCGTCACCTTCATCGCCTCCGCCGACGGCGGCGTCGAGATCGAGAAGACCGCGGTCGAGAACCCCGACGCGATCAAGACGCTGCACGTGAACTACGTGCAGGGTCTCCAGCCGTACCAGTGCCGCGACATGGGCTTCGGTCTCGGCCTCAACGCCAAGCAGGTCGGCCAGCTGACCAAGATCATGCTCGGCCTGTTCCGCCTGTTCAACGAAAAGGACCTTGCGCTGGTCGAACTCAACCCGCTCGCCATCCTCACCAACGGCGACCTCGCGGTGCTCGACGGCAAGATCAATTCCGACGACAACGCGACCTTCCGCCACGCCGACCTCGCCGCGATGCGCGACATCCGCCAGGAAGACGAGACCGAAGTGCTGGCCAGCCAGCACGATCTCAACTACGTGACGATGGAAGGCAACATCGGCTGCATGGTCAACGGCGCGGGTCTCGCGATGGCGACCATGGACGTGATCAAGCTCAACGGCGGCGAGCCGGCGAACTTCCTCGACGTCGGCGGCGGCGCCAACAAGGAGCGCGTGACCGAGGCGTTCAAGCTGATCCTGCGCGATCCCGACGTGAAGGCGATCTTCGTCAACATCTTCGGCGGCATCGTCCGCTGCGACATGATCGCCGAGGGCATCATCGCCGCGGTGAAGGAAGTCGACGTGAAGGTGCCGGTGATCGTGCGCCTGGAAGGCACGAATGTCGAGAAGGGCAAGGAAATCCTCAAGAATTCCGGCCTCGCCATCATTCCGGCCGACGACATCAACGACGGCGCGAAGAAGGCCGTCGCGGCCGTCGCCGCCTGATCCCGGACGAAAGGAAAGAAAACGTGAGCGTTCTCGTCAACAAGAACACCAAGGTCATCGTCCAGGGCTTCACCGGCCAGCAGGGCACCTTCCACGCGCAGCAGATGCTCGACTACGGCACGCAGGTCGTGGGCGGCGTCACCCCGGGCAAGGGCGGCACCGAGCACATCGGCCTGCCGGTCTTCAACACCGTCGCCGAGGCCGTGAAGGCCACCGGCGCCGACGCCTCGGTCATCTACGTGCCGCCGCCGTTCGCGGCCGACGCGATCATGGAAGCGGCCGACGCCGGCATCAAGGTCATCGTGGCCATCACCGAAGGCATCCCGGTGCTCGACATGCTGCGCGCCAAGAACGCGCTGAAGGGCTATCCGGACACCGTGCTGATCGGCCCGAACTGCCCGGGCGTGATCACGCCCGGCGAGTGCAAGATCGGCATCATGCCGGGCCACATCCACCTGCCGGGCAAGATCGGCATCGTCTCGCGCTCCGGCACGCTGACCTACGAAGCGGTGAAGCAGACCACCGACGCCGGCCTCGGCCAGTCGACCTGCATCGGCATCGGCGGCGACCCGATCAACGGCACCAACTTCATCGACGCGCTCAAGCTCTTCCAGGACGATCCGCAGACCGTGGGCATCATCATGGTCGGCGAGATCGGCGGCAGCGCCGAAGAGGAAGCGGCCGAGTACATCGCGAAGCACGTCACCAAGCCGGTGGTCGGCTTCATCGCCGGCGCCTCGGCCCCGAAGGGCAAGCGCATGGGCCATGCGGGCGCGATCGCGTCCGGCGGCACCGGCACCGCGGAAGGCAAGTTCGCTGCGCTGGAAGCGGCGGGCGTGACCACCGTGAAGTCGCCCGGCGATCTCGGCGCCGCCATCGCCAAGCGCATGGGCAAGTAAGACGGGTGCGGTAAAGCGGACGCGGCCTCGCGCCGTTTCGCGCAGTTCGACGAAGGCCGCCTCCGGGCGGCCTTCGTTTTGTCCGGGAATTCGCGACGCCACGACATCTGGTGTTGACCGGCATCCAGACCCCCACTATGTTGTGCGCGTCGATGGTGCCTGCTCCTCGCCGGGAGCGGGCTGAAATGGGAACCCGGTGCGGCTGGCGACTTCGGTCGAGCGCCAATTCCGGGGCTGCCCCGCAGCGGTAACTGGGAACGACACGCGTCAAAGGCACTGGCCCTGCCCCGCAACGGGGCGCCGGCTGGGAAGCGACGCGCAGTAGGAGCGGCCTCCGGGTCGCGTGCCCATGAGCCCGAAGACCTGCCGCGACCGGCGCTTGCGCGCCGCCTGGCCCACCGTCTCCGCGGGGAGCGTCGGTCGACAGCAGCGCCGGAACGGCCATCGGCCGCGGCGTCGCCATCGATCGTCCATCCGCGTCGACGCAGGCTCGCCCGAGGGGGCGAGGGCCGGTCCGTCGCGGAGGCGTTCCCGGCCCGGTGCCGCGTGCGTTCCCGCGTCGCGCCGCTTTCGCTTTCTCTCCACCGCCATCCGGAGAGACGCATGACCACCGATACCATCCCCGCCGCCGTGGATCGCCCGGCGCGCACCGCGCCATCGACCGCCGCGCAGCAGCCGGACTTCGCCCTCGTCCCGCCCCACGCCGCGCACACGATGGCGGTCACCAAGCGCGACGGTCGCCGCGAGCCGGTCGACGTGGGCAAGATCGTTCGCGCCGTGCAGCGCTGCAGCGACGGCCTGGACGACATCGACCCGATGCGGGTCGCGCTCAAGACCATCGCCGGCATCTACGACGGCGCGACCACGCGCGAGCTCGACGAGCTGTCGATCCGTACCGCGGCCGCGTTCACGGCCGACGAGCCGCAGTACGCGCGTCTCGCCGCGCGCCTGCTGTCTGCCTACGTCGACAAGGAAGTGGCCGGGCAGGGTGTGCATTCGTTCTCGCAGTCGATCGCGCTCGGCGCCGAGCTGGGCCTGATCAACGACCGGGTGCGCCAGACCGTCGAAACCCACGCCCGCAAGTTCAACGACGCGATCGACGCGGCGCAGACCCGCCGCTTCGAGTACTTCGGCCTGCGCACGCTGTACGACCGCTACCTGCTGCGGCATCCGGTGCGTCGCAGCGTGATCGAGACGCCGCAGCACTTCTTCATGCGCATCGCGGTCGCGCTGACCGAAACCCCCGGCGAGGCGCTGGAGCTGTATCGCCTGATGTCGTCGCTGGACTACCTGCCGAGTTCGCCGACGCTGTTCAACTCGGGCACGCGCCACGAGCAGCTGTCGTCGTGCTTCTTGCTGGATTCGCCGCGGGATTCGCTGGCGGACATCTACGCGCGCTACGGCGATGTCGCGCAACTGTCGAAGTTCTCCGGCGGCATCGGCCAGTCGTACTCGCGCATCCGTTCGCGTGGCGCGCTGATCCGCAGCACCAACGGCCGCAGCAACGGCATCGTGCCCTGGCTCAAGACGCTGGACGCGTCGGTCGCGGCGGTGAACCAGGGCGGCAAGCGCAAGGGCGCGGCCTGCATCTACCTGGAGACCTGGCACGCGGACATCGAGGAATTCCTCGAACTGCGCGACAACACCGGCGACGAGATGCGTCGCACCCACAATCTCAACCTCGCCAACTGGATCCCCGACCTGTTCATGCGCCGCGTGGAGAGCGACGGCGATTGGTCGCTGTTCGATCCGAACGCCGTGCCGGAGTTCGTCGACCTGTGGGGCGAGGCGTTCGAGCAGGCCTACGTGCAGGCCGAGCACCAGGGGCTCGCCGCGCGCACGATCAAGGCGCGGGACCTGTACGCGCGGATGATGAAGGTGCTGGGCGAGACCGGTAACGGCTGGATGACGTTCAAGGACGCGTCCAACCGTGCCTGCAACCAGGTCGGTCCGGGCCGGACGGTGCATCTGTCGAACCTGTGCACGGAGATCCTCGAAGTCACCTCGGCCGAGGAAACCGCAGTCTGCAATCTCGGCTCGATCAACCTGTCGCAACATGTCGCCACGGATGAGCGCGGCGGCTGGGTCTTCGACTTCGACAAGCTTGCCGAGACGGTGAGCGTGGCCGTGCGCCAGCTCGATCGCGTGATCGACCTCAACTTCTATCCGATCGAGACTGCGCGCCGCTCGAACCTGCGCTGGCGGCCGGTCGGGCTTGGCGTCATGGGCCTGCAGGACGTGTTCTTCCGCATGCGGCTGGCGTTCGATTCGACGGAGGCGCTGGCGCTGTCCACGCGCATCGCCGAGCACGTCTACCTGCATGCGCTGGAGACCTCGTGCGAGCTCGCGGAACGCCATGGCGCGCATCCCGCGTACGCGGAGACGCGGGCAGCGCTGGGAGCGCTGCAGTTCGACCTGTGGGGCGTCACGCCGTCCGAGCAGGCCGCATGGGCCGCGCTGAAGCCGCGCATCGCCCAGCACGGGCTGCGCAATTCGCTGCTCATCGCCATTGCCCCGACGGCGACCATCGCGTCCATCGCCGGCTGCTACGAGTGCATCGAGCCGCAGGTGAGCAACCTGTTCAAGCGCGAGACGCTGTCGGGCGACTTCCTGCAGATCAACCGCCATCTCGTTGACGAACTGAAGCGGCTCGGACTGTGGACGGAGGCGACGCGCGACGCGATCAAGCTCGCGGAAGGGTCGGTGCAGGGCATCGCCGGCTTGCCCGAGTTGCTGAAGTCCGTCTACCGCACCGCCTGGGAACTGCCGCAGAAGGCGCTCATCGACCTGGCGGCCGCGCGCGGGCCGTACATCGATCAGTCGCAGTCGCTCAACCTGTTCATGGAAAGCCCGAACATCGGTCGTCTGTCGTCGATGTACATGTATGCCTGGAAGGCCGGCCTGAAGACGACCTACTACCTGCGTTCGCGCCCGGCGACCCGCATCGCGAAGGCGACGGTCGCGCAGCGCTATACGCCGCAGGAAGCAGTGGCCTGTTCACTCGAAAATCCGGAAGCCTGCGAGGCCTGCCAATGAACGCGCCCCATCTGCTCGACCCCGGCTTCGCGCTCACCCTGCGGCCGATGCGCTATCCGACCTTCTACGAGATGTATCGCGACGCCATCCGCAACACCTGGACGGTGGAGGAGATCGACTTCGGCATCGACCTCAACGACCTGCAGCACAAATTGGCGCCGGCCGACCGTCACCTGATCGAGCGCCTGGTCGCGTTCTTCGCGACCGGAGACAGCATCGTCGCCAACAACCTCGTGCTGAACCTCTACCGGCACATCAACGCGCCAGAAGCGCGGATGTACCTGTCGCGGCAGCTGTACGAGGAAGCGCTGCACGTCCAGTTCTACCTGACGCTGCTCGATGCCTACATCCCGGATCCGCAGCGGCGCAACGAGGCGTTCGCCGCGATCGAGAACATCCCTTCGATCCGGGCCAAGGCCGAGTTCTGCTTCCGCTGGATGGATGCCGTGCAGTCGCTGGAGCGACTCGATACCCGCGAACAGCGCCGCCGGTTCCTGCTCAACCTCATCTGCTTCGCCTGCTGCATCGAGGGCCTGTTCTTCTTCGCCGCGTTCGCCTACGTCTGGTTCCTGCGCTCGCGCGGGCTGCTGCCGGGACTGGCGGCCGGCACCAACTGGGTGTTCCGCGACGAATCCGGGCACATGGCGTTCGCCTTCGAAGTCATCCGCACCGCGCGCCAGGAGGATCCGGCGTTGTTCGATGCCGGCCTGGAGCGCGACGTGCGCCGGATGCTGCACGAGGCGATCGAGGTGGAGGCCGCGTTCGCGGACGACGTGCTGTCGGGCGGCGTGAACGGGCTGTCGCCGCAGGAAATGCGCCAGTACCTGGGCTATGTCGCCGACCAGCGGCTGGCGGCGCTGGGCCTGGCACCGGAGTTCGGCGCGAAGAATCCGTTCCCGTTCCTCGATCTGCAGGACGTCCAGGAGCTGACCAATTTCTTCGAACGCCGCGTGTCGGCGTATCAGGTCGGGATCAGCGGCGCGGTGGCCTTCGACGATGCCTTCTGACGCCACCGACCGGCCGCGCGAGGCGCGACTGTGGGAAATCGTGTTCCCCGATCACGCCAACCATCTCGGCACGCTGTTCGGCGGACAGGCGCTGGCATGGATGGACAAGGCCGCGTTCGTCGCGGCCACGCGGTTCTCGCGGAGGACGGTCGTGACGGCGCGCTCCGAGCAGGTCGACTTCCACGTGCCGGTGGGCCAGGGGCACCGGGTCGAACTGGCGGCGACCGTCGAGACCGTCGGTCGCAGCGCGATGCAGGTCGTGGTCGGGTTGCACGCGGAGGATCTGGCGGCCGGCAGTCGCCGCCTGTGCACGCGTGGCCGCTTCACCATGGTCGCGCTCGACGGCGCAGGCCGGCCGGTGTCCGTGGCGGGCTGAGCCGTCGGCGAACCGGCGCGCGCCGGGCTACACTTTCCGCCTCGTCCCCCGGAGCCCGGCATGAACCTGCGCATCGCCCTCGCCCAGTTCGATTTTCCGGTCGGGGCGGTGGCCCGGAACGCCGAGCGCATCGCGGCGATGATCGCCGAGGCACGCGACGAATACGGTGCCGACCTCGTGCTGTTCCCGGAGCTGGCGCTGTCCGGCTATCCGCCGGAAGACCTGCTGATGCGCCCGGGTTTCCTGCGCGACTGCGCGGAGGCGATCGAACGCGTCGCCGAGGCGGCGAAGGGCATCGTCGCCGTGGTCGGCTGGCCGCAGGCCGCTGGCAGCGTGGTCTACAACGCCGCCAGCGTGCTGCGCGACGGCCGCATCGAGCAGACCTATCGCAAGCGCGAGCTGCCGAACTACGCGGTGTTCGACGAACGCCGCTATTTCGACGTCGATCCCGATCGCGAGGACTGCGTGTTCGAGGTCAAGGGCGTGCCGGTCGGCCTCGTCATCTGCGAAGACCTCTGGTTCGCCGAGCCCATCGCCAGCACCGTGCAGAGCGGCGCGCAGCTGGTGCTGGTGCCGAACGCCTCGCCCTTCGAGCGCGACAAGCACGCCCAGCGCGACGCGCTGCTGGCCCAGCGCACGACCGAGACCGGCGCCGCGATCGCCTATCTCAACGTCGTCGGCGGGCAGGATGCGCTGGTCTTCGACGGTGCCTCGGTCGTCGCCGACGGCGACGGCACCGTGCACCCGGCCGCGGCCGCCTTCACCGACCAGTGGCTGGTGGTCGA
>JAEWNA010000294.1 GCA_023392975.1 Pseudomonadota bacterium | reverse complement strand
GGCCACGAGCGCATGGGTTGGGGGCTGTCGACCTTCAGCCCGCCGGCGCCCTGATCGTCGCGATGCGTCGATGGACGACATCCGCTCCTCGCGCACGCCGTCGGCCGACCCGGTCGGCGACGGCGTGCGCGTCGTCCGACGCGAAGGCCCCGGCGCACGCCGGGGCCTGCTCTACCTGGCGCTGGCCGCGATCCTCGTGGCCGGCGTCGCCGTCTGGCTGCTGAGCGCCTCGCGCCCGCCAAGCGATACCGCAGGCGACGACACGATGTCGCCTGCTTCCGATCCAGCCGCGCCGACGCCGCAGGCGATCGACGACGCGCCCGCATCGCCGCCCGCCACCGCACGCCGCGTCGCCGACGCCACCGGCAACGATCCGATGGGCGATCTCTCCGACTACGTGCCGCCCGGCGAGGTGCCGACGATGGGCGAAGTCATCGACCGCCTGCACGCCGCCGGCGTCCACACCGGACTGGGCGCGTTCCAGCCGCCGGGGACGAGCCCGCCGCTGGTCGGGCTCGCGGTGCCCGAGGATTTCCCGCTGCCCGAAGGCTACGTCCGCCACTACCAGGCGACCGACGACGGCCAGCGCATCGAGCCCATCCTCATGTTCTCGCCCGATTTCCAGTTCTTCGACGCCGCCGGCAATCCGGTGCCGATTCCCGCGGACCGCGTGGTGCCGCCGGAGATGGCGCCGCCGGGCCTGCCGATCCGGCGCATCGAGATCCCGCGGCCGCGCGACGGCGGGAGACCGTAACGCGTGAAGTCCTTCCTGCGTGCCGGCGGGCGCCTGCCGGCCGGTGTCGTCGCCAGTGCCCTGCTGTTCGCCCTGTACGCGCAGGGCGGCGTCGCCTGGGCGCTGGGGTTCGTCGTGCTGGTGCCGTGGCTGCGCGCGCTCGACGCCGCGCCCACCCTCGGCGCGGCGCTCCGCGGCGGCCTCGGCATGACCGTGGCGTTCGCCACTGCGGTGCTGTGGTGGTTCGGCAACGCCATCGCCGGCTACGTCGGCTTGCCGGAAGCCGGCGGCATCGCGATCGTGCTCGCGGCATCGCCGCTGCTGCAGCCGCAGTTCCTCGCGTTCGCGCTGGCGCGGCACCTCGCGGGACGCCGCCACGGCGCCGTCGTGCGTGCGCTGGTCGGCGCGGCGGCGTGGGTCGCGACCGAATGGCTGTGGCCGAAGCTGCTCGGCGACACCCTCGGCCACGGGCTCGCGCCGTCGGCGACGCTGCGCCAGGCGGCGGATCTCGGCGGCGCCGCCGGCCTGACGTTCCTGCTGATCCTCGCCAACGAGGCGGTCGCCCACGCATGGGCGCGCCGGCACGCGGGCGTGCGCGCCGTCGCGCGACCACTGGCGCTCGCGCTCGCGGTGCCGCTGGCGATGGCCGGTTACGGCGCATGGCGGCTGTCGACGCTGAAGACGCCCGTGACCGACGCGCCGACGCTGCGCATGGGTCTGGTACAGTCGAACATCGTCGACTACGAGCACCTGCGCCGCGAACGCGGTGCCTATGCCGTCGTCCGCGAGGTGCTGGACACGCATTACCTGATGTCGCGCGAGGCGGTGATCGATCACCATGTCGACGCGCTGCTGTGGTCGGAGACGGTCTATCCGACCACGTTCGGCACGCCCAAGAGCGCCGATGGCGAAGCGCTGGACGACGAGATCCGCAGCTTCGCGCTGGCCGCGGGCGTGCCGCTGGTGTTCGGCACCTATGATCGCGATGCCGACGGCGAATACAACGCCGCGGCCTTCGTCGACGCGCGCGGCGCGACCCAGGGCATGTATCGCAAGACGCGGCTGTTCCTGCTGACCGAATACGTGCCGCCATGGCTGGACGGGCCGACGTTCCGCCGGCTGCTGCCGTGGACCGGCACGTGGAAGCCCGGCAACGGTGCCCGTGTCTTCCCGATGCGCCTGCGCGACGGCCGCGAACTGCCGGTCGCGCCGCTGATCTGCCTCGACGACGTCGACCCGGGCCTCGCCACCGATGCCGCGCGCCAGGGTGCGCAGGCGCTCTTGACGCTGTCCAACGACGCGTGGTTCACCGGGCATCCGGCCGGCGCGCGGCTGCACCTGGCGGTGGCGACGTTCCGCAGCCTCGAAACCCGCCTGCCGCAGCTGCGGGTCACCAACAACGGCATCAGCGCGATCATCGATGCCACCGGCGAGGTGCGCGCGCGCACCGGCATGGGCGAACGCCGGCTGCTGATCGGCGAAGTCGCCACGCTGCCGCCGCCGCGCACGCTGATGGTGGCGTGGGGCGACTGGGTCGGTCGCGCCGCCGCGATCGGCCTGCTGCTGTTCGCGGCGTGGTCGGGCGTGCGTGCGTGGCGTCGTCGGCGCGCATTGCGGGTACCGGTGACGATGCCGGTCGGGACAGCCGCGGGAACGGCATTCGAGGCAGGCGTTTCGGCGCTGACGCCCGTCGCACGTTCGGTCGCGGCGGCGTTGCGCCTGTGCGCCGGCGTCGGCCTGCTGTGGCTGGGCCTGCGCTGGCTGTCGGGCGACCTCGAAGCGGGGTCGCTGGCACAGTTGCGGCTGTTCCTTGCGCTGGTGATCGCGCCCTCGCTCGCGGCCTGGGCGATCGCGCGCGCCGGCGCGGCGCGGGTGCGGGTGGACGCGGACACGCTGGTGCTGGAGCTGCGCGACCGGCGCATCGAGATTCCCGTCTCGCGCCTGGCCGCGCTGCAGCCCTGGCGCTGGCCGCTGCCGGCGCCGGGCATGTCCCTGCAACTGGCGTCCGGCCAGACCTGGCCGCAGGGGCTCGCCGGCATCGATG
>JAEWNA010000263.1 GCA_023392975.1 Pseudomonadota bacterium | reverse complement strand
GCTGCTGCTCTGATCGCCGCCGGTGCCGGAACACGCTGCCGACGCCTGAAATGCATCGGGCGCGCCCTAGGCGCGCCCGATGGCCCTGCGACGGTCACGACGACCGTTACTGCACGGTGTTCTGGCGTTCGTCCTTGTCCTTGCCGCCGAAGAGCTTGCGCATGAAGGCGACCAGGCCGAGGAAGGCGATGATGATGAACTTCTTGCCCGCCAGCAGCAGTGCACCGAGCTTCGCGAGCAGGCCGGTCTTGGCGGCGATGCCGCCGCCGATCAGCGCCGCCAGGCCGTAGCCGGCGAGCTTGTCGCTGCTGGCGTCGTAGTCGGCGTAGCGTGCGCCCTGGTCGAACTCCGCCATCGGCAACAGCTGCTGCATGCCGGCCTGCACCTGCTGCAGCTGGGGCATGCCGGCGACCGCGTTCAGGCTCATGTAGCCGCGGCGGCCGAGCACGCGCACGTCGTAGTTGAGGGTGTGCTGGTCGTTGCCCTCGAAGGCCAGCTCCTTCGCCCAGTAGAACTTCTTGCTGGCCGCGTCGTAGCGCGGCGGTACCGCCCAGCCGACGAGATCGACCGTCTCGAAGCCCTGGCGCTTGCGTTCGGCGTTCTCGTCCTTCGTGCCTTCCTTCAGGTCGGCGAGCAGCTGGGCGTAGTCGGTGCTGGCCGCGTCCTCGTCGGACACGTAGCCGTCGTCCGAGAACGTCACCACTACTGCCCAGCCTTTCTCGTCGGCCAGCGATGGCGCGGTCGGCACCACCATGCCAAGCACGGTGTCGTCGGGCGGGTTGCCCCACAGCTGCTCCAGCACCTTGCGGCTGTCTTCCTTGCCGAGGAACCGGAATTGCGGGCCGAGGCGGAAATGCGCCTGCGCGTCCGGCACCGCGACCTCGCCGGTCTGGAAGTGCAGGCCGTCGAGGAAGGCCTTCAAGGCGGCGGCGTTGTCCGCGTCGTCCGCGGGCTGCTGGGCCAGGGCCGTGGCGGAAAAGGCGGTCGCCAGCGCGACCCCGGCCGCGAACGTCGCGACCCGGCGGAAAGCATCGAACATGGTGTGTCCCCAGTGAGAAGCGGGCGTCCCCACGCCCGGCGCAGACAGTGTGCCCGGCGGTGGCCGGGACGCCAAGCCCGGCCCCGCCATCCATCGGAGCGGCCGGAACGGCCGGTCAGCTGCGCAGGCCCACGCCCCGCTTCAGCAGCCACAGGCCGAGGCCGCCCAGCGCCGCGACGAAACCCAGCATCAGCGCGTACGCCAGCCACAGCGGCACGTCGGACACGCCCAGCAGGCCGTAGCGGAAGGCGTTGACCATGTAGAAGATCGGGTTGAGGTGGGTCGCGGCCTCGGCCCAGCCGGGCAGCAGCTTCACCGAATAGAACACGCCGCCGAGGTACGTGAGCGGGGTGAGGATGAAGGTCGGCACGATCGCGATGTCGTCGAACTTCTTCGCGTACACCGCGTTGACGAAGCCCGCGAGCGAGAAGATCGTCGCGCCCAGCAGCACCGTGGTGAAGGTCACCAGCGGATGGGGCACGCGCACGTGGGTGAACAGCATCGCGATGCACAGCACGATCGCGCCCACCATCAGCCCGCGCAGCACCGCGCCGGCGACGTAGCCGCCGAGGATCACCCACGACGGCATCGGGCTGACCAGCAGCTCCTCGACGTGGCGGCCGAACTTGGCGCCGAAGAAGCTCGAGGAGATGTTGCCGTAGCTGTTCTGGATCACGCTCATCATCACCAGCCCAGGGACGATGAAGTCCATGTACTTGATCCCGTCCATGGTGCCGACGCGCGAGCCGATCAGGCCGCCGAAGATCAGGAAGTACAGGGTCATGGTGATCGCCGGCGGCACCAGGGTCTGGCCCCAGATGCGCAGGATCCGCATCACCTCGCGGCGGACGATGGTGTAGAGCGCCGTGCGATGGCGCTGGCCGAGCGTGACCGGGGTCTGCTGCGCGCTCATGCCGCCACCGCCTTGCCGTTGTCGGTGTCGCCGTTGCCGGTCATGCGCACGAACAGTTCCTCCAGCCGGTTGGTCTTGGTGCGCATCGAGCGCACCCGGATGCCGGCGGCGTCCAGCGCGGCGAACACGCCATTGAGGTCCATCGCCCGCGGCATCTCCAGGTCGAGCATGTGGTCGTCCTGGGCGACGAGGGTCGCACCCGGGATGGCCGGCAGGGTCGCCGGCAGGTCGCCGTCGATGTCGAGCAGGAAGCCCTCGACGTCGAGCTTGGCCAGCAGCGCCTTCATCGGGCCCTGCTCGACGATCCGGCCCTTGTCGATGATGGCGAGGTTGCGGCAGAGGCTCTCGGCCTCTTCCAGGTAATGCGTGGTCAGGATGATGGTCGTTCCCGCCGCGTTGATCTCCTTCAGCGTCTTCCACATGCCGCGGCGGATCTCGATGTCGACGCCGGCGGTGGGCTCGTCGAGGATGAGCAGGCGCGGCGAGGTCATCATCGCCCGGGCGATCATCAGCCGGCGTTTCATGCCGCCGGAGAGCGTGCGACTCATCTTGTCGGCCTTGTCCCAGAGCTGGGCCTCCTTCAGCACCCGCTCGGCCCGCGCCATCGCCTCCGCGCGCGGCACGCCGTAGAAGCCGGCGTAGTTCACGCAGATGTCGAACGGCTTCTCGAACATGTTGAAGTTGATCTCCTGCGGCACCAGGCCGATCAGGCGCATCGCGGCGTCGCGGTCGCCGGCGATGTCGACGCCGAACACGCGCACGTCGCCGCCGGTCTTGTTGACCAGCGAGCTGACGATGCCGATCAGCGTCGACTTGCCCGCGCCGTTGGGGCCGAGCAGGGCGTAGAAATCGCCCGGGGCGACATCGAGCGAGACGCCCTTGAGGGCTTCGACGCCGTTGTCGTAGATCTTGCGCAGGTCGCGGACGGCGAGGGCGGGCGCGGTCTGCGCGCCGGGGGAGGCGGGGTCGGCTGCGGAGCTCATCGGGTGTCCTGGGGGATTCGCGCTGCGCGCATTCGGGGTGGCGCGCAGCGGAGCGGGTAGTATAGGCCGCCGGCCGGGAGCGGTCGGACAACACTCCATCCCAGGACGGTCACCGAAAGGACGGTTCCGCTTCGTGTCCACACAATTCCCGCTCAGGCTCGTCGGCCGCCGCATGCTGGCACCCTCCGTGGCCCACCTCAGCTTCGTCCGCGACGACGGCCAGCCGCTGGACTACGTGCCGGGCCAGTTCCTGCAGGTGCACTTCACCTATCCGGACGGCACCGCGACCAAGCGCAGCTACTCCCTCGCCACCCAGCACGACCACGCCCTGTCGCCCGACGACACCGTGGAGATCGCGGTCAGCTACGTCCCCGGCGGCGCCGCGACGGCGTTGTTCGAGACGCTCGAGATCGGCGGCGCCATCACCGCCAGCGGCCCCTACGGCCGGTTCTGCCTGCTGCCGAACGACGCCAACCGCCGCTACCTGCTGATCGCCACCGGCACCGGTGTCACCCCGTACCGGGCGATGCTGCCGCAGCTGGCCGCACGCATCGCCAAGCACGACCTGCAGGTGATCCTGCTGTTCGGCGCCCGCACGCCCGACGAACTGCTCTACGGCGACGAATTCCGCGCCTTCGCCGGCGAACATCCGAACTTCCGGTTCGTGCCCTGCTTTTCCCGCGAACTGCCGGCCGAC
Organism: Pseudomonadota bacterium; assembly: GCA_023392975.1. Classification (GTDB taxonomy): domain Bacteria; phylum Pseudomonadota; class Gammaproteobacteria; order Xanthomonadales; family Xanthomonadaceae; genus Lysobacter_I. The sequence goes on along the minus strand of JAEWNA010000263.1, from coordinate 5,956 downwards.
GGCTCCCCGCACGCGCACGCCGACGTACGCAAGGGCTACGTGCAGGACCAGCTCGCCGAATTCGTGCCGGACGGCGAGACCGACATCGCCTACCTCTGCGGCAACCCGAACATGGTCGACGCCTGCTTCGAGGCGCTGAAGCACCAGGGGCTGCCGGTGCCGCACATTCGCCGAGAGAAGTACATCAGCAGCAAGTGAGGCGAACGGACGGCGGATGACCGGCCGCGCGGATCACGCGGGGTCACGGCCCGCGCACGGGCGCGCGCCCCCGTCCACGACTTCCGGCGCTTGCCCGCATCGTCGCGGGCGGTCACATTCGCCGCTCTGCGGCGTCCTAGTCCGCATGTCCGGTGCCGTGTGCGTGCGTCCACGGGCCGATGTCCACCCGAGAGGTTCCCGATGACCAGACCCCTGCTGCTGTCCCTGCTCGCCCTGGCGCTGGCCGCCTGCGCGCGCCAGGACGCGCCCACGGCCGCCGTGCCGCGTACCGATGCCGACGGCGACCTGCGCTACGGCCGCGTCGTGTTCAAGCCCTGTTCGCTGGGCGGCGACTTCGGGCGCGCGGTCGAGGCGCAGTGCGCCAAATTCGACGTGCCCGAGAACCACGACGCGCCGGAGGGCCGCAAGATCACCCTCGCGGTGGCGATGATCCCGGCCAAGCAGCAGGCCCAGCGCGACCCGGTGGTGATCATCGCCGGCGGCCCCGGGCAGTCGATCCTGCAGAGCTACCCGATGCTCGACGACGCGCTGTCCGACCTGCGCAACGGCCGCAACGTGCTGCTGGTCGATGCCCGCGGCACCGGCGATTCGCATCCGCTGGCCTGCAAGAACGACGCGGGCCGCAACGCGATCACCGAGGACGACGACGAATCGCCGGCCGCCGCGCGCGCCTTCGCGGAGCGTTGTCGCGACGAGCTGTCGAAGACCTCGGACCTGCGCTTCTACGGCACCGCCGACCACATCCGCGACCTCGACGCGCTGCGCGCGGCGGTCGGCGCGGACACGCTCAACCTGATCGGCATTTCCTACGGCACCCGTGTCGCCCAGCAGTACGCGATGCACTTCCCGGCGCACACCCGCACGGTGGTGCTGGATTCGGTGGTGCCCAATTCGCTGGTGCTGGGCCAGGAGCACGCGCGCAACCTCGACGCCGCGCTCGCCACCCAGTTCGCGCGCTGCCGCGCCGTGCCGGCCTGCCGCGACCATCTCGGCGATCCGGCCGCGGAGATGCGGACGCTCCGCGAGCGCCTGCGCGCGGGCGGACTGGCGCCGGTGCGCTATCGCGATCCGACCAGCGGCGACTGGCGCGAGGAAGTGCCGACCTACGGCCATCTCGCGATCCTGCTGCGGATGTACGCCTACCAGCCGCAGGCGGCCTCGCTGCTGCCGTGGCTCGTGCACGAGGCCTCGGAAGGCCGCTACGAGAGCCTGCTGGCGCAGTCGCGCATGGTGTACGGGGAAGTGTCGGAGGCGATGACCCACGGCATGGAGCTGTCAGTGATCTGCACCGAGGACCCGGAGATCGCGGTCGACCCGAAGGACGCCGACACCGTGATCGGCGACGACTTCGTCGCCTTCCAGCAGGCGCAGTGCGCGGTGTGGCCGAAGGGCAAGCGCGCGCCGGATTTCCGCAAGCCGCTGTCCGGCGACGTGCCCGTGCTGGCGATGAGCGGCGAGTACGACCCGGTGACGCCGCCGAAGTACGGCGACGCCGTGGTGAAGACGCTGCCGAACGGCCGGCACCTGATCGCGCCCGGGCAGGGCCACAACGTGATCGCCACCGGCTGCATGCCGAAGCTGGTCGCCCAGTTCGTCGAGAAGGCCGACGCGAAGTCGCTCGATGCGTCCTGCCTGAAGCGGCTGAAGCCGTCGCCGCCGTTCGCGGGTAACTACGGGTGGGAGCCTTGATGACGGTCGCGACATTCTTTTCTTCGTCACGCGCGATGCGCCCATGACATCGAACATTCGCGTCCTGTCCGAATCGACGACGCACACCTACGACATTCCGAGGTCCTCATGATCCAGGTCCAGAATCTGCACAAGGCGTTCAAGACCAAGACCGGCATGGTGCAGGCCGTGCGCGGCGTGAGTTTCGAAGCGCGCGACGGCGAGATCACGGGGCTGCTCGGCCCCAACGGCGCCGGCAAGACCACCACGCTGCGCATGCTCTACACGCTGATGTCGCCCGACCAGGGTGGCGTGACCGTGGACGGCATCGACGTCGCGAAGGACGCCACATCCGTGCGCCAGCGCCTGGGCGTGCTGCCCGACGCGCGCGGCGTGTACAAGCGCCTGAGCGCGCGCGAGAACATCGCCTACTTCGGCGAGCTGCACGGGCTCGACGCGGCGACGATCGTCGAGCGCACCGCGCGGCTGTCGGACGCGCTCGGGATGGCCGACTTCCTCGATCGCCGCACCGAAGGCTTCTCGCAGGGCCAGCGCACCAAGACCGCGATCGCACGGGCGCTGGTGCACGATCCGAAGAACGTGATCCTCGACGAACCGACCAACGGCCTGGACGTGATGACCACCCGCGGCCTGCGCGAATTCCTGCGCCAGCTGCGCGCCGAAGGACGCTGCGTGATCTTCTCCAGCCACATCATGCAGGAGGTCGCCGCGCTGTGCGATCGCATCGTGGTGATCGCCGGCGGCGAAGTGAAGGCCACCGGCACGCCCGACGAACTGCGCGCCCGCACCGGCCACGACAACCTCGAGGACGCCTTCGTCCAGCTGATCGGCTCGGAGGAGGGCCTGCACGCATGAAACCCTCGTCGTTCTCCGCCTTCCGCACCGTGTTCCGCAAGGAACTCCACGATTTCGTCCGCGACCGCCGCACGTTCCTGATGGCGCTGCTGCTCGGGCCGCTGGTCTATCCGCTGCTGATGCTCGGCATGGGCAAGCTGATGGAGACGCGGGTCAGCACGCAGCTGGAGAAGTCGCTGGAAGTGCCGATCGTCGGTGCGCAGTACGCGCCGAACCTGATCGAATTCCTCGGCACGCTCGACATCCACGCCAAGACGCCGCCCAAGGACCTGGTCGCCGCGATCCGCAGCCAGGACGAGGACGTGGCGCTGGTGATCGCGCCCGATTTCGCCGAGCAGTGGCGGGCCGGCAAGCCGGCCAAGGTCGAGATCGTCGCCGACAGCACGCGCACGAATTCGGACGTGCCGGTGCAGCGGCTGCGCACCGCGCTGGAGGGCTACAGCCGCCAGGTCGGCGCGCTGCGCCTGGTGGCGCGCGGGGTCAGCCCGCTGTCGCTGAGCGCGGTCGCGGTGAACCAGCGCGACGTGGCGACCGCCGAGGCGAAGCAGGGCCGGCTGATGTCGGTGATCCTGCCGCTGATCCTCACCCTGTTCGCGTTCATCGGCGGCGCCAACCTCACCATGGACGTGACCGCCGGCGAACGCGAACGCCAGTCGCTGGAGCCGCTGCTGGCTACGCCGGTCTCGCGCGGCGCGCTGGTCACCGGCAAGATGGCCGCCGCCGGCATCATCGGCATCGCCAGCGTCGTGCTCACGCTGCTGTCGTTCAAGCTCAGCGCGGCGATGTCCACCAGCGCGATGGCCAGCTCGCTCGACGTGTCGTTCCCGGCGATCGCGCGGATGCTGCTGGTGCTCGCGCCGCTGGTGCTGATCGGCACCTCGCTGCTGACCTTCATCTCCGCCGGCGCCAAGAGCATGAAGGAAGCGCAGAGCCACATGGTGTGGCTGATGTTCATGCCGATGCTGCCGGGCTACGCGCTGATGGCGTATCCGCTGAAGGACCAGGACCTGTGGCAGTACGCGGTACCGTTCCTGTCGCAGAACCAGATGCTGGTGAAGGCGACGCGCGGCGAAGCGGCGTCGATGGAGCAGTGGGCGATCTATCTCGTCTGCGCGTTCGCGCTCGCCGGTGCGCTGTGGCTCGCGGCGATCTGGCGCTATCGCCAGGAGCGGCTCGCGATCTCGGCATGAGGGCGCGCATCGCGTACGCCCGGAATCTTGCAAAACCCCGGGAATTCCCGGGGTTTTCTCTGCGCTTAACGAAATGGTGACGACGGCGCTGCTAACCTGACCGCGTCGAAGCGTGATCACGCTCGACGCCGGCGACATCCGCAGCGTGCGCCGCTTTTCCTCGCATCGACGCGCATGCATCGATGCCGCGAACGTCCCTTCGCTCCGACATCCGCGCCCGCTGCCGTCCGCGAACCCGCGTGGTTCGCGGCGCCGTACGGGGGCCTGTTCGACCACGAGGGTCCCGTGCGGTGCGCGCAGTGCGTCGGCGCCCGTACCGCGAGGCCCCATGTCACACACCACCACGCCTTCCCCCGCCCAGCAGCAGCAGGCGCGCGCACTGTCGGAACTGATCGAGATCGTCGGCGAGAGCGCCGGGTTCTACCGCGAGGCCGCGCAGGCCGCGCAGGATCCCGGGCTCAAGACCCTCTACCGCGGCATGGCCGGGCGCAAGACCGTGCTCGCCGACGCGATGACCCGCGCGATCCCGCCGCACATCACCGCGCGCATGGCGGCGGTCGACGACTGCCCCGTCGCCGATACCGTGCGCACCCTGCGCGAACGGCTGCGCGCGCTGCGCGCCGATCGCCAGGCCGCCTACGCCGAGCGCGTGCGCGACGTCGAGGACCGCCAGCTCAAGGCGACGCTGTCGATCATGGACCGCGACATGCCGATGCGGGTGAAGGAAGTGATCCGCCGCCATCTGCGCGCGCTGTACCAGCACCAGGACCTGCTCGACCGCGGCATCGCCGCGCACGAACGCGCGGCCTGAGCGGGCGACGAGGGCCCGCGTCCGCCCGGCCCGGCCCTTCGTTCAGGGCTGGAGCCGGGCGAGCGTATCCACGATCTCGAGATCGCGCATCATGCCCAGATAGGCATCGAAATACGCCTTGTGCGATGCGCCGACGATCGACAGTACGCGCGCACCCGGCGAACCGGCACAGGCTGCGCGAATGTTCGAGACCATGCGCAGGTTGCGCGTCTCCCACCAGGCGACGTAGCGCCGGCCGTCGTGCTCCGGCGACGGCTCCCTGAGCGCCGCGGCGAAATCGACCTCGATGCTCATCCGTTCCATCTCCGGCGAATTGAGCAGGCGGTAGAGCGCGAGCATGTCGTCGCCGGCCTCGAGCTGCTTCATCTTCGCGAACAGCGGATGGCTGGCGGCCGGCGCCCACACTTTCTGCATCGTCGCGGCCACGCGGTCGCCCTCCTTGCCGTAGACGGCATCGGCGGTGTGGTCGTCGATCTTGTAGACGCGCTGCAGACCGAGCCTGGCCGCGAGCGTGGCGCCGATCAGGATGTTCTCGTTCTTCGAGGCCTCAAGCCGGTGCATGCGCGCGAGCAGCGCGTCGTCGATGCCGTCGGCCGCGCGGCGTTCCGACACCGGCAGCTGCAGCCACTGGACGAACGCCGACACCGCATCGTCGGCCGCCAGCTGCAGCGCGATCATGCGCCGGCGCTGCGCCGGCGTCGGCGCCTGTGGCCAGTCGGCGAACCGCTTCTCGACCTCGGCGATGGCCTCGGGCACGTCGAGGCCGGTCGCCGCACGCGCCTGTGCGGTGTCGGCGCAGTACGCGTCCGCGACGCCCGGGTAGATCGCGGGATGACGGCGCATCAGGTCGCAGTCCTCGCCGCTGACCCCTTCGATCGTGATGATCGTCGGCGCGTAGGCCTGGAGCCGCGCGAGCAGCGGGTCCAGGCGCTCGGCGCGGAAACCGTCCGGCATCGACGACAGGTGCGTGCTGCCCAGCACCATCACCTGGGTCCGCGGACCGGCGACCTCGCGCCCGTAGGGCGACAGATCGACCGCGGGCGGCGCCGCGACGCAGACGGTGGAGAACGCCAGCGAAAGCAGGAAGGCGGCAGGCATCGTACGCATGGAAGTCGTTCCCCGGTGAGCGTCGCCCACAGCGTCGTGTCATCGGCATCCACGGCACAGGCCTGGAAGTCAGACGGCCTGAAGG
>JAEWNA010000127.1 GCA_023392975.1 Pseudomonadota bacterium | reverse complement strand
CCGGTGGGGATGCTGCCGAAGCCGTGCGCCGGACCCTCGATCACGTACATCAGCGCGCCGAAGATCACCACGATGGTGACCACCGCGCTGACGAATACCAGGATCTTGCGCCGGCTGCGGATCAGCGCCTGCACCAGCACGCCGGCCTCGCCGGAGTATTCGGCCAGCTTGAGCACGCGGAAGATGCGCAGCAGGCGCAGGATCCGCACCACCAGCAGCGAACTGCCGGCCGGGAACAGCAGCGACAGCCAGGTCGGCAGCAGCGCCAGCAGGTCGATCACGCCGAAGAAGCTGGTGGCGTAGCGCAACGGCCGCTTCACCACCCACAGCCGCAGCAGGTATTCCAGCGTGAACAGCCCGGTGAAGAACGCCTCGAACGCGAACAGCAGGCCGTGCCAGCGCAGCTTGATCCCCGGCACGCTGTCGAGGATCACCACCAGCACGCTGGCGAGGATGGCGACGATCAGCGCGACGTCGAAATTGCGTTCGATCGGGCGTTCGTGGTGGAAGACGATGCGGAACAGTCGGTAGCGCAGGCCCTCGCCCGAGGCCGGCAGGAACTGCCGGTCGAACAGGCTGCGCGCCGCCGGCCGTTCCTCCGTCACCCGGCGATCTCGGCGAACGACGCGCGCGCGGCTTCAAGCGTCGCCGCGATCACCGCGTCGTCGTGCGCCATCGACAGGAAGCCTGCCTCGAACGCCGACGGCGCCAGATACACGCCGCGTTCGCGCATCGCGTGGAAGAAGCGGTTGAACGCGGCGGTGTCGCCGGCCGTGGCCTGTGCGTAGGTCTCGACCTTCTCCGCGGTGAAGAACAGGCCGAACATGCTGCCGACGCGGTTGGTGCTGAACGGCACGCCGGCGGCGCGGGCGGCGTCCTCGAAGCCGGCGCAGAGCGCGGCACTGCGCGCGTCCAGCGTCTCGTAGAAGCCGGGTGCCTGGATCAGCTCCAGCATCGCCAATCCGGCAGCCATTGCCACCGGATTGCCGCTGAGCGTGCCGGCCTGGTAGATCGGGCCGGCGGGCGCGATCTGGCGCATGAGGTCGGCGCAGCCGCCGTAGGCGCCCACCGGCATGCCGCCGCCGATGATCTTGCCGAAGGTGCTGAGGTCGGGCGTGATGCCGTACACCGCCTGCGCGCCGCCGAGGGCGACACGGAAGCCGGTCATCACCTCGTCGAAAATCAGAATTGCGCCGTGCCGCGTGCACAGGTCGCGCAAGTGCTGCAGGTAGCCGGGGCGCGGCGGGATGCAGTTGGCGTTGCCGACGACGGGCTCGATGATGACCGCCGCGACTTCGCCGCCGATCTCGTCGAACAGGCGCGTCGCGCCCTCGAAATCGTTGTAGCTGAGGGTCGCCGTGAGCTCGCTGAGCCCGGCGGGCACGCCGGGCGAGGTCGGCACGCCGAGGGTGAGCATGCCGCTGCCGGCCTTCACCAGGAACGAGTCGCCATGGCCGTGGTAGCAGCCCTCGAACTTCACGATCCGGTTGCGGCCGGTGGCGCCGCGGGCGAGGCGGATCGCCGACAGCGTGGCCTCGGTGCCGGAGTTCACCATCCGCACCATCTCGCAGCTCGGTATGAGCTTCGTGATGGTCTCGGCCATCGTCACTTCCAGCGGGTTCGGCGTGCCGAAGCTCAGGCCGTTCCGGGCGGTGGCGATCACCGCATCCAGCACCTTCGGATGGTTGTGGCCGACGATCATCGGCCCCCACGAGCCCACGTAGTCGATGTAGCGGTTGCCGTCGGCGTCGTAAAGGTAGGCACCGTCCGCGCGCTCGACGAAGAACGGCTCGCCGCCCACCGATTTGAAGGCGCGCACCGGCGAATTGACGCCGCCGGGCATCAGGTCCTGGGCGCGGGTGAACAGCTCGTGGGAACGCTCGGTCTTCATCGGGATCTCGTGGGGAAAAGGCAAAGGGGCGGGTCAGTCGAAGCCGCGCCGGCAGGCGCGCGCGGCGGCGACGGGGTCGGGTGCGTCGAACACGCCGCCGATCACCGCGATCAGGTCGGCGCCGGCCGCGATCACGCTGCGTGCATTGTCCGGGGTGATGCCCCCGATCGCCACCCGCGGCAGGCCCAGCGCGGCGCTGTCGCGCAGCAGGTCGAAGGCGGCTTCCCGGGCGTTCGGCTTGGTCGTAGAGGGGAAGAAGGCGCCGAACGCGACGTAGTTCGCGCCCGCATCCGCGGCGGCGCGCGCGCGGGCGAGGCGGTCGTAGCAGGAGACGCCGATCAGGGCGTCGGCACCGAGCAGGCGGCGCGCGGCGTCGACATGCCCATCGGTGTCGCCCAGGTGCACGCCGTCCGCGCCGATGTCCGCAGCCAGTGGCGCATCGTCATTCACGATCAGCCGCACGCCCGCGGCCCGGCACAGCGGGGCCAGCGCCCCAGCTTGCTTCCGCCGCAAGACGGCGTCCGCGGCCTTGTTGCGGTACTGCAGCAGCACCGCCTGGTCCAGTACGTCGGCGACCCGCGCCAGCAGCCGGGCGGTGTCCGCCTCGTCCGGGGTGATCAGGTACAGGCCGCGCAGCGGCGGGGGAACGGCAGGCGTGGACATCATCTGGAGGACCGGCCGCACAGGCGGCAGAATGGGAGGGCCGGACATCGGGACCGTCCGGAACGGACATTATCCGAAAGGAGCCGCATCCGATGAACGCCGCCGAGGCATCCCGCCGCTACCGCTGCCTGGTCTGCGAGCACGTCTACGACCCCGCCGAAGGCGATCCCGCCAGCGGGATCGCGCCCGGGACCCCGTTCCACGCCCTGCCGGACGACTGGTCCTGTCCCGAGTGCGGCGCGATGAAGGCCGATTTCGAGCCCATCGACTGAACCGTCGATCGGCCGGTCGGCGCTTCCGGTCCCCGGCCGGGGATGGGAGAATGCCGCGCCCACCAGAATCAGGAATTCCCGTCGATGAGCGATATCGCGAGCCCCGTCGTCTACCGCACCTGGATGTGCGTCGTCTGCGGTTTCGTCTACGACGAAGCGAAGGGACTGCCCGACGAAGGCATCGCCCCGGGGACGCGCTGGGAGGACATCCCCGACACCTGGACCTGCCCGGACTGCGGCGTGACCAAGAGCGATTTCGAGATGGAACTGGCCTGAATGGCGCTGGCCTGACCGGCCTTCCGGGGGCGCCACCCCGGGCGCTTCGATGGCTGCCCGCAGGCGGCCTCAGTGCAGCGGCGGATGCCGTCCGCCCTGTTCGACCAGACGGTCGCGCACCGTTTCGGCATCCTCCGCTTCCGGCTGGATCCGCAGGTAACGGCCCAGATCCCGCGTCGCACCGGCGCGGTGGCCGAGCTCCAGATAGCCCAGCCCGCGATCGCGCAGTGCCTCGGCGTTGTCCGGCGACAGCCGCAGGATGCGGTCCGCGCAGCGCACCGCGCGCGCCCAGTCGCCGCGTTCCGCGTACAGCGCATGCAGGTTGCGCAGCATCCGCACCAGGATCGCCCGCGGCGACGCCGGCACCAGGATACGCAGCAGCGCCTCGTCCGGCACCGGTTCTCCGAAATGCGGCTGCGCGCGCTGGCGCAGCTCGTCCGCCGACAGCGGGCGCCCGCCGTTGAACGGGTCCATCACCAGCATGCCGTCGTCGACTGGCAGACTCACCAGGAAATGCCCGGGGAAGGACACGCCTTCTAGCGCCACCCCGAGCCGCCGCGAGACCTCCATCTGCACCACCGCCAGCGAGATCGGGTTGCCCAGCCTGCGGCGCAGCACGTCGTTCAGGTAGCTGTTGCGCGGGTCGTAGTACTCGGCATGGTTGCCGGCGAAGCCGAGCTCCTCGAACAGCCGGCGATTGATCGCCTGCATCTTCATCGGCGCAGTGTCGATCGCCAATACCTGCTCGCGCAGCGAATCGGCGATCGTGTCGAGCTGCGCGTCGCAGGCGGCGGCGTCGAGGTCGGGATACTCGTCCAGCGCGATCAGCAGCGCACCGGACAGCAGCGGCACGTCGTCGTCGGCGAGCGCGGCGAAGGCGGACCAGTCGGGAAGGGCGAAGCGCATGTTCATGTCCCGAGAGTGCGGGCGCCGGGCCGCGCGGGCAACCCCCGGGGCAGGTCGGTTCAGCGACCCGGCGGAATGCCGGGGCCGAACGTCAGCACCACGCCGTTCTCCAGGCCCATCTGCTCGGCCTGTCCCGCGTTGAGTTCCAGCACGTAGCGCGCCGGCGCATCGCTGGGGTAAGGCGGGCAGCCGTCGCCGAGCGAACACGGCGGCACGTCGCGCTGCTGCGACACCAGTTTGTGCGCATCGTCGAAATACAGGATATCCAGCGGGATCCGCGTGTTCTTCATCCAGTAGGCGAGCGGCATCTGTTGTTCGTGGATGAACAGCATGCCGTGGTCCGCCGCCATCTCCTCGCGGAACATCAGGCCACGCGCGCGCTCCTTCCCGTCGTCGGCGATCTCGACCACGTAACGCTTGCCCTTCAGCTCCACCCAGTGGTCGCGCGCCTCGCCGCAACCGCTCGCCGCGAGGCCGAGGAACAGGACCAGCACACCAGGAATGCGCATACGGATGGACTCCGGAAAAGGGTTGACCGACGATCCGGCGGCCGGGCATCGGCGTCAAGTGGGCGACCCCCTTCCCAAACGTCATGTTGCCGTGCACAATGCGCGCCCTCGCAGCAGGAGCCGACCGGTTCCGGACGCGAGGAAAACGCCGCCAGGCGGGGGGGTTGACGGTTTCGGAAACCCACCTACAATGCGCGGCCCTGACGGACGAAACCGATGGTTTCCGAAACAGGAAAGTGGGTCGCAAACGAGGGGTTGACGGCTTCGAAAGTCACCCTATAATTCGCGGCCCTCGCCGAGGAAACCGACGGTTTCCGAAGCGGAAAAAGTGGTCGCAAACAAAGGGTTGACGGCTTCCGAAGCGTCCCTATAATGCGCGGCCCGGCCAGACGCTTCGGCGCTCCGGCAGGAAAGTCGAACGGAAGACGGGTGTTGACGAAATCGTCGGAACCAGTCAGAATGTGAGACCTTCTCGGCAACGGCGAAAACCGAAGTCGGCAAGAAAAAAATCGCAGCAGGGTGTTGACGGTAACGAAAACTACCCTATAATGTGCGGCTCCCTCGGACGCTTCGGCGGCGAAGGGAAAGAGGCAAAAAGGGATGAGGCGCTGAGGCCGATTCCGACGATCTTTGACAGTGTGCGCAGGTGACTTGTGCGGGCGTCTGGCAGGTGGATGGTTGTCCAATCTTGCAGACGTTCGTAACAGAACCAAGTCAATTCAAAGCATGCAAATGCAGTGAGTAATTTGGGGCTGGGTCGAGCGACTGCACTCAAAGCATTAGGACTTCGGTCCGAAAAGTTTAAGTGAAGAGTTTGATCCTGGCTCAGAGTGAACGCTGGCGGCAGGCCTAACACATGCAAGTCGAACGGCAGCACAGAGGAGCTTGCTCCTTGGGTGGCGAGTGGCGGACGGGTGAGGAATACATCGGAATCTGCCCAGTCGTGGGGGATAACATAGGGAAACTTATGCTAATACCGCATACGACCTACGGGTGAAAGCGGGGGATCGCAAGACCTCGCGCGATTGGATGAGCCGATGTCCGATTAGCTAGTTGGCGGGGTAATGGCCCACCAAGGCGACGATCGGTAGCTGGTCTGAGAGGATGATCAGCCACACTGGAACTGAGACACGGTCCAGACTCCTACGGGAGGCAGCAGTAGGGAATATTGGACAATGGGCGCAAGCCTGATCCAGCCATGCCGCGTGAGTGAAGAAGGCCTTCGGGTTGTAAAGCTCTTTTGTTGGGGAAGAAAAGCTTCCGGTTAATACCCGGGAGTCCTGACGGTACCCAAAGAATAAGCACCGGCTAACTTCGTGCCAGCAGCCGCGGTAATACGAAGGGTGCAAGCGTTACTCGGAATTACTGGGCGTAAAGCGTGCGTAGGTGGTTCGTTAAGTCTGATGTGAAAGCCCTGGGCTCAACCTGGGAATTGCATTGGATACTGGCGGGCTAGAGTGCGGTAGAGGATGGCGGAATTCCCGGTGTAGCAGTGAAATGCGTAGATATCGGGAGGAACATCCGTGGCG
>JAEWNA010000113.1 GCA_023392975.1 Pseudomonadota bacterium | reverse complement strand
GGGTCGCGCCCACGTGCGCGAGGAACACGCGCTGCAGCTGGCGCGCACCCAGGCCCACGCCCGCCGCGAGCGCGGCGACGCCGTCGTCCTGCAGCGCGCCTTCGGCAATCAGCGCCAGCGCGCGGCGCACCGCGTCCTCGCGCACCTGCGCGAAGGCGTCGGGCGACAGCTCCGGCCGGCAGCGCAGGCAAGGGCGATAGCCGGCGGCCGTGGCCGCAGCGGCGTTCGGGAAGAAGGTCACGTTGCTGCGCTTCGGCGCCGGCGCCGGGCATACCGGACGGCAGTAGATGCCCGTGCTCTTCACCGCGACGAAGAACAGGCCGTCGAAGCGCGCGTCCTTCGCCGCCATCGCGCGGAAACAGACGTCGCGGGGCGGCACGGTGTCGCGGGCGGGCAGGGCGTCGGCGTCGGTCATGGGGCGCATCGTGGCATGGGATCGCGCCGCCGACTCGCCGTTTTCGGACATGGATGCCGCCGCATCCGCCCCCGTGCAGGAGCGCCGGCTTTCAACAGCCGGAGGCTGGTCAAGGCGACGCTGCGTGGCAGGGCCTTCACTGTGGGAGCGACGGAAGTCGCGACAGGCTGCGGAAAGGCTTGCCATGGCTTCGTCGCGATTTCCGTCGCTCCCACAGGAGGGGGCGGTGCCTGTCGCGGCTCCCGCCGCTCCTACAGGGGAGGTCGGGGCTCCACGGCAGGCCCTGCCGCCCGCGGGCGTAAAATCCCCGGATCGTCTCCAGGAGCAACCCGCATGGCCCCGTCGATCCCGTTCGGTTCCAACCGCCACGATCCCTCCCGCGTCATCCGCGCCCCGCGCGGCAGCGAGCGGACCTGCAAGAGCTGGCTGACCGAAGCGGCCTACCGGATGATCCAGAACAACCTCGATCCCGACGTCGCCGAGCGGCCCGAGGATCTCGTCGTCTACGGCGGCATCGGCCGCGCCGCGCGCGACTGGGCCTGCTTCGACGCCATCCTCGAATCGCTGCGCACCCTCGAGGACAACGAGACCCTGCTGATCCAGTCGGGCAAGCCGGTCGGCGTGTTCCCCACGCATCCCGACGCCCCGCGCGTGCTGATCGCGAATTCCAACCTCGTGCCGCACTGGGCCACGTGGGACCACTTCCACGAACTCGACCGCAAGGGCCTGAAGATGTACGGCCAGAAGACGGCCGGCTCATGGATCTACATCGGCTCGCAGGGCATCGTGCAGGGCACCTACGAAACCTTCGTCGAGATGGGCCGCCAGCATTACGGCGGCGACCTCACCGGCAAGTGGATCCTCACCGCCGGCCTCGGCGGCATGGGCGGCGCGCAGCCGCTGGCCGCGTCGCTGGCCGGCGCGTGCTCGCTCAATATCGAATGCCAGCAGTCGCGCATCGACATGCGCCTGCGCACGCGCTACGCGGACGAGCAGGCGACCGACCTCGACGACGCCCTCGCGCGCATCGAGAAATACTGCGCGGCCGGCGAAGCGAAGTCGATCGCGCTGCTCGGCAACGCCGCGGAACTCCTGCCCGAACTCGTGCGCCGCGGCGTGCGCCCCGACGCCGTCACCGACCAGACCTCCGCGCACGACCCGCTGCATGGCTACCTGCCGGCCGGCTGGACGCTGGAGCAGTGGTTCGACAAGCAGCAGACCGCGCCACAGGAAGTGGTCGAGGCCGCGAAGCATTCGATGCGCGTGCACGTCGAGGCGATGCTGCATTTCGAGGACATGGGCATCCCCACGTTCGACTACGGCAACAACATCCGCCAGATGGCGTTCGAGGTCGGCTGCAAGGACGCGTTCGACTTCCCCGGCTTCGTGCCGGCTTACGTGCGCCCGCTGTTCTGCCGCGGCATCGGCCCGTTCCGCTGGGTCGCGCTCAGCGGCGACCCAGCGGACATCGCGAAGACCGACGCCAAGGTCAAGGAACTCATCCCCGACGACGCGCACCTGCACCGCTGGCTCGACATGGCGAAGGAGCGCATCAGCGTGCAGGGCCTGCCCGCGCGCATCTGCTGGGTGGGCCTGGGCGTGCGCCACAAGCTCGGCCTCGCGTTCAACGAGATGGTGCGCAACGGCGAACTGAAGGCGCCGATCGTGATCGGCCGCGACCACCTCGACAGCGGCAGCGTCGCCTCGCCCAACCGTGAGACCGAAGCCATGCAGGACGGCAGCGACGCCGTCAGCGACTGGCCGCTGCTCAACGCGATGCTCAACGTCGCCGGCGGCGCGACCTGGGTCAGCCTGCACCACGGCGGCGGCGTCGGCATGGGCTTCAGCCAGCACAGCGGCGTGGTGATCGTCTGCGACGGCAGCGCCGAGGCGGACCAGCGCATCGCACGGGTGCTGTGGAACGATCCGGGGACCGGCGTCATGCGGCATGCCGACGCGGGCTACGAGATTGCGAAGCAGTGCGCGCGGGAGCAGGGATTGAAGTTGCCGATGCTCTGACGGCTTTTTCGTAGGGTGGGGTGAGCGGAGCGAACCCCACCACAAGTTGCATTGAAGTCGGATGATGCAGGGGTTCGAGTGTCATCTGGCGTGCGCATAGCACAGGAATTTCAACTTTGATTTGGTGATTTTTTTCGATATCTTTGGTGTGCTATTAAGTTCGCTTTCGGCGATCAATTTAAGGAAAAGTCGAAGCGTCTCAGAATCGGATCTGTACGTCATTTTCATTCTTTTCCTAATCGGATGCCGGAGAAGTACAGCGATGCTCGAAGCCAAAGCTCTAGCTTCCGCGCTACGTCAAGCTATCGGTGACATGCGGCTGCTGCCTGGCGCCAATTTTGAGGATGTACGGCGGCTTGCTGCGCTGGGGCGAGACGTCAATGAAAAGGCGATTTCGTTTCTGAGTGACCTACCTCCTTTCGTGTCGGAGCGCCCGTATGTGGCATTGCAGCTTATCCGCGCAGCATTCGACCACGGAAGAGGTTTGCTCTACCTTCTTGAGACAAACCCACAAGATCTGGCGGGGCCAGCCCTTGCGCTTTTTAGGTCGCAAATCGAGAACTTTCTTCGTGGGGCGTTCTTGGGCTTTCTTGCGTCTGAGGAAGAGTTGGAAAAATTTTTAACCGTTGAAGAGGGCATCTTCGCTAAGGGTGAAAACGGCCAACTTCAGAGGATCAGTCCAAAACGACTCGCTAAACGAGTTGCGGAGTTGGTGGATCGTACGGCAGAAATGCCC
The DNA here is from genome assembly GCA_023392975.1 of Pseudomonadota bacterium. GTDB lineage: Bacteria > Pseudomonadota > Gammaproteobacteria > Xanthomonadales > Xanthomonadaceae > Lysobacter_I. The sequence continues at coordinate 10,940 of JAEWNA010000113.1, read as the reverse complement.
GAGGGAGAGCAAAGCAGTCTTGCAAAAATGGTAGAGGCGGCGTGGAGCCCGCTCTGCGGCTTTGTGCATGGTGGTGCAACCATTCACGAGTTCTACAGAAGCCGTAACTGGGAAATTGGCGGCAACTTCCCGCCGCTAGTTCTGATTCGTTCTATCGGCTCATGTTATGCGATCACAAATTTGGCGTTTTGTCTCCTAATTGCACGTGTCCATGAGTTAGAAGGTATCCCCAATGAAAGTCCGCTCGCTCTGGCCATGCAGAAATTCATGCAGGAGTATCGTTTGCTTCGTGCTCGAAATTAGTCGGCCGGAACTTGGTAATCTGGTTAAGCAAGTAGCAACTAGCCCCGGCGAGCGAAAAGCGCGCACCCGGGATGAATCAGTCGCAGTCCTCGCTGAAGATCCCGGGTGCGGTCTTCGGTTTTGTCCTAGCTTCGCCACTTTACGCACACGCTAGTATTCGTCCGTCATTTCGCCACGGATCTGCTCAACTCAGTCATTAGACGGAGTAGTTATGCGCTCATTCGAGAAGGTTGCCGTCAGCTTTGCGTCCGCGCTCTTGTCAGGTGAGTTCGAGCGTGCGCGCACTTTTCTCGCGCCTGCACTCCACGCAAGACTTACAGGCGATCAGCTTCGCGAGCGCTTCTTCGGAATGTTTGAGGGGTACGCAGAAGGAACACCTGCAAGCATCGAGTTCGAGGACGGGTTCTCACTGACCGACTGGCCATCGAGGCAACCCGGGGACGTGGGTTGGGCTTATGTCGGGATCATGGGTGAAGATTTCCTAGAAGCCGTTTCGGTCACAGTCTGTGCTTTCGATGGAGTCAACCTTATCCGCGAAATCGAGTGGGGCCGCCCATAGCTCTGCCTAATCCCGCCGGCGAGGAGCCTGTCTGCGGTAGACCATGGACGCAGGCCGTGGGGTTGCGTTTGCCTGTGCCACCCACCACAACCTCCCTTCCATGCCATCCTGCGCGCCCCGTACTTCGCATCGCACCCCATGTCCACCTTCAACGGCATCGGCTCCCGTTTCCACGGCTGTTCGGAGATCCACAAGGACGGTTCCTACCTGTCCACCAAGTGGTTCTGCCTGGTGTTCCCGATCGTGCCGCTCGGCACCTGGCGGATCTGGCCGGAGTCCAGCTCCCGCCGGCTGATGGGCATGTATTCCTCGACGACGTTCCGGGCCAAGCCGTCCGGGCTGTACCTGCCGCATGTCGCGAAGGTCTACGGCATCTACCTGTCGATCTATCTCGCGCTGGTGCTGGTGGACCGCTTCGGCACCGGCGAGTGGCATTTCAGCTGAGACGCCGGCGCCACCCGCGGCCGCGCGTCGCGGGCGGGCAGGGCTACACTCGCGCTTCCTTCTTCCGTTCGAGGCAACCATGACCCGCGTGACCGGCATCGGCGGCATCTTCTTCAAGGCCCGCGACCCGAAGGCGCTGCAGGCCTGGTATCGCGACCGCCTCGGCATCGACGTGCAGCCCTGGGGCGGCGCCGCATTCCGCTGGACCGACGCCGACGGCACGCCCGTGGGCGGCACGACGGCATGGTCGATCTTCTCCGGCGACGCCGACACGGGCGCCGCCCCGTTCATGGTGAACTACCGCGTCGCCGACCTGCATGCGCTGCTCGCCGCCTTGCGCGAAGAGGGCTGCGACGTCCTCGACAAGGTCGACGAGTCCGAATACGGCAAGTTCGGCTGGGTCGTCGACCCGGAAGGCAACAAGGTCGAGCTGTGGGAGCCGCCGGCGGGCGGGTGATTGCGACCTCGCATACAGACCCGGATCGCAGGTTGCCGGTTTGCGGTTTGAGTCGACGTGTGTTGCTCAAGACAACGTATGAGCGGCCGCGGGCAGCGTGATTGCAAAGTACGATGATTGATCGAGAACGAAGCCATGGGGAAGCGCGTGCAGTCGAAATCGAAATTCAGAGGGTGCGTCGTCGTGCTGGTGTTGATGCTCTCGATGCCTGCGCTTGCGGCTTCCGTGCGCGATGCGACGAGCGAGCGTCTTGCCGAAGCGGAGCGTCTGATCGAGGCGTGGCCTGATCGTGCGGGCGGGCTCGACGAAGCGGAACGGATCGTCGATGACGTGCTGGCGGCCGATCCCGATGCGGCCGATGCATACCGGGTTCGCGCGATGATCCTGAGATCGCGTGCGTACATCCGCGGGAAGGAATACGACCCGACCCTGATGGGAAAGGCCGAACGTGCGGTCGATGAGGCGATCGCGAAAGACCCGAAGAACGATCGTGCGTATGTGCTGCGTTCCGGAATCTATGCACTGACCGATCGTGCCGACCGTGCCAATGCCGATCTCGATCGTGCCGAAACGCTCGCGCCTCGAAATCCGTGGATTCCGATCTATCGTGCGGACCTGCTGTTTTCTGAGAACCGGGACGATGACGCGGCGCAGGGGTGCATGAAGGCGCGCAAACTGGCGCCGGATGATCAGTGGGTGCAGGTGTCCGCGATCGACTGCCTGGTGCGCTATCAACGCCGGGCTGGCCACGCTGGCGAGGTCGAGAAGCTGTATCGCGAACAGATCGCCATGGATCCGTCGCGGGCCTGGAGGCGCGGCAATTACGCGATGTTCCTCAGTTGCCAGCCTGGTCGTTACGAGGATGCGATCATCGAGGCGCGAAAGGCGATCGAGCTGTTGCCTTATCCCGCGGCAAAGGCGACCCTGGCGACTGCGCTGTATCGCCGCTGGGCGGCGGAGGTGCTCGCCGGCGATGCGGAAAAAGCGGATGCGACCTGGACGGAGGCGCGCGAGTTCGGTGCTGTCGACGTCGCCGGGCTGTTGGAGTCGTGGTGCGGCGGACAGGCGCAATTCGACGTCCTGCTTGCGCTCCGTGCGACGGGACGCGCGACGCTCTATTCGCCCCAGCAGGGGATTTCGCTTGCGATCGCGGCGCACGACAGGGACGAAACGGGTGTCATGGGCGTTTTCCGGGTCGAGGTGAAGGCGACAGGCCGGGGCGACGGCATGATCTACCTTAATTCTTTCGAGAACTATCGCGACCCGCGTTGCCTGACGGTTGTCTTCTTGCCCAAAGCCATCGAAGCGTTCCGTGCGAAGCATGGCGTCGATCCCGATGTCTATTTCAAGGGCAAGGCGATCACCGCTGTCGGGGTCGCCAGGCGCGTGAAGATCAACATCACCTCGAACTCGCCGCTGGTGCCGGATCATTATTTCCAGACACACGTGGTCGTCACCGAGCTCGCGCAAGTCGAGCTCCTGGATGCGTCGTGGACACCGACGGATCGCGGCTGAGCCGCGACCCGCCTCACGCCGTCATCGAGAACGGCTTCTGCGGCGCATCCTGCGTGGGCGCCTGCTGCGCCACGGCCTGTTCGGCGGCCACCTGCACCGGCGTGGCCCGGGCTTCGTTTTCGCTGATCCGGGCATGGTTCGGCCCGAGCGCGCCCTGGGTGCCGTCGAACACGAACAGGGTGCGGTCCGGATTGCCGTTGGCATCGGTGATCGGCTTGCCGATCTCGATGCCGGTGACGCCGCCCAGGCCTTCGCGCTGCACGGCGGCGTAGACGTTGGCGGCGAGCTCGTCGCCTTCCAGTCCCTTCGCCGCCATCGCCGCGACCACCTGGCCGTACTTCGGGTCCTGCTGCATGCGCTCGACCGCGGGGTCGGCGGCGGCGAGGCGCGTCTCCGGTTGCCCGGGCGTGATCGGCGGCGTGGCCTGGCTGACGCTGTTGTCGGTGGAGACCACGCCGGGCGTGTTGATCGCCGGAGCGATCGCACCGGAAGGCGCGAGGCCGTGTTGGCCGCGGACGACCCGGTCGCTCCATTCGAGGTTGCCGTTGTGGTCGATGACCGTCAGCTTGCCCTGGGTGAGCGCCTGCTCGACGAGATTGGCGAGCTGGTCGGGCGTGGCGTTGCGGTTGGCGGCGCCGATCGAGCGGCCGATCTCGTTGTTGTAGAGATCCATCGCCTCGCGGTTCGCGGGATTGCCGTGCCCACCCTCGTGGGCGGTCGCGAACGCGCGCGTCCACTGTTCGCCGAACTGCTGGGTCATCAGCGCGTTCCAGTAGGCGTGGCGGAACGCGTCGCGATGGCCGTCGTTGCCCTGCCATTCGCGTTCGCGACTGGCCGGGATGCCCGGGGGGAGCGGATTGTCGGGAAAGCGGCGTTCGCCTTCGGAGAACGCGCGGTCCTTGATGTCGCTCATCTGCATCAGCCCGTTGAGGCCGCGATCGAAGGTGAGCTTGTCGAGCAGCTCGCCCTCGGTCTTGGTCATCCTGACCGCGCTGGTGAACGGAATGTCGATCGCCCCGAAGACACGCGGGTGATAGTCGATCATCGTGTCGTCCGCGACCTGGTACTGGGTGCGGACCGTGTTGAGATCAGGCCTGGCCATGGGGTGAGGCTCCTGTTCCTGTGTGCGTTCGCAGCTTGCGTGCGTGACTTGCGCGTGCGCCCGTCAGCGGCGGTTCCACTGGCGGGATTCCACCTTGCCGTCGCGGTAGCGGATCTCGTAGTACTCCTCGTCGACGCCGAACTTGGCGACGCCGAGTTCGTAGGTGTCGACGCCGGTTTCGGCATCGCGGGCATCGGGTTCGCCGAGCAGGCGCAGCACGTCGTCGCGCGACATGCCCGGCTGTACGGCCGCTTCCATCGCCGCAAGCATGCCGCCGCGGGTGTTGTCCTTGGCGGCGACGCCGCGTTGCGCCTTCCAGGCGTCGGAGTCGAATCGTGGGGTCTGTTCCATAGCGCAGGCCGAGAGCGAGAGGGAGAGGGAAAGCGCGAGCGCGGCGAACACGCTGCGCATGCCGACGATCCGCGGCGTCCCGGGAGCGGGAGGCGGTGCGGACGGCGTTGAAGGGGAAGCGGGGGAGTCGGGCTTGAACATGTCCTTGTCTCGGGTCGACCGGGGCGGGACGCCGGTCGAACCGTACCATGCGGCCCCGGGCGATGCACGCCGCGGGGCGTTCAGGAATTTCCGTGAGGGCCGGCCTGCGGCGGTGGGTCGCAGGCCGGTGTCGCGGGCGGTGTTCAGAAGCGGTAGTTCACGCCGATGCGGAAGGTGTCGAACTCCAGGTCCTGCGAGAAACGCTCGCTGTAGACCGGGTCGGTGAAACTGCTGCCGGCGACGTAGGCGGTGTCGTAATGCACCTTGCCGAGATCGCTGCGCAGGTACTCGATGCGGCCGGTCCAGTGCGGGTTGAAGCCGTATTCGTAGCCGACGCCCCACTGGATGCCGCTGAGGTTTTCCGACTTGCGGGCGAGCTTGTGGTAGTCGCCGCTGCTCAGCACTTCCGCGGTCATGTCGGCGTCCACGCGGGTGGGGCCGGCGGTAACGTAGCCGAAGTGCGGGCCGTTGGCGTAGCCGACCTTCGCGCGCAGGCTGTACTGGCGATTGGCCTCGATGCGGTTGGTGGTGTCGTAGTACAGGCTGCCTTCGCCGCCGCCGTAGGGATTGGTGGTGCCGTCGATGAACTTGCGGTCGTCGAGGTTGAGGTTGCCGTACTCGAATTCGGCACCGAGCATGAAGCCGCTTTCGAACTGGTGGTTGTAGCCGGCGTGCAGGCCGTACGTGCTGCCGGACGGGCTGAGGTCGTTCGACCACTGGTCGGTGACGAGCGTCTGCAGGTCGGGCGATTCGTCCAGCCAGCTGTCGCCGAGGGCGACGCGGGCGCGCGAGTCGCCGCTGGCATGGCCGACGTCGGCGCCGACGTACCAACCGGTCCAGTCGGCGGCGAAGGCGGCGGGGCTGAGGAGGGTCGCGGCGACGAGAAGGGCGAGGCGCTTGTGCATGGGAGTCCTGTAGGTTGTCCGAAGGGGCCGGCCTGATCGCCGGCTGCACAGGTGAACGCCGAAGTCCCGCGGATCAGGACATCGCGCGTCGCCAGGAAAGCGCAGGCAGCACGGGTCGGTTCAGCAATGTCCGGATCGCGGACGCTTCGTCGTTGATGCGAGCGTCGGCCCGCAAAGGGCCTCCATCGCGGCATACCCTGCCGCGTTGGGATGCACCCCGTCGTCGGACAGGTCCGCGCGCAGACCGCCGTGACCGTCGTCGAGGGCACGGTGGTAATCCAGCCAACGGCAGCGCCGCGCGCGCGCCAGCGCCGCGAGCCTGCGGTTGAGGGCGACGATGCGATCCGCCGGCCGCAGCTCCGGGCGCCACCAGAACGCGGCGGCGGGCGGGATCGCGCCGAGCAGCACGTCGATGCCCGCGTCCTGCGCGACCGCGACCATCATCGCCAGGTTGCCGACGATCGCGTCGTCTTCGATCGGTCCGGTATTGCCGGCGACGTCGTTGGTGCCCGCGAGCAGGTGCAATCGCCCCGGCTTGAGCCGCAGCACGTCGGAAGGCAGGCGCAGCACCATCTGCGACGAGGTCTGGCCGCTGATGCCGCGGCACGCGCGCGACGGCGGAAAGAAGTCAGGACGCGACCGCGGCCAGCCTTCGGTGATGGAGTCGCCGAGGAACACGGTGTCCACGGCGACGCCGGCGTCGATCAGTCGCCGGTCGTCCGCGTCGTAGCGTGCGCGCCACGGCCAGTCCTCCAGCATCTGCCGCTCGTCGCGGCCCGGTTCCGCGGCGGCGGGTACGGCGCGCAGCGCGGGCAGGGCGAGCGCTGCGGCGCAGGCGAGGAAGGTGCGGCGACGGATCGGGCGCATGCAGGGAGTCCGGGCGGGGATATCCGCCCGAGCATAGTCCGAAGCCGGGCGTCGCGTCGTCGGCATGCTGTCGTCAGCAGGTTGTCGCCGGCATGCTACAAAGCGCCGAGGGCGGCCCGATGCCGGGTCGCCGCCATCGGAGCCTGCCATGTCCCGTCCCGCGTCGGCCCTGCGTCTGTTCCGTGTCGTCGTCGGTGCGCTGCTGCTGTGCGTCGCCGCGGTCGCGCAGGCGAAGGACCTGCGGGTGATGACCTTCAACGTGCGCCTGCCGGTGGCGACCGACGGCGAGAACCGCTGGGAAGCGCGGCGGGCGCTGATGATCGAGACGATCCGCCGCGCGCATCCGGACGTGGTCGGCACCCAGGAACTGTTCGGGCTGCAGGGCGATGCGCTGGTGGCGGGCTTGCCCGGCTATCGCTGGTTCGGACGCGGCCGGCGCGGTGGCGGCGCCGAGGACGAGCACATGGGCGTGCTGTATCGCACCGATGCGCTGCGCCTGATCGACTCCGGCGATTTCTGGTTCTCGGATACGCCGGACGTGGTGGGCAGCATCACCTGGGGCAACCTCTACCCGCGGATGGTCACCTGGGGCCTGTTCGAATCCCGCGACGACGGCCATCGCTTCTATCTGTTCAACACGCATTTCCCGTATCGCGACGAGGACGATGCGGCGCGGACGCGCTGCGCGCAGGCCCTGCGCGAACGCATCCGCGCGCTGCCGCAGGACGTGCCCGTGGTGGTGACCGGCGACTTCAACACCAGCGACGACAGCGTCGCGCATGCGGAACTGTCGTCGATACTGGTCGACGCCTGGCGGGTCGCGTCGAAACGCCGCGGGCCGGCAGGCACCTTCCATGGCTTCAGCGGCACGCCGCAGCGTCGCATCGACTGGATCCTGCTACGTGGCTTCGCGGTGCGCTCGGTCGAGACCCTGACCACGCATCGCGGTGCCCGCTATCCGTCCGACCACTTCCCGGTGCTCGCGGTGCTGCGCCGGGCCGAGGCCACGCCAGAACCCGAATGACGCCCGCCGACATCGGGCTGTCATCGGGCTGAAGCATTCTGTGTCGTCCCTCCATCGCCCCGGATGCCGTCCATGCGCCTCGTCTTCCTGATCTGCTCGCTGTGGTGTGCCTTCGCCGCGCTGCCGGCACAGGCGGCCGAGCCCTACGTCGCGCTCGAGCACCGGCTGACGCCCGAACAGCTGCACGCGACTGGCCTGGACACGCTGTCGCCGGAGCAATTGGCGCTGCTCAACCGCCTGCTGGGCGAATCGCAGGGGCAGGCGGTCGAGGAAGCCCGGGCGCAGGCCCGCGCCGATGCCGAGATCGAGGCGGCGGCACAGCGTCGCCAGGCGGCGGAGGCCGTCGCGCAGGCGCCGCGTGGGCCGGCCCGTTTCGCGGGGCTCGACGACGGGCCGATCAAGGCCCGCATCTCCGGTGACGTGTCCGGTTGGCAGCCCGGCGACGTGTTCACGCTGGACAACGGCCAGCAGTGGAAGATCCTCAAGGGCAGCCTGACGCTGCACACCCCGCTGCACGATCCCGAGGTGCAGGTGGTGCCGGGCATCGCCGGACGCTGGTTCCTGCAGTTCGACGAAGACCTGCCGAAGCCGCGGGTGTATCGGATCGACTGACCGGGCGGCGGGTCCCGCCTCAGCCGTGCCAGGCGCGGATGAAGGGTGCCAGCTGCGGCAGCAGGTCGACGCTGCCGTGCACCAGCACGACCAGCCCGAGCGAGCGGGTGCGCGCCCACAGCACGCCGAACGCCACGCCGGCCGGGGCGACCATCGCGATCGAATAGGCGATCGCCCAGGCCGGCGTGGCGCTGGCGACGCCTTCCATCAGGTGGCCGCCGCGCAGGTAGAACCCCGGCGCGTGCGCCAGTCCGAACAGCAGCGACGCCCACAGCACCGCCGCGACCGGCGAACCGGTGGCGTCGGCGATGCGCTGCTGCAGCACGCGGCGGAACAGCACCTCCTCGCACAGCCCGGCCTCCAGCGTCTGCCACAGCCAGCACAGCGGGATCGCCCACGCCAGCGTGACGGTGTCGGGCGCGAGTTCGTGCAGGGTCGCCAGGCCGCGTCCGAACACGGCCTGGAAGGCGAGGAACGCGACCGTCATCGCCGCGAAGATCATCCCCAGCCGCGCGCCGGCGAAGCGAGGACGCTCGCGGGCATGGCGCAGGAACAGCCAGGCCGGCAGCACGACCATCGTCGCCAGCTTCACGAGCGTCTTCGCGATCGACTGCGCCGGTTCGTCGGGCCATTGCGTGTCGATCGCCGAGAATCCCCAACCCAGCACCAGCAGCGAGAAGACGGCGAGATAGCCCAGCGGTCCGGCCACTCCGCGCGCGGGCGGCGACAGCGGTGGCGCGAACCTGCGTGGGCGACGCGTGAGCGCCCATGCGAGCATGGGAAAGACCACGCCGAGTGCGGCCAGCAGGAACAGCGATTCCGTCGGGTCGGCGTCCGGTGCGCGCAGCAGCGTCGCGAGCGCGACGCCGTAGACGACGGCGACGACCACCGCGGCGGCGAGCGCATGGGAACGAGGGCGGAAGCGCGTCATGCGACCAGCCTGCCATCGCGCGCGCGTTCCGCCCTGCGCCGTGCGTCACCCAACGATCGGCACGGGGCGTGGTCGAACGGTGCGTCGGAAATCCCGCGCGTGGCGTCCCGGCGATATGCGCCATGCGCCTGAAGACGTGATGCGTTTCACGCGCGCGCAGCGACGCGGATCGCAGGGCGCGCGGGCTGCGGCGCTGCAGCGTGCGCCGTCGGCGGACGCCGACCATGATGCGACCCGCCTGCCGTCGACCACTCGGCAGGAAAGCGACCGGGGACGGGGACTCCGGGACGACACACGATGGACACATCGCGCACCGACACTGGCGCGTCTTCCATCCTGCTCCACCGCATCCGCATCCGCATCCGCATCCGCATCGTCCGCCCCGGGAGGTGTCATGAAACGCCGTTTCGCCGCACTGTTCGCCATGTGCCTGTTCGCCTTCGCCGCGCAGGCCTCCGCCCAGTCCTATCTCCGCGTCGTGTCCTGGAACATGCTGCATGCCGGCTGGAACGGCCAGCAGGACTGGGATGCCTACGCCCGACAGATCTGGAACAACTACGGCACCAGCGCCTCGTCGCCTAACGGCGCCGACCTGATGTTCGCGCAGGAAGTGATGTACGCCGACACGCCGGCCAACGTCGCCGCCGCGCTGAATCGCGTCAGCGGCTACGCCTGGGACTATCGCGTCACCGACGCCATCGGCCGCAGCAGCTACAAGGAGCGCTATGCGGTGTTCTTCCGCACCGACCGCGTGCAGATGCTGTCCTCCTCGGTGTGGACCGACACCGGCGACAAGTTCGAGCGCGAACCGCAGATCGTGAAGGTACGCCACATCCAGACCGGCGCCGACTACACCTTCATCAACTGGCATACCGTCTTCGGCACCACCGCCGAGCGCCAGGCCGAGGTCGCCGAGATCGCCAACGTCTTCAAGTCCGTGCAGAACGCCAGCAGCAGCGACCAGGACGTGATCATGGTCGGCGACAACAATCGCGACGCCACTTCACCGTGGTGGGCGAACCTCACCGCCGTGTCGCCCGTGGTGTCGTACCGGGTCAACGACAAGACCTCGATCAACACCAGTTGCGCCTTCGCCAGCGCCTACGACCACTTCTGGATGCAGAACAGCTACGTCACCGAGTACTCGACCTCGGGCCGCGACTACATCGCCGACATGTGCGTATTCCGCAACGGCGTGTCCGACCACGCGCCGGTCTACCTGCAGCTGTATTCCACCGCCGACACCGACTGAGTCGGGATGCGGGATCGCCGCCATGCGGCATGGATCGGCGCCGGGCTCGTGCTCGGCGCCGTTCTGCTGTTCGCGTGGTGGTGGCGCGACGGGCATCGCGACGCTTCGACGAAGGCCGACACCGCGACACGCGCCGGAAGCAGCGATGCGGGGGAGCGCGGCATCGCCGGCCTGCGCATCCGTCTGCTGCCCGATGCCGGCGTCCCTGCCGATCCTGCGTCGGTGCGGATCGGCCTGGCGAACGTCTCGCCGGACGATCTCGCCGCGTACCGTGCCTGGGAGCGCGGCGGTCGCGAAGGCGCAGGGCCCGGCGATCTCCACGACCTCGCGCAGGTGGCGCGCTGGAACAACGCGCCGGCGACGCCGCTGGCCGACGGCAGCGTCGAGGTCGGCCCGCTCGACCTGCCGCCCGCCGATCGCTACGTGCTGCAGGCGCGTGCCGGCGACGGCCTGCGGTTCTACGAGGCGCGGTTCGCG
>JAEWNA010000087.1 GCA_023392975.1 Pseudomonadota bacterium | reverse complement strand
AGGCGCGCACCACGCTCGGCAGCGGCACCTTCGCGGAGATCGCCGGGCTGGTGGTCGCGGGCCGGGCGCGGCGCGGCGGGGTCGGCCGGGCGCTGGTCGCCGCCGCCGAGCGTTGGGCCGCGGCACGCGGATTGCGCAAGGTCGTCGTGCATTCGAACATCGCCCGCGAAGAATCCCACCTGTTCTACCCCGCGCTGGGCTACAGTCTGGCCAAGAGCCAACACGTCTACACACGGATGCTTCCATGAGCAAACGCTACGCCGTCTTCGGACACCCGGTCCTGCATTCGCTGTCGCCGGGGATCCACCAGACCTTCGGCCAGCAGGCCGGCATCGATCTCGAGTACGTCGCGATCGAATGCGCCCCCGACGACTTCCCCGGCGCGCTGGCCGCGTTCGCGGACGGCGGCGGCCTCGGCGCCAACGTCACCCTGCCGCACAAGCAGCGGGCGGCCGAGCTGTGCCATCGGCTCAGCCCGCGTGCCGAGCGCGCCGGCGCGGTGAACACGCTCATCCGCGACGCCGCCGGCTGGCTCGGCGACAACACCGACGGCGCCGGCCTGGTCCGCGACCTGACCGAACGCCGTGGCCTCGACCTGCGCGGCCGGCGCACGCTGCTGCTGGGTGCCGGCGGTGCCGCGCATGGCGTGGCGCCGTCGCTGCTGGAGGCCGGTGTCGGCGACGTGTTCGTGGTCAATCGCGACAGTGCCAGGGCCGACGCGCTTGTCGACCGGATCGGCGAGCCCGGGCGCGTGCATTCGCGCTACTTCGAGGACCTCGGCACGCTGGGCGAGTTCGACCTGATCCTCAACGCCACCTCCGCCGCGCGCAATGGCGCGCTGCCCACGCTGCCGATGTCGCTGGTCGGTCCGCGCAGCGCGGCGGTCGACCTGAGCTACGGCGAGGCGGCGATCCCGTTCCTCGCGTGGGCGCGCGCGGCCGGCGCGCGCGACGCCATCGACGGCCTCGGCATGCTGGTCGAGCAGGCGGCCGAGAGCTTCTTCCTCTGGCACGGCGTCCGTCCCGACACCGGTCCGGTGTACGCCGAACTCGCCGCGCGCCATGCCGCGCTGCTGACGGCGGACTGACGCCATGGACGACTTCGGCATGTGGCTGGGCACGCTGGGCTACGCGCTGCCCGAACTGCTGGGCATGGGCATCGCCCTCGCCCTGCTGCTGACCAGCGCCCGGCCGGGCCACGGGCGCCGCATCGGGCTGATCGGGCTCGGCGCGATGATCGTGGCGGCGATGCTGTCGATCGCCCTGGTGATCGTGCAGAACCTGGCCGTGCGCAACGCCGACGGCGGCCTGTCCCAGGCCTTCGCTGTCTTCAGCATGGCTCACGTCGTGCTGAACGTGCTGTCGATGGGCGGTCTGGTCACGCTGGTGTGGGGCCTGTGCGTGCAGACGCAGGTCGGCGAGCGGCGCGCGCCGCGGCCTTGATCGCCTCCCGGCACCGCCATCCACGCCTCCACTCGGGACACCGCACGATGCGCAAGACCCTCTTCGCCGGTTGCCTGATCGGTCTCCCGGCGCTCGCCCAGGCCGCCGCGCCCGTCGCGCTGGAGAATGGCCTGAACCGCATCGATTTCACCGGCGACGGTCGTGCGGACCTCGTGGTGGTCGCGCATCGCGAGAACTTCAACGCGCACGGCTTCGACGTGGTGAGTTTCCACGTCGAGGACGGCGACACACTGCTGCAGGCGCCGCTCTTCGATGGCGACGACGAACGCCAGTTCGCCACCGTCAGCGGCGGCGCGGACTGCAGCCTGCACGGACTGCGCCTGCTGCCGGGCAAGGCGGGCGAGCCGATGACGCTGGTGATCGCCGACCGTGCGCTGGGGGACAGTTACGCCGACCCGAATACCGTCACGTTCACCTGGTACGCGCTGCGCACCAACGACGCGGGCGATGTCGGCGTTCCCCGGTACCGGTTCGCACGCACCCGCACCACGCAGGCGGACAAGGCGTACTGCGACGTCGGCGACGCGTTCGAGGCGACGTTCGGCAAGCCCTGATCGAGGCGTCGCGGTCCCCGTGCCGAGCGGCTTCGCGGACTTCCGAGTGCACGGCTGATCAGCGCCGCAGCAGCGCCGCCACCGAAGGGTCGAGCGTCGCCATGAACGCCTCGACGCCGAGGGTGTAGTCGTTGTCCCCGCCGAGGTCCTTGTTGATCGCGCCGTGGCCCATGGGTTCGGGCAGCACCTCGGCGCGCAGGCCCAGGCCCTCGCTCTTCTTCATGTAGGCCGTGGCCTGGCCGCAGGGGTCGTCCTTGCGCTGGGTCGAACACACGCCCAGCCACGGCGCCGCGCTGCGGTCGAGCCGGTGGTATGGCGAGGCCGCCTTCCAGCCGGCTTCGTCGTCGCCGAAGGCTTCCAGATAACGCTGCTTGAGGAAGGGATAGACGTTCGGCATCTGGGTCACGACGTCGATTGCGCCGGCGTCCAGCGACACCGTCCCCAGCAGCGGGCGCACGCCGAACTTCTGCCGCAGCTCGCCGTCGGCGTTCACCAGCGACACCAGATGCGCGCCGGCCGAGTGGCCCATCAGGATGACCTTGGCCGGATCGCCGCCCCATTCGGCGGCATGCGCCTGCACGTAGGCGGTCGCGCGGGCGATCTCGCCGCCCTGCGCGCGCGCGTCGGCACCGTCGTTGACCATCGGGTAGTTGGCCGAGACGAACACGAAGCCCTGCGACACCCAGCGCGCGACCTTGTTCGCGGTGACGCCCGCCATCGCCTTGTCGCCGACGCACCAGCCGCCGCCGTGCACCATGACGATGACCGGCGCACCGCCGCGCGGGGCCGTTTTCGGTACGAAGACGTCGAGCCGCTCGCGTGGCGCGGGCCCGTAGGCGATGTCGGCGCGATCCGGCGTCGGCCCGTGCTCGCGCCCCTGCATCCGCTCGCCCAGCCGATCCACCCGCTTCGCCCAGTCGGCGCAGCTCATCGCCCCGCCGAACGCGCCGCTCATGCCGTCGTCGCCCTCGGCACGCTGCTGCATGCGCTCGCGCAGGCGTTCCCGCAAGGGCCCGGCGCGCAGGTCGGAGACCGCGCCGGCGGCCAGCACGGCGACGACGGTGGCAGTGACGAAGACGGTGGCTTTCATGGCGGGCGCTCCCTGGGCACGACGCGAGATTCGGTCGCAGCCTAGCGCGGGGCCACGGGGAAAGGATGTCGAAATGTGTCGGGCGTCCACGACGCCCCGGGATGCGCTTCCGTGCGTCGGAGGACTTCGGCGACGGCGCCTGCGCTGCGGCCGCAGGCTGGAAATGAAGCGAAGCGCGGATTGGTGGGCCCACCAGGATTCGAACCTGGAACCAAGGGATTATGAGTCCCGTGCTCTGACCGTTGAGCTATAGGCCCGCATCGCCCGCATTCTACGAAAAAGCCCGCCTTGCGGCGGGCTCTTCGTCTGATCGGGTCGATCGCACCGGGGCGGTGCGTCCATCGATGCCGAGGTCAATCGATATCCAGGAACGAGCGCAGCTGTTCCGAACGGCTCGGGTGGCGCAGCTTGCGCAGGGCCTTGGCCTCGATCTGGCGGATGCGTTCGCGGGTGACGTCGAACTGCTTGCCGACCTCTTCCAGCGTGTGGTCCGTGTTCATGTCGATGCCGAAGCGCATGCGCAGCACCTTGGCTTCCCGCGGGGTGAGGCCGGCGAGGACTTCGCGCACGGTTTCCTGCAGGTTGATGTTGGTGGTGTTCTCGATCGGGGACTCGACGTTGGTGTCCTCGATGAAGTCGCCGAGGTGGCTGTCCTCGTCGTCGCCGATCGGCGTTTCCATCGAGATCGGTTCCTTGGCGATCTTCAGGACCTTCCGGATCTTGTCCTCCGGCATGTCCATTTCCTTCGCCAGCTCTTCCGGGGTCGCCTCGCGGCCGTACTGCTGCAGCATCTGGCGGCTGATGCGGTTGAGCTTGTTGATTGTCTCGATCATGTGCACCGGGATGCGGATGGTGCGCGCCTGGTCGGCGATCGAGCGGGTGATCGCCTGGCGGATCCACCAGGTGGCGTAGGTCGAGAACTTGTAGCCGCGGCGGTATTCGAACTTGTCCA
>JAEWNA010000081.1 GCA_023392975.1 Pseudomonadota bacterium | reverse complement strand
TGTGTACCTGGTATCGAACACCACCTCGTAGAGGTGGAAGAATTGTAGATGTCCAACATGAAAAAAAACCTCACCCTCGTAGAGGGTGCAGAATTGTTCATGTGTACCTGGTATCGAACACCACCTCGTAGAGGTGGAAGAATTGTAGATGTCCAACATGAAAAAAAACCTCACCCTAGTAGAGGGTGCAGAATTGTACATGTGTACCTGGTATCGAACACCACCTCGTAGAGGTGGAAGAATTGTATAACCATGCGACCCCGGAACCCCCCGGGGGTGGGGGGGGGGCGGGGGCACGGGTGAACAATACATGCCGGCAGCGGGGTTTTTCAGGCATACACCATTCTACAATTCCTGATGCCCTACAGCCATCCCTCCGGGGCTGCGGGGGATTTCTCCTCCCTTCTACAATTCTTGATGCCCTACAGGCATCCCTCCGGGGCTGTGGGGGATTTCTCCTCCATTCTACAATTCCTGATGCCCTACAGGCATCCTTTCCTGCTGCAAGTCCGATCATACAATGCCTGATGCCCCCGACAGCCTAACAGCCATCGGGGCAAGCTCTACAGCCATCCATTTCCAACACTATTGCCTATTGCCTATTGCCTACTGCCTTAAATTATTTACTACCTTGGTGCAAATTTCTGCAAACAATGAGAATATTCCTGCCTGTGACCGTTGCCCTGTGCGCCGTGATGTGCATCACCGCCTCGTGCAACAGGGCAGAAAAGGTCACAAGGGGACCCGCACCCGTCTTCTCCACATACCCCCCCGACTCACCCGCCGACACCACCCGCACACGGGAAATATATTACGGCCTCCTTACACCCGTCGAGGTATGCAATATCTTCGAACGGCTCGGCATTCACTATAATGACACAATCATCCTCGCCCCCGAAAACCGCGATCTCTACATGAGCAGCTATAAGGCCGCCATGAACCTCGGCGTATACGGCGTGGATATGGGCTATATCAAGCTGTTCGGCGTCAACAGGCAGACAATGAACTACTTCACTACCATAAAAACCCTCAGCAACAGGCTCAACATGCCTGACACATTCATCTCCGACGCCATCCGAAGCCTCAATGCCGACATGAGCAACGCCGACTCGGTCACGAGGCTGATGAACGACGCCTACGCGAAGATAGACGAGCACCTGCGCAGGGAAGGGAGCGAAGGAACCCTCGGGCTGATGCTTATGGGAGGATGGATAGAGGCGATGTACCTCGCCACACAGCTGGCATTTGACCCCGAAAACCCGGATCCCCAGGTGGTGGGCAAGATAGCCGAGCAGAAATACTCGCTCCTGTCGCTGCTCAGCTTCATGAAAAACTATTACAGTGATCCGATGGTGGTCTTTTACACCAAGAAACTGAAGTATCTCAATCGCTGGTTTGATACGTTCGAGATTTATTATCAGCCGGGCGATGTCACTGTTGACACGCTCCGGCAGGTCATCACCACAAAGGGTACGGAGATGACCGTCACCGTGGGGACGCTGAACGAGATACGTGACTATGTGGCGAAGCTCAGGGCCGAGATCACTGCTGTCTGAACGAAACTAAAACACTGATATCATGAACCGTCGTCTTCTCCTGGTTGCGGCTGTGGTTGCCGTCATTGTCATGTCATGCGGAAAAGGTAAGAAAGAGCCCGGCGCCGGCGGCCCCGGAGCCGCCTCGCCCGCCGTAACCGTCATTGACAGGGGCTTCAGCAAGTACATCTCCGCCTACACCTCCGGGACAGTGCCCGCCAACGGCACGCTCCAGGTGGTCCTCACCCCCGGGTTCGCCGCCACCGCCAACCGCTCCCGCACACAGAGCCTCTTCACCTTCACCCCGGCAGTGAAGGGCGAGGCGGAGTGGGCCGACAGCCTCACCCTCGTCTTCAGACCCGCCAGGCCGCTGGCGCCGGGCACAGCCTACCAGGGCACCCTCGACCTGAGCAAAATCGGAGACACGGAGGAACGCTTCAAACTCTTCCCCCTCAGCTTCCGCACCGTTGAAAAAAACTTCACCGTCAACCTGAACCCGGTTACAGTTGACCTCCCCGACGGCAACACCTACTCGCTCTCGGGCACCGTCATCACAGCCGACTACACTGACAATGCAGAGGTTGAAAAATACCTCACCGCCCGTGTCGGCAAGCGCGATGAGACAATCAAATGGGAACATTCGGGCAACAATGTCCACTCCTTTGCAATAGAAAAGATACGCAGAGCGAAGGAGGAGAGTACCCTCACGGTGGCCTGGAACGGCAATGCTTACGGGATAAAGACGAAGGGCGATCTCGCCGTGACGATCCCTGCCGACGGTGTCTTCACTGTCACCGATGTGAGGGTCAGCGCCGGCGAGAGCAAGAGCATAGAGATCTTCTTCTCCGACCTGATCGATGCCACCGGCGAGCTCGACGGCATGGTCACGACCGAACCCCAGCATCCTCTCACCGTCAGCGCCGAGGCCAACAGGCTGCTCGTCATCCCCGGTGACAACATCGTCGGCGTGGTGGAAGTCGTTGTTGACGGCGCACTGAAAAACACCCGAGGCCAGCGGCTGGAGGAGGCCGTCAGGCGGAGCATCAACTTCACCCCGGTGGAGCCCGGCATCAGGTCAGCCGGCCGTGGTGTCATCATGCCCTCATCGGGAAACCTCATCTTCCCCTTCCTGGCTGCCAACCTCAGCGCGGTCGATCTGACGGTCATCAAGATCTTCGAGAACAACCTCCCTTACTTCCTGCAGCAGAACAGCATGGGTGAGGCATCGTACTACGGCGGGGAGATAAGGCAGTTCGGCCGTCCCGTCTACCGCGGCCGCGTCGATCTGACCGGCGGGGCAGGCTTCGACCCGAACAAGTACAATCTCTTTACTATTGACCTCGCAAACTACATCGAGCCCGAGCCGGGGATTCTCTACCGCATAGAGCTCGGGATGCGCCCGTCATACTCGCTCTATCCCTGCACCGGCGAACGTAAACCCTCCAAATATGAGGAGATGCTTGATCTTGCCGACCAGGACCGCGCCTGGGAGGGGTCGGAGGACTACTACTCCCTCTCCGATGAAGGTATCTTCTACAACTATGCCTACAACTGGCGAGAGAACGAAAACCCGTGCAGTGACGCCTTCTACAATCCCTCGAAGAAGCTGGTGAGGAATATCCTGGCCTCTGACCTGGGAATCATTGCCAAGAGCGGCACTGACAACACACTCAGGGTCTTCGTCCGTGACATCCGCTCCGCCGATCCCGTGGACGCCGCCACCGTTGAGGTCTACGACTTCCAGAACCAGCTGATGGGGACAGCCACCACGGGCAAGGACGGTGCGGCATCGATAGCATGCCCGCGCAAGCCGATACTCGTCATAGCACGCAAGGACAAGAACCGCAACTACCTCTCGCTGCAGGACGGCAATGCACTGTCAATGAGTTCCTTCGATGTCTCCGGCGAGACCCCGCAGGATGGTATCCGCGCCTTCCTCTTCACCGAGCGCGATGTGCGCAGGCCGGGAGACTCAATATATGTGGGAGTGATTGTCCGCGATCTGGGCAAGGGGCTTCCTGCTGGCCACCCGGTCCACTTCGAGCTTTACAACAATAAGGGGCAGCGCATCGACGAGCAGGTTGCAACGCTGAATGACAAAGGGTTCCTGGCCTTTACAACCGTAACATCCGACGATGCGGAGACCGGCAACTACCGGGCCCAGGTACGCATCGGCGCAGCCACCTTCACACGCATAATCAAGGTCGAGACCGTCAAGCCCAACAGGCTGAAGATAAAGCTCGACTTCCCGGGAGAGGTCGCCGGCGGCGAGAGCAAGACCCTTCGCGGCAGCATGAAGGTCACATGGCTCAACGGCACCGTGGCCCGCGACATGAAATCGACCGTGGAGCTCCTCCTCAAGCCGGTGAAGACGAAGTTCGAGAGGTACGGCCAGTACAACTTTGACGATCCTGCCGCACAGTTCTGGTTTGAGTCGCAGACAGTCTTCGAGGGGAGCATCAACAGCAGCGGCGAGGCCACTGTCAGCTTCACCCCCGACGAGGAGCTGCAGGCCCCGGGCATGCTGAACGCCATCTTCACTACCAGGGTGTTTGAGAAGGGCGGCGATGCCAGCATCACCCAGACGGTGGTACCGTATGCGCCGTTCCCGGCCTTCGTGGGGATGAACATCCCGGCACTGGGCGCCACCGGCCGCATGATATACACCGACAGGCCCAACGAGGTCAGGCTGGTGACCCTCGACAAGAACGGCAAGCCGGTCCGCAGCGAGGTGGAGATAAACGTCTACAAGCTCGACTACCGCTGGTGGTGGGAGTCGGACGACGAGTACCTCGGGTCATACATCTCCCGCGGGCGCAGCAGCAACATCTTTTCGGAGACGATCACAACTACCGGCGGCGAGGGGAAGACCTCGTTCAGCATTGACCGTGAGCAGTGGGGCCGTTACCTTGTGCGCGCAACGCTCCCCTCGGGGCACTCAACCGGTATGATTGTGCTGGTCGACTGGCCGTGGGATTACGGCATGAAGCCCGGCGGCAACGACGGCGCCAGCCTGCTGCAGCTCAACACTGACAAGGAGAAATACAGCGTGGGCGATGAGATCAGCCTCACCTTCCCGTCGCCGGAGAACGGTCGCGCCATCATCACGATAGAGAACAGCACCTCGCTGATCGATGTCACGGAGGTTAAGACGCAGGCCGGCAACACCGAGGTGAAGGTGAAGGCCACCGCCGCCATGGCGCCCAACGCCTACCTCTACGTTACAATGCTGCAGCCTCATTCACAGACAGTTAATGATGCACCCGTGCGGCTGTACGGGGTGATCCCGGTGATGGTGGAGGATCCGGCCACCAAGCTTGAGCCGGTCATCACGATGCCGGACAAGATCCGCTCGCAGCAGGAGGTTGAGATACGCATTGAGGAGAAGCACAGGCAGGAGATGACCTACACCCTTGCGGTGGTTGACGAGGGGCTGCTTGACCTCACCGGCTTCCGCACGCCCGATCCGTGGAAGTGGTTCTTCGTCAAGCACTCCCTCGGGGTGCGGACCTGGGATCTATATGATATTGTCTTCGGCGCCTTCGGGGGCAAGCTGGGTCGCGCCTTCGCGATAGGGGGCAGCGAGGCTGCCGTGGACCAGAGCAAGAACAGGGAACGGCGGTTCGAGCCGGTGGTCCGTTTCATAGCGCCCTTCACCCTCGCCCCGGGAAGGACCGGATCGCACACGATACGGCTCCCGCAGTACACCGGGTCGGTCAGGGTGATGGTCACCGCGGCCGGCAAGGCCAACAGCTTCGGCGCAGCCGAGAAGACAGTGACAGTATCCGATCCGCTGATGATCCTCGCCACTGCGCCAAGGGTGCTCTCGCCGGGCGACAAGGTGGCGCTGCCGGTGACGGTGTTCGCGCAGGAGAAGGGTATCACCGATGTCAGCGTGACAGCCTCATCCAATGAGATGATCAGCTTCACGGAGGCATCCGGTGCCGTGAAGTTCAGTGAGCCGGGCGACCAGGATCTTGAGCTGATGTTCAATACCGCAGAGCGACCCGGTACCGCTGCCATCACCGTCAATGCCGGTGGCGGGGGCGAGCAGGCGACCTACAGCCTGAATATCCCCGTGCGGTCACCGAACCCGCCCGACAGGAGGGCAGAGACGAAGGTGCTGGCTGCGGGCGAGACATTCACGAAGAGCTTTGAGCCCTTCGGGTTGGACGGCACCGCGTCGGCTTCCGTGGAGATTTTCAATCTGCCGTCGGTCAATCTGAGCAGGCGGCTGGGTTATCTTACCTCGTTCCCGCACGGGTGCACGGAGCAGATCACCTCGGCGGCGTTCCCGCAGGTATACCTGCCGGAGCTGCTTGGCGAGGGGCTGGCCGATCCCGGCCGTATCCGCTATAATGTGCAGGAGGCCCTTCGTGCCGTCGCCTCGAGGCAGATCGCTTCGGGGGCGCTGACGCTGTGGCCCGGGGGACCGTACCCCGATGACTGGGTGACATCCTACGCGGGCCACTTCGCGCTGGAAGCGCAAAAAGCAGGATATACACTGCCCTCCGGGTTCCTGAACAAATGGATCTCGTACCAGAGGAAGCAGGCCTCGGCATGGAGGTACCAGGAGCAGTACCGCTATACGGCCAACGATCAGGCTTACAGGCTCTTCACGCTGGCGCTGGCCGGCGCGCCAGACAAGGGAGCGATGAACCGCATGCGCGAGATAACAACACTGCCGTCGCTGGCCCGGTGGTTCCTGGCCGCTTCCTATGCCGCTTCTGGCAGGACGGAGGTGGCGCAGACGCTCATCGATGTGCGCAACCTGAAGACCGAGGACGAATATGTGTATCACTACTACGGCAGCAGTCTCAGGGACCAGTCGATCATTCTCTATACGCTCACCCGCATGGGTAACAGTGCCGGGGCGCTGGATCTGCTGAAGACGGTGGCGGCGGAGCTCAGCAGCAACTCGTGGTGCAGCACGCAGACCACCGCCTGGGGGCTGTTTGCATACATGAACTATGCGAAGTCGGTGAAGGCTGACGGCAGCAAACAGATGAAGGCGACGCTGGAGATAAACGGTAAGAAGGAGAAGCTGAGCTCCGACGGCGGGGCAGTGATGAGGTCGTTTGTTCCCGCGGCAGGTCCGAACAAACTGGTTGTTGCGAATGAGAGCGACAGTCCGCTGTTTGTGACCTTTACCGAGGAGGGTGTGCCCACCACTGCCGATATGACAGTGAAGGAGAACAATCTCACCATGAAGGTTGCCTGGCTTGATATGGAGCAGAAGCCTGTGGATGTCTCGTCCCTGCAGCAGGGTTACAGTTTTGTCATGGCTGTGGATGTGACTAACACCACGTTCCGTCAGGTGTCGAACCTGGCGCTGACGCAGATGGTGCCGTCGGGGTGGGAGATACAGAACACGCGGCTGTTTGAGGCCGGGTTGCAGATGAAGGAGGCATCCTATGATTACCGCGATTTCCGTGACGACAGGGTTTATACATATTTTACGTTGCGGCCGGGTGAGACGAAGCGGTTCTTCATCATTCTGACAGCCTCGTATCGTGGTTCCTACAGCATGCCCGCGGTGGTCTGTGAAGCGCTCTATGACGGCAGCATCTCCGCCCGCCGCCCGGGATTCCCTGTAGAGGTCCGGAAGTAGGATAGTGGATTTGCGAATTTCGATGTGCGAGTTGCGAATTATAGAGATTGCCATTTGTGGCGATGCTCGTAGAGCATCAAGAATTGTAGATAGGGAGAACAACACAAAACCGATGGTCGTAGACCATTAAGAATTGTAGATAGGGAGAACAACACAAAACCGATGGTCGTAGACCATCAAGAATTGTAGGAAGGGATGCCCCCACCCACCCGCCCCGGGGGTGTTTTCGGGTGTCATGCCTGTACAATTCTTCCACCTCTACGAGGTGGCCACGGATGGGCACCTTGTGGGGATGGCCGTAGGTCATCAGGAATTGTAGAACTGAACGTTAATGGATGGGGATGGTCGTAGACCATCAAGAATTGTAACAAGGTGAAACACAAAATAATACATGGTCGTAGACCATTAAGAATTGTAACCGCAGCCCTCGCCACGCTCCTCCTCGCCATCCTCGCGGCGCCGATGCCCTCATTCCGCGCTCCGCTGTCGACCGTGGCGGAGGCTGCCGACGGCACACTCCTCGGCGCCCGTGTGGCCGCTGACGGCCAGTGGCGGTTCCCTCCTCCCGACAGCCTGCCGGACAAATACATAACCTGTCTCATCAACTACGAGGACCGCTGGTTCCGCTGGCATCCCGGGGTCAATCCCGTTGCAGTTGTAAAGGCGCTCACTGACAATATCAGGGCGGGAGAGATCGTCCGCGGCGGCAGCACGATCACGATGCAGGTGGCGAGGCTCTCGCGCGGCAACCCGGAGCGCAGCTACGGCGGCAAGGTCATAGAGATGCTCTCTGCCGTCAAACTGGAGATCTTCCGGTCAAAGAAGGCTATCCTTACAATGTATGCCGCCAATGCCCCATTCGGAGGGAACACCGTCGGGATAGAGGCTGCAGCCTGGAGATATACCGGCAGGGGCACTGCTGACATGAGCTGGGCTGAGGCGGCAACCCTGGCGGTGTTGCCCAATGCGCCGTCGCTGATCTATCCCGGGCGCAATTCGGAAAAACTCCGTGAGAAGCGTGACAGGCTGCTGATGACGCTGGCAGAGAGGGGTCATATTGACTCTCTGACCTGTGAGCTTGCCATGAGCGAGCCTCTTCCCGGTGCAGCGATGCCTATGCCCTCGCTGGCGCCGCATCTCACCAGCAGGTTATGGCTTGAGCAGCCGGGCGCCAGGATACGTACAGCTATTGATCCGCAGCTGCAAACTGATGTGACCGGGCTGGTCGACAGGCATGTGGCTGTCATGGAGGGCAATGGCATTCATAACGCCGCCGCCGTAGTCGTTGAGGTGGCCACCGGCAACTGTGTTGCCTGGGTGGGCAACAGCACTCTCGCCGACACCACCGGCAGGCACGGTCGCGATGTGGATATGGTGACCGCGCCGCGCAGCACGGGCAGCATCATGAAGCCGTTTCTCTACGCGGCGCTCCTCTCCTCGGGACAGCTCCTGCCGAACGCGCTCATCCCTGATATCCCTACGCGTTTCCAGGGCTTCCGTCCCGAGAACGCCGATTTCACTTACAGCGGCGCCGTGCCGGCCGGTGATGCGCTGGCCCGCTCGCTCAACATCCCGGCTGTCAGGATGCTCCAGATGTACGAGGAGGAACGTTTCCTCATCCTTCTCCGTCAGATGGGCTTCACCACCTTCACGAAGCCCGCCTCGCACTACGGCCTCTCGCTCATCCTCGGCGGCGGCGAGGCCACGCTGCTGGAGCTGGCACAGGCATACGCCGCCATGGCCCGCAGCCTTTCTGACAGTCCCCAGCCGGCAGTCCTCAGTCCTCAGTCCTCAGTCGGCAGTCAGCAGTCGGCAGTCAGCAGTCAGCAGTCGGCAGTCAGCAGTCCTCTGTCCTCTGTCGGCAGTCAGCAGTCGGCAGTCAGCAGTCAGCAGTTTGAGCCTCCGACGGAGGCGAAATCCGGCATCCGCCGGCTGGCGGATCGGGACGGTAGTCATAATTCTCAATCCTCGAATGCTGATTCCCAAATCGCACATCCGCCAGCGGGCGGACACAGTCGCACATCTCAAATCGCAAATCGCAAATCGCAAATCGCAAATCCTCTTTCTCCCTCCGCCGTCTGGCTCACCTATGAGGCTCTTCGCAGGGTCAACAGGCCCGAGACGGAGACAGGGTGGCAGTATTTCGGGAGTGCGCCGGAGGTGGCCTGGAAAACCGGCACCAGCTTCGGCTTCCGTGATGCCTGGGCCATCGGCACCACACCGTCGCACATCGTTGCGGTGTGGGCGGGCAACGCCGACGGCGAGGGTCGGCCGGGACTGTCGGGCATCGCCTCTGCGGCACCCCTCCTCTTCGACATAATAAGGCTTCTCCCGCCGTCAGCATCATGGTTCGCGCGGCCCGAAGAGGGGATGAGCCTCGCTTCGCTCTGCGCTGCCAGCGGATACAGGGCGGGACCCGACTGCCCGGAGACGAGGGAGGAATGGATCCCGGAGACGGGGCTCAGGAGCGATGCCTGTCCCTATCATACGGTGGTGACCCTCGATACCACGGAGACATACCGTGTCAACAGCAGCTGCGCTTCGCCCCGCGAAATGGTGCCGCGTTCATGGTTCATCCTGCCCCCGGCAATGGAATACTACTATCGCATGCGCAATCCGTCATACCGTACCCTCCCTCCGTTCCGCCAGGGGTGTTCCGATGACAAGACGGTGCCGTCAATGGAGTTCATCTACCCTCCGCGGGATGCCCGCATCTTCATCCCCCGCAGCCTCCAGGGACAGATGATGTCAATGCTGCCCGAGATTGCGCACCGGCGCGGAAATGCCCTGGTTTACTGGCACCTCGACAATAATTATATAGGTATGACCCGGTTTTTGCACCAGACCGAGATCAGGGTGGGCGAGGGAGAGCACGTCATAACGGCAGTTGATGACGAAGGAATGACTGTCTCACGCAAGTTTTTCTGCATTGGTACGTTATAATTAATCAAACTGACAACGGGATTAACAGAATAACGCATACCAATCTAACTTAAGGAAAGGTGATCACACTGTCTTCGGGGGGGCTGTTTCAGCGCATTATTGCCCGCGCAACTTTTAACAGGTACAGGGAGGTCTTTGACAAGGCCGGATATGCTATAATGCTGACAGACAATGCCTCCAACCGTTTCATAAAGGTCAACAGGGCCGCGGCCGACCT
Organism: Pseudomonadota bacterium; assembly: GCA_023392975.1. GTDB lineage: Bacteria > Pseudomonadota > Gammaproteobacteria > Xanthomonadales > Xanthomonadaceae > Lysobacter_I. The sequence continues at coordinate 26,588 of JAEWNA010000081.1, read as the reverse complement.
ATTCGGCTACACGGCGGAGGAGCTCCAGAGAATGACTCCGCTGGATCTGTCCACGGAGACCGATAAGAAGGATGTTACCGCAGGCGGCAAGTCAGGTGAGCCTCATATCAGGCCCGCAAAGCGAAAAGACGGAAGGATCATCATTATCAGGATTCAGACGAGCTACCTCGAAAGGTTCCAGGTAAGCCTTATCAGCGATGTAACTGAGGAGTACCGCATACGGCGGGCCCTCGAGCTCAATGAGGAGCGACTGAAGGAGGCACAGAGGATTGGTCGGTTCGGATGGTGGGAATACCGTCCCGAGACCAATATGTACCTCGGTTCCGAGGAGATTTCAAGGATCTTCACCGATGAGGGCACCACCCGCTCGTTCACATACCAGGACAACATATCTTTTGCGCATCCCGAGGACCGGTCCTATCTCATCTCTTCCATTGAGGAGGCCATTGAGAAAAAGAAAGAGGCCTATTCGATGACCTACCGTATCATCACGCCGCAGGGCAAGGTGAAGGCCATCACCGTCAACTCGAACATCAGGTATGATGAGAACGGCCGGTTACTCTACCGTTACGGCACGTGCCAGGATATCACCGAGACGCAGCGTATCATGGATGATCTTATTGCTGCGCGGCGTCAGGCCGAGGAGTCGGACAGGCTGAAAACCACCTTCCTGGCCAACTTCAGTCACGAGATACGTACGCCGCTCAATGCGATGCTGGGATTCCTGAACATCCTGACATCGATGGATACCACCGAGAACGAGAAGGCGGAGATGGTGAAGCTCATAGAGGTAAACTCCCAGAGGTTGCTCAGGCTGATCAATGACATGATTGACATGTCGCGCATCGAGAGCAACAACATGGAGATCAAGTACACGAATGTTGAGGTCAACGGGTTTATCGGCTCGATGGTGTCACTGTTTGCGCATGAGCTGGAGGCATCGGGGAAGAGGAACCTGGTTTTGACGCCTGTTGTGGACAGGTCAAAAACATCTGTTTATCAGTATATTGACGAGCTCAGGCTCAGTCAGATCTTCAGTAATCTTGTGAGCAATGCGATCAAGTTCACGGATGAGGGTGAGATAAGGTACGGGTATAAGGTCTCGCGGAGTGAGAACAGGTATACGATCACCTATTTTGTGACTGACACCGGGGTAGGGATCCGTCCCGAGCGTCTGGATGACATTTTTCTGCCTTTTGTGCAGTACTGGAATGAGGATGTTCCGAAGGTTCAGGGGGCAGGGTTGGGGCTTGCCATCTGCAAGCGGCTGGCGGAGCTGATGAAGGGGCGTATCTGGGTGGAGTCGTTGCCCGGCAAGGGGTCATCGTTTTTGTTTTCGTTCAGCACGCCGGTGATGATCGAGTAATTGTAAAATCCAAAAAATATTTATCTTTGTCCCCGCCCGGGACGTTAGCTCAGTTGGTTTAGAGCGCTTGCTTGACAGGCAAGAGGTCACTGGTTCGATTCCAGTACGCCCCACGAAAAGGATGAGAAAGCCGGCAAGATGCCGGCTTTTTTCGTTTTCTGTGCAGTCTCATTCATGTGTTGGACATTGCCCGTAGGGCAATAAGAATTGTAACGGTGACTGCCAAACCACAGTAGCTCGTAGAGCTACAGGAATTGTCACTGTGACTGCCAAACCACAGTAGCTCGTAGAGCTACAAGAATTGTAAAAGGCATGCGATACCCTCACCCCTGCTGCCCCGGTCCGTGGAGACTGTCAAGGAATTCGAAGAGAAAACCAGGGTCATAATCAGCCTGATTTTTATCCAGCAAAGCCATGTATTCCTCCCTGAACGATTTCCGGGCGTGATGCTTGTCCTGATTCTGTATATACCTGTAGACATTATCCAGCTCCGAGCGGCTGTAGGAGAAGGCGCCATATCCCTCCTGCCAGCGAAACTGACCCATCACCAACCGGTTCTGATTGATGAAGAGTGTTGAATTTTTCTTGATGCCTGCTACTGTCTCGGATATTGATACTGACGGATTCAGGCCCAGAAGAATATGCATATGATCCATCGCTCCGTTCACGATCAGTGGTTTGTGCTTCATACCACGGACGATCCCGCCGATATACTCAATCACTTTTGGCCGACTCCTGTCAGTCAGGGCATTATCCCTCATGTACACGGCTATGACAAGCTGTACATACAACTGTGTGAATGATCCAGGTTTCATTTTAAACTATTTTAGAAATGCAGCACTTCAAAGTTACGAAAAGGATAAAATATGACGGAGGTGAGTCAGCCAGATTTTTCAGAGAATAAATGGAGAATGGAGCTAATGCACCTGTTCCGCAGGTGAGGGGGTTATTTATCTGGTGTCAGCAGCCAGGCGTCAGGGAAATTTGTCTGCTTAAGGGATTCGAGTGCTGCCATTGCCTCGCCGGTGGTGGAATACCTTCCGTGACTGACCCTGTAGTATCCGTTGGAGGCAGGCGGAAGGACATACATATCAGCATTGTATCTGCCGGCATACTCACCGGCCACCCTGTTTGCCTGATCAAGGTCGCTGAAGCTGGCTACAATCAGGTAGCTGTAACGGACCGGTTCGCTGTCATTCAGGGCAGGATCAGGTTTGTCAGTGACTGTTGATAACGGATTATTCATTACCGATAAGGTCGTTACCGGAACGGGAGGATAGACCAGGTCATATGCATTCTCCTCCGGGATGAAGGTGTTGACCCAAAAGTAAACCACAAGGAACAGGAGACCGCTGATCAGGGCAAGTTTCTTCATCCGGGGACTATTTCAGGTTTATGAATTGAGTTGAATAAGATTTGCCGGATCTGTCGTATACCGTATATCATCAAGTCAAATTTACATCAGGAGATTATTGAAGTCAAATATTTTTTTTCACAGTTGTAACCAATGTCAGGAAGTTACGCCTCCCGGGGGGGGGGGCCCGGGGGGCCGGGGGGCCGGGGCCCGGGGGGGGGGGGGGCGATAGCGCACCATACCCCTGCCGCGCCTGTCCACCGCCGTCGCAGTCTGCGCGACGCGGGCCGGTTACGCTGTGCGGCCAGCGAAGGCCGCATGGCCCCGCCTCCCGCCATCGGAGATAATTCGTCTCATGGACCGTTACGAACGCATTCTCTCGCTGCACCGCATCCTCAAGAGCGCGCGCTACCCGGTGACGGTCAAGCGCCTGCAGGACGAGCTGGAATGCTCGCGCGCCACCGCCTACCGCGACCTGGCCTTCCTGCGCGACGCGCTGATGGCGCCGATCGTCGGCGACGGCGAGGCCGGCTTCCGCTACGACCCGCACGAGGGCGAGCGCTTCGAGCTGCCCGGGCTGTGGCTGAACTCCGAGGAGCTGCACGCCCTGCTCGCGGCGCAGCAACTGCTCGGCCGCACCGGCGGCGGCGTGCTGTCCTCGGCGCTGGCGCCGCTGCAGCAGCGCATCGAGAAGCTGCTGGAGGAACACGCCCCCGGCAAGCGCTGGCCAGTGGAGCGCGTGCGGGTGATCCCGCACCGCACCCGCACGATGGACGAGCAGGTGTTCCGCATCGTCTGTTCCGCGGTGCTGGAGCGCAAGCGACTGGGCTTCGAATACCGCGCCCGTTCGACCGACGAGAAGACCCGCCGCACGGTGTCGCCGCAGCGCGTCACCCACTACCGCGGCAACTGGTACCTCGACGCCTTCGACCACGAACGCGACGCCCTGCGCAGCTTCTCGGTCGACCGGATCATGACCCCGCGCATGCAGGACGCCGCCGCCCGCGACGTGCCCGACGACGAGCTCAATGCCCACCTCGCCGGCAGCTACGGCATCTTCTCCGGCGCGCCCAAGGGCATCGCGACGATCGTGTTCAACCAGAAGATCGCGCGCTGGGTCGCGGACGAGCACTGGCACTCGCAGCAGCAGGACCGCTTCCTGCCCGACGGCCGCTTCGAGCGCAAGGTGCCCTACAGCGCCCCGCGCGAACTGCTGATGGACATCCTGCACTACGGCCCGGACGCCGAGATCGTCGAGCCCGCCGTCCTGCGCGAGCAGATGAAATCGATGCTGCAGCTCGCGGTGAGCAATTACGAGAAGTGAGGGCGTCGGTGTCGAGGGGTTTCCCGGGCGCAGACGGGTCCGAAGGCAGGGCATTGCTGCCTCGTGGCCGGCGTGTGTTGACTGCTAGCGAATGCCGCCGAAGCCCGTGAATTGCTTGGCCAGATGCAGTGCGTAGTTGTCCGTCATGCCGCTGACGTAGTCCAGTACACGCATCAGCGACAGATATTCAACGCTGTTGTTGTACTTCCGGCTTGTGATCTTCCGCAGATTGAACGTGTCCGCGCCCATCAGGTCGATAGCGCGTTTGCTGCGGAAGTCCATGGGTTTTTTCTTGCCCGGAGGCGCGACTGCGGCGTGGCAGAGCACATCAAGGATCGTCGCGATCGTGCTGTAGGCGCCGATTTCGAGTTCGATCTTGCGTGGGTGCGAGAAGACTTTGTCTTTCGCGAGGTTTTTTGCCTTCTCCACGCAGGTGCGCACCGTGGCCCCGCATAAGGGAAGCAGTTCGTCGCATCCGCCTTCCAGGACGAGCGACCTGTTTTCGATGAAGGCGTTGGTCGCATCTTCGACGAATGCCGAGATCACCTTTCCGCGGATCAGGGGTGGGCGATAGCGGGGACGGACCGCCTTGAGATCTGCGGCGAGCGCCGCCTTCTTCTTCTGGTCGAGGATGGGTTCGAGTATGGCGTAGACCTCTTCCCATTCGAGAATGCCCATCTCGATGCCATCTTCCAGGTCAATCAGGCCATAACAGAAATCGTCTGCGATCTCCATGAGGTGGACCAGTGGATGCCGGCTATACCAATCCTTCCCGCGGCGGATCAGACCCGTGGCCTCGGCGATCTCGTGGAACAAGTGCAGTTCCGACTGGAAGATGCCGTACTTGTTTCTTTTAGGCCGATTTCCCGAAATGGCGGGGCCGGCGGTCCAGGGATACTTGATGAAGGCCGCCAATGAGGCGTAGCTGAGGCGCATGCCGCCATCGTGCGGATGGTATTCGGAGGTGGTCAGCAGGCGCAGTCCTTGGGCATTGCCCTCGAAATGTTCGAGGTCCCTCCTTTCTTTTTCATCCAACTGCTTCATGAAAGGTCGCGAGGATTCCTGGGTGAACCACTGCCGGATGGCATCCTCACCGGTATGCCCGAACGGCGGATTTCCGATGTCGTGCGCGAGACAGGCTGTCTGGACGATGTCGCCTATGTCCGAGGCTTCCATATCGTTCGGCAAGTCCCCTCGAAGTTTCAGCGCCTGCCCGATCCGGATTCCCAGGCTGCGGCCGACGCTCGCCACTTCGAGGCTGTGGGTCAGGCGATTGTGCACGTGGTCGTTGGTGGCGAGAGGATGCACCTGGGTCTTGCGTGCGAGTCTGCGGAATGCGCCGGAGAAGATCACCTTGTCATGATCTGAATTGAACGGCGACCTCCCCGCTTCAGTCTTCGGCTTGCGACCGCCCAGCCGTCGCGTGTCGAGCAAGGCCTGCCACTCCATGGTTTTCATCCGTTTCCTCGGAATTGTTTGTTCAGGTGAATACTGCGGAGTAGACGCTTATCCCGCATCCTGTCAGGAATGAGAGTTGCTTGGTTTCATGAGTTGTTCACTCCGCGAAACTCAACTCGTACGACGCATGGAACGCCTTGCCGGCGGCGACCGGGAGGCGGGCGACGGACAGTTCCCGGTCCATGCACACGGCGTAGGGCGCCTCGCTGTTGCGCCAGGTGCGGTCGGTGGCGCCATCGGCCGCGACATGGACCACGATGGTGAAGGCCGGGTAGTCGCGACGCGCCGGGCCGCAGGCGAGCATCGCGGTCTCCAGCGCTTGCTGCTGCGCCTGCACCAGCGCGTTGGCATCGCGCGGGGCGAGGACCGCTTCGTGGCGGTCGGCCGCGGCCTTGGCTTCGTCGAACGTCAGGTCCAGTGCGCCCGCCTGGGCGGCGAGAAGGAACAGCGCGAGCATCCGCATCTCCGGGGACTGCGCGAACCGCCGCGCGCACGAATGATCGCATGCGACGGCCGCAGCAAGCGCCGGCCGGACCGTCGCAGCCCGTGAGACCCGAGCTGCCGAGACTGGCCGCGGACCCTCCGGAGCCCCGCCATGACCCCTCGTTCCCCCGCGCTGTCCATGATCGAACAGGCCCTGCTCGGCGCGCTGGCGCTGGGACTGCTGGCGATGCTGTCGTTCCCGGCCCTGCGCATGGCCGGGGAGGTCGCCGGCTGGTGGCCGTTCTGGCTGGTCGCGCTGCCCGCCAGCGCCTGGTGCACGGCGCGGATGCTGCGCCTGCGCGAGGTCGCGGTGCGGGCGCGGCGCCCGCTGGCGTCCGTGCATGCGATCGCCGGTGCGCGCGACTCGCGGACGCGCACGAGCCCGTCCTTGCGCCAGGCGGCCTGACGGTTGCGCACAAGCGACTGATTCGACGGGCGATTCCGCAGATCGGCGTGGCACCGCCGGGACTTCCGGCAGGGCGGGGCATGGGGCGGCTGTGCTAGCGTTGCGGGCCCGCCGCTCGTTGCCACGGACTCCTGCATGCCACAGTCTCCGTCTGTCCGTTTCGCCGCCGGGGTCGTGTTCGGCAGCGCGATCGCACTGGTCGCCGCCCTGCCGTCCATCGACGCCCGCGCCGCCGCCCCGAAGAAGCCCGCCACCGCCAGGACCGCGCCCATGGCCGAACCCGCTCCCGCCGACCCCTATCTCTGGCTCGAAGGCGTCGAGGACCCGAAGGCCCTCGACTGGGTGCGCGAACACAACGCCAAGGCCGAGGCCGAGATCATGGCCGCGCCCTCCTTCCAGCCGCTGGAGGACGACCTCCGCGCGATCCTCGATTCCAACGCGCGCATCCCGGCGGTGGAGAAGCACGGCGAGTACTACTACAACTTCTGGCGCGACAAGGACCATCCGCGCGGCCTGTGGCGGCGCACCACGCTGGTGGAGTACCGCAAGGACGCACCGGCGTGGGAAACCGTGATCGACCTCGACGCGCTGGGCGCGGCGGAAAAGGAAAACTGGGTCTGGCACGGCGTGGAATGCCTCAAGCCGCAGTACGAGCGCTGCCTGATCTCGCTGTCCCGGGGCGGCGCCGACGCCGACGTCACCCGCGAATTCGACATGGACACCAAGACCTGGGTCGCCGACGGCTTCGTCCGGCCCGAGGCCAAGGGCGGCCTGCAGTGGATCGACCGCGACACCGTCTACGTCTTCACCGATTTCGGCGAAGGCTCGATGACCAAGTCGGGCTATCCGCGCGTCGTCAAGGAGTGGAAGCGCGGCACGCCGATGTCGGAGGCGAAGGTCGTCTACGAAGGCAAGCCGGACGACATGTACATCGCGGCCTATCGCGACCTCACGCCCGGCTATCACCGCGACTACGTCAGCCGCACCATCGCCTTCTACAACGACGAGCTGTACCTGCGCGGCGCCGACGGCAAGCTGACCAAGCTCGACCTGCCGAATTCCGCGAACAAGTCGGTCCATAACCAGTGGATGACCGTCGAGTTGCGCGATCCGTGGACGGTGGGCGAGCGCACCTACGACGCCGGCTCGCTGCTGGCGATCGAGTTCGACAAGTTCATGGCCGGCAACCGCGACTTCGACGTGGTGTTCAAGCCCGACGACCACACCTCGCTGTCCGGCCATACCTGGACGCAGCACCACTTGGTGCTGACCCTGCTGGAGGACGTGAAGAGCCGGGTGCGGATCATGACGCCGCTGGGCGAGGGCGGCTGGCGCCAGGCGGTGCTGGCCGGCGCGCCGGCGGTGGGCACGGTCAGCGTCAGCCCGGTCGACGCCGACAACGGCGACCAGCTGTGGATGACCACCAGCGACTTCCTCACCCCGACCACGCTGTCGCTGGTCGAGATCGGCAATCCGCCGGAGAAGCTGAAGGCCATGCCGCGCTTCTACGACGCGGACGGGCTGGTCGCCGAGCAGCATTTCGCCACCTCGCAGGACGGCACCCAGGTGCCGTACTTCATCGTCCGTCCGAAGGAGATGAAGATGGACGGCAGCACGCCGACGCTGCTGTGGGGCTACGGCGGCTTCGAAGTGTCCTACACCGCGGCCTACAACCCGATGTCCGGCCGCGGCTGGCTGCAGCAGGGCGGCGTCTACGTGCTGGCGAACATCCGCGGCGGCGGCGAGTACGGTCCGCGCTGGCACCAGGCCGCGATGAAGGCCGATCGCCACAAGGCCTACGAGGACTTCGCCGCGGTCGCGCAGGACCTGTTCGCGCGCAAGATCACCTCGCCCGAGCACCTCGGCGCGCAGGGCGGCAGCAACGGTGGCCTGCTGATGGGCAACATGATCACCCAGTACCCGCAGCTGTTCGGCGCGGTGGTCTGCCAGGTGCCGCTGCTCGACATGAAGCGCTACAGCCACCTGCTGGCCGGCGCCTCGTGGATGGCCGAATACGGCGACCCGGACACCAAGGACTGGGAGTTCATCAAGACCTTCTCGCCCTACCACCTGCTGAAGGAAGGCACGCAGTACCCGCCGGTGCTGTTCACCACCTCCACCCGCGACGATCGCGTCCACCCGGGCCATGCCCGCAAGATGATGGCGAAGATGGAAGCGATGGGCGCGAACGTGCGCTATTACGAAAACGTCGAGGGCGGCCACGGCGGCGCCGCGAACAACGCGCAGGAAGCCCACATGCGCGCGCTGGCCTACACCTTCCTCTGGCAGCAGCTGAAGAAGTAAGGCGGGCCTTGGGCCCGCTGTCGCAGCGCCGGCCTCGGGCCGCGCGCGAACCGTGACATCGCGGCGGCCGCTGGCCGCCGCGGGTCCGCCGCACCGCACGCGCGGGCATCCGCGTCGCGACGGCGCAGGGCAACGATGCAGGGCGATGATCGTCATCCAACAGGGAGGACACACGATGCGTCAGGACACCAGCCAGAACGGCAACCAAGGCATCAGCCAGAACACGCAGAACACGCAGTCCGGCAGCCGCCTCGTCGAGGAGCGCCTCGGCAGCGGCAAGACGGTCCAGCTCGCCTACTGGGAGCATGAACAGCCGACGGAACACGGCAGTCGCCTGCAGGCCAAGGCATGGAACCAGCACAAGGGCCGCGACGGGCTGGCCTTCTACGAATCGACGGTCCAGTACATGCGCAACGACTGGGCGGCGAAGCACATGAGCCCCCGGCACGTCACCGACGGCAACGGCTGGCACGGCATGCTGTATTACAGCGGCGTCACCAAGACGTGGCACACCAACGACGCGCTCGACATCGACCACGTCAAGCAGTGGAAGCCGCACCTGGAATCGCTCGGCGTCAAGACCGAGGCGGAGGCGTTCAAGGGCTACAACGACGTGGCCAACCTGCGCATGCTGCCGTCGGTCTACAACCGCTCGCGCGACAGCGCCGACAAGATCCTCGGGACCGACGGCCCCCAGTCGCAGAAATGGCAGACGTGGGTCCAGGAGCGCTTCAGCTTCGACCCCACCGTGCAGCACGCGCCTTTCGATCCGGAAAAGGATTTCGCCCGTCGCAAGCAGACCACGCGCGACCAGCCGTGGACGGAGGACAACACCCGTTCGCAGCTGTCCTTCGACACGCGGGTGATGGACAAGTGGTTCGAGCACGAACTGGGGAAGAATTTCGCCGGCACCGTGAAGATGACCAACCCGGATGGCAGCGGCACCACCAACGTGCCCCTGTTCAAATGTGCCGCCACCGGCCAGCTGGTCACCCGCGACGCCCTCGACATCGACCACGCCATCCCGTACGAGCAGGTCATCAAGAAGATGCACGAGCTGTTCCCGCAAGGGTTCAGCAAGGCCGACGCGCTCGATGCCTACAACGACACCAGCAACCTCCGCCTGGTCAGCCGCAGTGCCAACAGTTCGCACGAATGGGAGCTGATGCCCGACGGTCACTTCCGCGACAAGGTCGAGAAGGAAATCCCCGGGGAGTTCAAGCAGTTCATCGTCGAGACGGGGCCGATGGACCCGCAGACGAAGCAGAAGCTCGGAGAGGTCATCGGCGAAATGCGCGACGTGCAGCGCCACCAGATGGAGCAGTACTGGCTGAAGGAGCGCAATCCCCATCTGCAGTCGAACGACCCGCCGACGCAAAACCCGTCCACCCGGCCCCCGCTGCTCAACGAAACGGGCCATCCGGGCAACAAGGCCTTCCAGTGGATGGTCGGCGAGATCGTGAAGATCGATCCGAACGGCCAGATCTTCAAGACGCCGGAAGAGCGCGAGCGGATGGCGTCCGGACTGATGGTCATGGCCGCGCACCACAAGTTGCCGAGCCTCGACCAGTTGGCCTGGAACAACGAAAAACAGGCGATGTTCGTCATTTCCGGCAACCCGAAAGATGGCAACTTCGCCTGGCTGGGCAAGCAGGAAGGCCTGTCGCAGACGGTCGAACGCAACACCCAATCGCTGGCGATGGTCCAGCAGCCGTCGGTGTCGCAGCAGCAGACGCCCACGCAGCACCATCCGCATCATTTCTGAGGGATGCGCGCAGGCCGCGGCACCCATTCAGTGCCGCGGCGGCGATCGGTCTCGCTGCCGGGCTTTCAGAACCCGCCGCCCGCCTCCAGCCACGCCTGCTCTTCCGGCGTGCTGTCGCGGCCGAGGGCGCGGTTGCGGTGCGGAAAGCGGCCGAAGCGGCGGATCACGTCGCGATGCGCCTCGGCGTACTTGAGATAGTTCGCATCGCCCATCGCGGCGACCAGTTCGACGCAGTGGTCCTGGTCGGCGATGGCTTCCGAATGCTCGAACGGGAGGTAGAGGAACACCCGCAGCGCGGGATCGACGCGCAGGTCGTGGCCGGCGGCGATCGCGCGCGTGGCGTACGCCCGTGCCAGCGGGTCGGTCGCGAACGCGTGCCCGCTGTCGCGGAAGACGTTGCGCGGCACCTGGTCGAGCAGCAGCACCAGCGCCAGCGCGCCATCGGCGTCGTCGAGCAGCGCCTCGTGCTCGCGATGCGCCGCGGCGAAGTGGGCGTCGAGGAAGCGGTCGCGGAGCGTGGCGTCGAACGCGTCGTCCTTCGCGAACCACTTCGACGGGCCGGCGTCGCGCCAGAAGGCGAGGATTGCGCGCGCCGTCACAGGAAGCGCTTCTCGGTGTCGGATGGCTCATGCCACCAGTCGTTGTCGCGTCCGTTCGCGTAGCGTACCGGTACGGCCGCGAGGGCCCCGTCGGCGATGTCCAGGCAGGCGAGCTGGACCGAATAGAACGGCCCGCCCGCTTCCGGGATGTCGCCGTGGCCGTAGGGACGTACGCCGCAGGTGCTGCAGAACGGCCAGTGCACGACGCCGTTGCGGAAGTAGTCGGTCGTCGCCGAGGGCTCGCTGAGCAGTCGGAACGCGTCGGGCTTGACGCTGGCGCTCCAGTTGCGGGTCTTGCGGCAGATCGAGCAGTTGCATTTGCCGCTGCCCGCTTCGAGATCGAGATCGACCTCGAAGCGCACTTCGCCGCAGTGGCAGGAGCCGGTGTAGGTCTGGGTCGCCATCGGAACGCTCCGCGTCGGAAGGAACCCCGATTCTGGCACGCGCTCCCGGTGCAGGATGACTATTCGTCGAACCGCAGGTGCCGCACCGACTTGCCGTGCCGGCGGATCAGCTTCAGCGCCTCAATGCCGATGTTGATGTGGCGCTCGACGTACTCGGCGCTGACCTTGGCGTCGCTGGCTTCGGTCTTCACGCCCTCGGGGATCATCGGCTGGTCGCTGACCAGCAGCAGCGCGCCGCAGGGGATGCGGTTGGCGAAGCCGGCGGCGAAGACGGTGGCGGTCTCCATGTCGATCGCCATGCAGCGCATCGCGCGCAGTTTCTCCTTGAACTCCTCGTCGTGTTCCCAGACGCGGCGGTTGGTGGTGTAGACGGTGCCGGTCCAGTAGTCGTGGTCGAGGTCGCGGATCATGGTCGAGACCGCGCGCTGCAGGGCGAACGCGGGCAGCGCGGGCACCTGCGGCGGCAGGTAGTCGTTGCTGGTGCCGTCGCCGCGGATGGCGGCGATCGGCAGGATCAGGTCGCCGAGCTGGTTCTTCTTCTTCAGGCCGCCGCACTTGCCGAGGAACAGCACCGCGTCGGGCATCACCGCCGACAGCAGGTCCATCATCGTGGCGGCGTTGGGGCTGCCCATGCCGAAGTTGATCAGGGTGATGCCGTCGATGGTGGCGCTGGGCATCGGGCGGTCGCGGCCGACGACCTCGGCGCCGGTCATCCGCGCGAACAGGTCCAGGTAGCCGCCGAAATTGGTCAGGAGGATGTGGCGGCCGAAGCCGTCCAGCGGCACGCCGGTGTAGCGCGGCAGCCAGTTGTCGACGATGTCCTGCTTGGTCTTCATTCTTCTTGTTCTCCGGTGGTGCGAGTGCGGCGTGCGGGTGCGCCTGCCCGTCGGCCACGCGCACGCGGGGGCGGGCACGGGCGGGGGCGGGGAGGGATGGCGGCATTGTGTCACGCCGCGCCGGTCCCATGACCAAGGTCATGTTGGCAGCGGCCGGCGCGCCGGCTAGGGTGGGGCGATCCGTGAGTCGGCTCGCCCGGGGGCACATCGCCATGTTCCGAACCTTGATCGTCGCGCTGGTCGCGACCCTCCTGCCTGCGCTCGCGCTCGCGCCCGCCCATGCCGCCGACGGGTCGGCCGGCCGGCCCGCGTCGCGGTTCGTGCAGGACCCGTATCCAAGTACCTACCACCGCATCCCGTCGCCGCCGGTGCTGATCCAGGGCGCGACCGTGCTGACCGGGACGGGGGCCCGCCTGGACGAGGCCGACGTGCTGATGCGCGACGGCGCCATCGTCGCGATCGGCCAGCACCTCGACGCCCCGGCCGACGCCCTCCGCGTCGACGGCCGCGGCAAGTGGGTGACGCCCGGCCTGATCGACGTGCACTCCCACCTCGGCGTGTATCCCAGCCCCGGCGTGCGCGCGCACTCCGACGGCAACGAGGCGACCTCGCCGACCACGCCCAACGTGTGGGCCGAGCATTCGGTCTGGCCGCAGGATCCGGGCTTCGACACCGCGCTGGCCGGAGGCGTGACCGCGATGCAGGTGCTGCCGGGCTCGGCGAACCTGATCGGCGGCCGCGGCGTGACCCTGAAGAACGTGCGCTCGACGAGCTACCAGGGCATGAAGTTCCCCGGCGCGCCCTGGGGCCTGAAGATGGCCTGCGGCGAGAATCCCAAGCGCGTCTACGGCGAGCGCGGCGGCCCGTCCACGCGCATGGCGAACGTGGCCGGCTACCGTGCGGCCTTCATCGACGCCACCGAATACCTGAAGAAGAACCGGCCCCGGGCGCCGGCGGCGCAAAAGCGGCATTGGTGGCAGAGCGATTCGGCGCCGAAGGACAGCAACAACGACAGCGGCGGCAAGCGCGACCTGAAGATGGACACGCTGGCCGGCGCGATCAGCGGCGACATCCTCGTCCACATCCACTGCTATCGCGCCGACGAGATGCAGACGATGATCGACCTCGCCAAGGAATTCGGCTTCAGGATCAGCGCGTTCCACCATGGCGTCGAGGCGTACAAGATCGCGGATCGCCTGGCCGCGGAGAACATCTGCGGTGCGCTCTGGGCCGACTGGTGGGGCTTCAAGATGGAGTCGTTCGACGGCATCCAGGAGAACATCCTGCTGGTCGACCGGGCGAAGAACGGCTGCGCGATCGTGCACTCGGATTCCGAGGAAGGCATCCAGCGGCTCAACCAGGAAGCCGCGAAGGTGATGGCGCAGGGGGCGCGGATCGGCATGCCGATCGCGCCGGAGCACGCGATCCGCTGGATCACCGCGAATCCGGCCAAGGCGATGGGCATCCTCGACAAGACCGGCACGCTGGAGCCGGGCAAGATGGCCGACGTGGTGGTCTGGAACGGCACGCCGTTCAGCGTCTACGCGCACGCCGAGCAGGTCTACATCGACGGCGCCCGCGTCTACGACCGCAACGACGCCTCGCGGCAGCCGGTGTCCGACTTCATGCTCGGCCAGCGCGTACAGGGAGGTGTGCGATGAGCCGCCGCATCCATGCCTCTCGTATCAGTGTCCCCCTGCTGGCCGCCGGCCTGTCGCTGCTGGCGCTGCCCGCATTCACCCAGAGCGCGTTCGCCCAGAACCTGCTGATCCGCGACGCCACGGTGCATACCGCCGGCGCGCAGGGCACGCTGGACCACACCGACGTGCTGGTGCGCAACGGTAACGTCGCCGCGATCGGCAAGGGCCTGTCGGCGCCGGGCGTCGACGTGGTCGACGCCGGCGGCCGACCGCTGACCCCAGCGCTGTTCGGCGGCATCGGCGCGATGGGCCTGGAGGAGATCTCGCTCGGCGCCGACACCAACGACCACGCGCTCGCCCTCGGCGATCGCAAGGAGATGGTGGTCCGTCCGGAATTCGACGTCACGCTGGCCTACAACCCGGAGTCGATCCTGATCCCGGTGGCGCGGGTGGAAGGCATCGGCTTCGCCGCGCTGCGCGCCGACAGCGTCAGCGGCGGTTCGATCATCGGCGGCCAGGGCGGCGTGGTGCGGCTGGACGGCAGCCCCGACCCGATCGGCCCGAAGACGCTGTTCCTGGAGCTCGGCAGCGACGGCGCCGGGCTCACCGGCAACTCGCGCGCGGCGCAGTGGATGATCCTCGACCAGCTGGCCGACGAGGCCCGCGGCCGCATCCCCGCCGATGCGCCGGGCGCGCTGCTCACGCCGGCCGGCCGGCGCACGCTGGCGCGCTATCTCGACGGCGGCGGCCGGGTGGTGGTGGCGGTGCATCGCGCGGCCGACATCCGCCAGCTGGTGCGCTGGTCGCAGCGCCAGAACGTGCGCATCGCCGTCCTCGGCGGCGCCGAGGCCTGGAAGGTCGCGCCGCTGCTGGCGTCGGCGAAGGTGCCGGTGTTCCTCGACCCGCTGGCCGACCTGCCGGCGGACTTCGACCAGATCGGCGCCACCCTCGAGAACGCCGCGCGCCTGAACGCCGCCGGCGTGACCGTGAGCTTCAGTCGCTTCGACGATCCCTCGCACTACGCGCGCAAGCTGCGCCAGGCCGCCGGCAATGCCGTCGCCAACGGCCTGCCCTGGGAAGCGGCGCTGGAAGGCCTGACCCGCATCCCGGCCGAGGTGTTCGGCGTGGGCGACCGGCTCGGCACGATCGCGGTCGGCAAGCGCGCCGACTTGGTGCTGTGGACCGGCGACCCGCTGGAGGTCACCACCACCGCGGTGCAGGTGTGGTTCGACGGCCGCGCCACGCCGATGAAGAGCCGCCAGACCGAGCTGCGCGACCGCTACCTGGCCCCTGCCGGCGCGCTGCCGCGCGCCTACCCGGCCAGCGGGAGCGAGTGAGCCCGTGCTCGACCTCGCGCTCGTGGCCGTGCTCGCTGCCGCTGCCGCCCCCTCCCCTGGGCTGCAGTTGCCCGGCCTGTTCCATGGCGACGAGACCGTGGCCCGCGACGGCGAGCGGTGGCTCGCGCTGGTCGACGGCACTGCGGGCGTCCGCCTGCAGGCCGTCCGGGTCTCGGTGCGGCCGGCGCAGGACCCGGTGCTCGACGACGAGGACGGCCGCAGCGGGCGCATCGTCGAGAGCGCGTCCGGGCTGGGCGGCGCGGTCGTCGCCTACCTGCGCGGTCCGGGCCTGCGGGCCCGCGCGGTGACCCGGGCGGCGATCGAGGACCTGCCGGGACAGGACGGTCAGAGCGCGTCCATGCTGCGACTCGGCGCGCGGAACTACCGCCTCGAAACGCAATGCACGCCGGATCCGGCGATT
Source organism: Pseudomonadota bacterium (assembly GCA_023392975.1). GTDB lineage: Bacteria > Pseudomonadota > Gammaproteobacteria > Xanthomonadales > Xanthomonadaceae > Lysobacter_I. The sequence continues at coordinate 10,891 of JAEWNA010000081.1, read as the reverse complement.
CGCGATGGCTATCGCTGCACGATCCAGCTGGTCGAAGGCGCGCGGCGCCAGACCCTGGCGGAGATGGCCGGCACGCGCGAGCAGGACGGCAGCCTCCTGCTCGGCGACGAAGCGTCGCCGCACCTGATCTTCGCCGGCGATCTCGACGGCGACGGCGCGCTCGACCTGCTCTACGATCGCAGCGATCACTACAACGTCGCCGCACCGACGCTGTTCCTCTCCGGCGCCGCCGCCGCGGACGAACTCGTCCACCCCGTCGCCGAGCAGCGCACCACCGGCTGCTGAGCAGACGCGCTTCGATCGGGCTTCGATCTTCAGGAAAACACCATGGCAGACGCCACCAATCGCTGGTACTTCGATTTCATCTCGCCCTTCGCCTACCTGCAATGGCCGAAGGTGCGCGCGCTGATGGCCGAACACGCCATCCTGCCGGTGCCGATCCTGCTCGCCGCAGTGCTCGATGCGCGCGGCCAGAAGGGTCCTGCGGAGATCCCGACCAAGCGCGAATTCACGTATCGCCACGTGCTGTGGCAGGCCCGCGAAGCCGGCGTGCCGCTGCGTTTCCCGCCGCGGCATCCGTTCAATCCGCTGCCGGCGCTGCGGTTGTGCATCGCAGCAGGCGGATCGATCGCATCGATCGATGCGCTGTTCGACTGGATCTGGGCGCAGGGCAACGCCGCCGACAGCACCGAAGCGCTCGAGCCCGTGCGTGAAGCGCTGGGCGTGCCCGCGGAGGCGATCGCTTCCGCCGAGACGAAGGCGATGCTGCGCAACTGCACCGAGATCGCGCTGAGTGCCGGCGTGTTCGGCGTGCCGACGCTGGCACTTGGCAACGCCCTGTTCTGGGGCAATGATGCGCATGCGTTCGCGGTTGCGGTCCTGCGCGACCCGGCCCTGCTGGACGAGGCCGAGATGCGCAGGGTCGCCGGATTGCCCGTCGGGGTACAGCGCGGCTGAACAGGGGCGGCCGGTTGGCGCCTTCGGGCACGTTGGGTGGAAAGCAGGCGTCGCGCTCCCGAACCATGACGGGAATCGCACGACGTCCTTCCTCCCCGCTGTTATCGTCGCGCCCCCTTCGGAAGCCGCCAACATGCGCATAGGTCTTGTCGTCGATTCGGCATGCGACCTGCCAGGGAGCTTCATTGAACGGAATCACGTCGAAATCCTCCCGATCACGGTAAAGATCGGGGACGCGGTGCTCGCCGACCACCGCAACGAGCAGGCCACGCTCGAATTCCTGCATTCCCACGTCGCCGAACGCGGTGCGGAGGCCGAGACGATGCCGTTCTCGGTCGAGCAGATCCGCGACGTGTTCCTGAAGAAGCTGGTCATCGACTACGACTACGTCTTCTGCCTCACCATCACCCGCACGCGCAGTCCGATCCACGACAACGCGATGCAGGCCAGTTTCGTCATCCTCAACGACTACCGGCCGATGCGTACCGCGGCGGGCCACACGTCGCCGTTTGCGCTGCGGGTGATCGACACCCAGCAATTGTTCGCCGGGCAGGGCGTCACCGCGGTCGAGGCAATCCGCATGATCCGCGAGGGCGACGGCGTCGCGAAGATCCGCGCACGGCTGGAGAACCTCGCGATCAACACCCATGCCTACATGGTGCCGAGCGACCTGATGTATCTGCGCTCGCGGGCCAGGACCAAGGGCGACAAGAGCGTGGGCCTGCTCAGCGCGACCCTGGGCTCTGCGCTCGACATCAAGCCGGTGCTGTACTGCAACCGCGGCGAAACGCGGCCGGTGGCGAAGATCCGTGGCTGGGACGCCGCGGTGCGGCGCCTGTTCGGGTTCGGCGTCGAGCGCGTGCGCGCCGGACTGATGACGCCCACGATCTGCCTGAGCTACGGCGGAGAACTCGACGAGATGCGCAACCTGCCCGGTTACGCCTCGCTGATCGACGGTTGCCGCGATGCCGGCGTCGAGGTCTTCGAAAGCGTGATGAGTCTCACCGGCATGGTCAACGTCGGCAAGGGCTCGCTGGTGATGGGTTTCGCAGCCGAGCCGCATACCTTCACCGCCTGACGATCGTGCGGTTTGCGGCGTCGTGCCGCCATGCGGGCGGCACGGTATGCTGACCACTCCTTCCGCGAGTGGCCAGCATGCGCAACCGCTACTACATCAGCCTTCCCGAACCCGCCGCGCTCGCCGCCGCGGGCGCGTTCGCGTTCCGTTCGCACGGCGCCGCAGGCCTCGCCGACGAACTGCAGGCGGCGCTGCGTACCGACGCGCTGTTCCGGCGCTGGGCCGCGACCCAGGACGATCCGGACGAGATCGAGAATGCGCTGGGGGCGGTCGACCCCGAGGCGACGGTGACCGGCGAGCAGAACGACCTGCGCATCGACCTGGTCGTCACCACCGGGCTGTCGAGCACGGTGCTCAAGCATCGCCTGCAACTGCTCGCCGGTCGCGGCTGGCAGCTGAGGGACGTCACCGCGGCATGACCCGGCCGCTCCTGCTGTCCTGGAGTGGCGGCAAGGACGCGGCCTGGACGTTGCACACGCTGCGGCAGCGGGCCGCCGCAGGCGAAGCGGAGGTCGAAGTCGTCGGCCTCGTCACCACCCTGACCGAAGGCTACGACCGCATCGCGATGCAGGGCATCCGCCGCGCGCTGCTGCAGGCGCAGGCCGAGGCCTGCGGCCTGCCGGTGATCGAGGCGTGGATGCCGCAGCGCGCGGACAACACGACCTATCGCGATGCGTTCGCGGATGCCCTCGCACGCGCACAGGCGCGCTGGCCCGGGCTGCGCGACATCGCGTTCGGCGACCTGTTCCTGGCCGACATCCGCGCCTGGCGCGAAGCGCAGTGCGCCGAGCTCGGCTGGACCCCGCATTTCCCGATCTTCGATCCCGCGCCGGGGCACACCACGCGTGTCGCGCAGGCGATGCTCGACGCCGGCCTGCGCGCATCGCTGACCTGCGTCGATACCACGCAGCTCGATGCGGCCTTCAGCGGCCGTGACTTCGATGCCGATCTGTTGCGCGACCTGCCAACGACCTGCGATCCCTGCGGCGAGAACGGCGAATTCCACACGCTGGCCCACGCCGGGCCGATGTTCGCCGCGCCGATCGCGGTCGCGCGGGGCGAACGCATCCTGCGCGAGGACCGCTTCGCCTACACCGATTTCCTGCCGGCATCGCCGTCGTCGTAGAGCGGAGCGCAGCTCCGCTGCCCCGTCTCCGGAGAGGTGTGCAGCGGAGCTGCGCTCCGCTCTACAGAGGTACGAGAGGCATGTGCGCGCGCCAGCTCAGCGCGTGCGGCTGAGCTGGCGCATGTGGAAGATGAAGTGCTCGCCGATGAAGCTGGCGATGAAGTAGTAGCTGTGGTCGTAGCCCGGGCGGATGCGCAGGTCGAGGGGATGATCGACCGCGTCGCAGGCTTCCAGCAGGCGGTGCGGCTGCAGCTGGGTGTCGAGGAATTCGTCGTCGCCGCCCTGGTCGATCAGCAGCGGCAGCCGTTCCTGCGCCGTCGCGAGCAATTCGCAGGCGTCCCACGCCTTCCAGCTCTCGCGATCGTCGCCGAGGTAGGCCGAAAAGGCCTTCTGTCCCCACGGCACCTGCGAGGGCGCGACGATCGGCGCGAACGCCGACACGCTCTGGTAGCGCCCCGGGTTGCGCAGTGCCGTCACCAGTGCGCCGTGGCCGCCCATCGAATGCCCGCTGATGGCCCGTGCACCGTTGTTCGGGAAGTGCGCGTCCACCCAGGCCGGCAGCTCGTTCGCGACGTAGTGCTGCATGCGGTAGTGGGACGACCACGGCGCCTGCGTGGCGTCGACGTAGAAACCCGCGCCCTTGCCGAGGTCGTAGCCGTCGGCATCCGCCACGTCGTCGCCGCGCGGGCTGGTGTCCGGGGCGACCACGATCACGCCGTGTTCCGCGGCGTAGCGCTGCGCGCCGGCCTTGGTGATGAAGTTCTGTTCGGTGCAGGTGAGGCCCGACAGCCAGTACAGCACCGGGCAGCGCCGCTGTTCGGCCTGCGGCGGCAGGTACACTGCCACCTGCATCGCGCATTCCAGCGCGTCGGAGTGATGGCGGTAGACGTCCTGCCAGCCGCCGAAGCAGGCGCGATGTTCGATGCGTTCCAGACTCAAGCGGCGATCTCCGGTGCTGCCGTGACGTTCGCGGAGGGCGCGCGGATCGCGCGGCCCCCCGCCGCGGATGGGGTCAGTAGTGGATCACCGTCCGGATCGACTTGCCTTCGTGCATGAGGTCGAAGGCTTCGTTGATCCGGTCCAGCGGCAGGGTGTGGGTCACGAACGGGTCGAGTTCGATCTCGCCCCGCATCGCCTGTTCGACCATCCCCGGCAGTTGCGTACGCCCCTTCACTCCCCCGAACGCAGTTCCCTTCCAGGTCCGGCCAGTGACCAGCTGGAACGGGCGGGTGCTGATCTCCTGCCCGGCGCCAGCGACGCCGATGATCACCGACTGTCCCCAGCCGCGATGGGCGCATTCCAGCGCCGCACGCATCACGTTGACGTTGCCGATGCACTCGAAGCTGTGGTCCACGCCCCAGCCTGTCATCTCCACGATCACCTGCTGGATCGGCTTGTCGTGGTCCTTCGGGTTGACGCAGTCGGTGGCACCCATCTGCTGCGCCAACGGGAACTTCGACGGATTGGTGTCGATGGCGAAGATGCGGCCGGCCTGCGCCTGGCGCGCGCCCTGGATCACCGCCAGACCGATGCCGCCGAGGCCGAACACCGCCACGCTGTCGCCGGCCTGCACCTTCGCGGTGTTGTGCACGGCCCCGATTCCGGTGGTCACGCCGCAGCCGAGCAGGCAGACCTGCTCGTGGTTGGCCTCGGGATTGATCTTCGCCAGCGAGACTTCGGCGACGACGGTGTATTCGCTGAAGGTCGAACAGCCCATGTAGTGGTACACCGGCTGGCCGTCGTACGAGAACCGCGAGGTGCCGTCGGGCATCACGCCCTTGCCCTGGGTCGCGCGCACCGCGACGCACAGGTTGGTCTTGCCGCTCTTGCAGAACAGGCACTCGCCGCATTCGGCGGTGTACAGCGGGATCACGTGGTCGCCCGGCTTCACGCTGGTCACGCCTTCGCCGACCTCGACCACCACGCCCGCGCCCTCGTGGCCGAGTACGCACGGGAACAGGCCTTCCGGGTCGTCGCCGCTGAGCGTGAACGCATCGGTGTGGCAGACGCCGGTGTGGCTGATCTTCACCAGCACTTCGCCGGCCCTGGGCGGGGCGACGTCGATCTCGACGATCTGCAACGGCTGGCCGGGGCCGAAGGCGACGGCGGCGCGGGATTTCATGGCGTGACTCCTTGCGTGGTCATTTGAGGTAGGACCGGACCAGCGTGATCGCCTGCCGGATGCCGGTGTCGCTGTCGGCGAGTTCGCCGAATTCCTCGCGCAAGTGGCTCTCGAGGACTTCGGCCATCAGCCCGTTCACCGCGCCGCGGATCGCCGCCAGCTGCTGCAGCACCGCGCCGCAGTCGGTGCCGGCCTCGAGCGCGCGTTCCAGCGCCTCGGTCTGGCCCTGGATCCGGCGCAGGCGGGTGAGCGCCTTTTTCTTTTCGGCGGGGGTGTGCGGCATAGTGGGGGGGAGTATACGGATTCCGGGGGCCGCGTCCATCGACCCGGGCCTTTCCGCCGCGTGCGCCGGCATGGGCGGATCGATTTTGGTGCGTCGTGATCCCGCATCTGCGGGATGCCCTCAGCGGTCGATGGCTGCGACCCTGCGCGTCGGTCCCGTCGGGGCCACGGCGGAGGGAGCGCAATGGAGGCAGCACGCCGCATGACGCGCTTTCCCGCGCGACGTCCACAAGCACAAGGAGGGTTTCCGTGAAGAAGAAAGCCATGCTGGCCTTGACCAGCCTCGCGATGCTGGCGACCGCCACCGTCGCTGCCGCGCCCGCGCCGCCGCTGTCGTACGTCCAGGTGCGCTATGTCGGTTCGTCGAACCAGGGGTGGGAGCCGATCGCCGACGCTCAGGCTTCGACCACGCTGGACCACGGCGGCGCGCAGCTGCGCGTGCTGACGGTGGAAGTCGGCTACGGCACCGTCCGCATCGCAAAGATCAACGGCACCACGCTGCCGTCCACGGCGAACTACCAGACCGTCGCCTTCTGCGGCAGCAACTTCCTGACCCCGTGCAGCCCCGGCCAGACCATCGTCGGCTACACGCGCTACTGGAACATCGATGGTTACCAGGGCGGCACGTTCTCCTACCAGACCACGTCGATCAACTCGCCGTTCAACACGATGATCGACACGCTCAACATCCTCTGAGGCATGCGCCGGGCGGCGGCCGCGATCCGGCACCGCCCGGCGTCCACGACTTCAGGGCAGGCGTTCGCACCAGTACTGCAGTTCGCTGCCCTTGGTCGGCTCGTAGACGAAGTGCAGGCCGGTGAAGCCGTGGTCCGTGCCGTTGGCGGGGAACGGCGGCCGGAACTTCAGCTGGTGGATCGGCACGGCGTCGCCGGTGACCACGCCGGAGACGTAGAGATTGATCGCGGCCGCAGGTTCGGTGGCGGGCACGTACACCGCGCGGAATTCGAAATAGCGGCCGACCTTCTGCCCGGCGACGCGATACGGCGTGGTGGTGGGTGCGGCGTCGACGGTGAAATCCTCGCCGCCGTAGACGATGTGGCAGTGTACGCTGTCGGCGCGTGCCTGCGAGGCGCACGCCAACAGCGCCGCCATGGCCAGCGCGGCCAGCCGACGATCACGGGCCATGGCACAGCCTCGGTTGCGTGTCGCTGCGTCGGCCGCAGGGGCTTTCGGCGGCGGGATCGGGATGCGGCACGCCGTCGTCGTCCAGGCGCACGACGCGCGTGCGCCACGCGACCACGCCGCGGGCGTCGAGCGTCGCTTCCAGCGTCCAGCCGGTGCGCGTGGCCTCGGTGTCGAAGCCGTTGAACAGGAAATTGCCGAGGCTGTAGACGATCGGCTTGCCGTCGTGAATGTCCGCGCCCTGCGTCACGTGCGGGTGCGCACCGACGACCATGTCCGCACCGGCATCGAGCATCGCGCGGGCGAACGCGCGTTGGCGCGGACTGGGGGCGCCTTCCTCTTCCCATCCCCAGTGCATGAACGGGATGACGAGGTCGGCGTGGGACTGCGTGCGCGCCGCGACGATGTCCGCCAGCACCTGCTCGTCCTCGCCGCTCCATGCGACGCCGGGGCGGCCGACGCCGGCCTCGAACGATCGCGGCTTGAATTCGACATAGCCGAGGAATGCGATGCGCAGGCCGTTGCGTTCGACGATCCACGGCCGGTGCGCAGCTTCCAGGTCGTCGCCGCCGCCGAACCAGGGCATGCCGGCCTGGCGCATCAGCGACAGCTGTTCGGCGAACGCGGCGTCGCCGAAATCGCCGGAGTGGTTGTTGGCGACGGTGAAGCCGTCGAAGTGCCGTGCCAGCACCGGCAGCGTGCGCGGATCGGCGCGGAACGTGAACGGCTTGTCCAGCGCGGTACCGCCGGTGGCGACCACGCATTCGAGATTGCCCACCCGCAGGTCCGCGCGTTGCAGCCATGCGGCCATCGGCGCGAACGGATCGGTGCCGCGGGCGATCAGCTCGCCCGGCGTCTCCGCGACCATGATGTCGCCGACGAAGGCGATCTCGACGCGGCGCTCCGCGGCGTGGGCGGCAGGCACGAGGGCGAAGCACAGCAGGACGGCGGCGATACGGCGCATCGCCGGAGTGTCGCATCCGGCCACCCCCGGGGGCCATGTGTCGAAGGTCCGGTAGGGATTCCGCCCCTCAACCCGTGTTCTGGATGCCCGCGGCGATGCCGTTCACCGTCGTCACCAGCGCCTCCAGCAGCGGACCGTCCTCGCGGCCGGCCTCGCGCCAGCGGCGCAGCAGTTCCACCTGCAGCAGGCTGATCGGATCGACGTAGGGATTGCGCAGGCGGATCGACAGACGCAGGCGATAGTCGTCCTCCAGCAGCTGCGGGCGATCGCGCAGCGCGAGCAGCGTGTCGACGGTGCGCTCGAACTCCTCGGCGATGCCAGGATAGAAAGCGTCGTGCCGATCGCCAGCGAGGCGCGAATAGCGCTCGAAGATCGCGAGATCGGACTTCGCCAGCAGCATCTCGAGGTCGTCCAGCATCGCCGCGAAGAACGGCCAGTCGCGCGCCATGTCGGCGAGTGTTTCGCGGCCGTGCGTCTCGATGCCATGGGCCAGCGCAGTGCCGACGCCGTACCAGCCGGTGAGGCCGCTGCGGTTCTGCGACCAGGCGAACACCCACGGGATCGCACGCAGCGCCTCGATGCCGCCCTCGCGCCGCTTCGACGGCCGCGAGCCCAGGCGCAGGCGTTCGATCACGTCGATCGGCGTCGCCGTGCGGAAATACGCCGGGAAATCGTCGCGCTCGTGCACCAGCGCGCGGTAGTGCGCGCGCGACACCTGCGCCAGCTCGCCAGCGATCGCGCGCCACTGCGCCTCGCGCGGCTCGGGCGGGCGCGGGCGCAGGCTCGCGCGCAGCACCGCGCCGGTCGCCTGCTCGAGGTTGCGCAGCGCCAGCGCGCGGATGCCGTACTTGCGGTGGATCACCTCGCCCTGCTCGGTCACGCGCAGCACGCCGTCGACCGTGCCGCGCGGTGCGGCGATGATCGCGCGTTCGGTCTTGCCGCCGCCGCGGCTGACCGAACCGCCGCGGCCGTGGAAGAACACGATGCGCACGCCGGCCTGTTGCGACAGTTCGTGCAGTTCGACCTGGGTGCGCTGCAGCGACCAACGCGAGGCCAGCAGGCCGCCGTCCTTCGCGCTGTCGGAATAGCCGAGCATCACCGTCTGCTGCCCGCCGCGCGCATCGAGATGGCGGCGATATACCGGATCGTCGAACAGCGCGCGCATCACTTCCGGTGCGGCACGCAGGTCGTCGATGGTCTCGAACAGGGGCGCGACATCAAGCGGCACCTGGCGGCCCTCGACGCAGCCGGCCACCCGCGCCAGCGCCAGCACCGCCAGCGCGTCGGCGGCGCTGCGGCTCATGCTGATGATGTAAGGGCCGAACGCGTGCGCGCCGTGAGTCTTGCGAAGTTCGTGCACGGTGCGCATCACCGCCAGCGTCGACTGCGCGCCCTCGGCACCTGCATCTGCGGCCGTCGGATCGGCGATCAGCGCATGCAGGCGATCGACGCGCTCGGCCACCGGACGCGCGGCCCAGCCGTCGTCGTGCAGAAGGGCCGCCAGCGCGGCATCGTGCGTGCCCGAATCCTGGCGCAGGTCGAGCGTCGCCAGATGGAAACCGAAGGTGCGCACGCGCCACAGCACGCGCTGCAGCGCGAAGCGGCCGGCGTGCTCGCCGCGGTGGTGGCGCAGGCTGGCGTCGATCGTGTGCAGGTCGGCGATCAGTTCGTCGGCCTTCGTGTAGGCGCCCGCTTCGCCCGAGAGCGCCGCCGCGAGACGACCGCGCATCAGGTTGATCAGCTGCCGGTAGGGCATGTCGGTGAGCCGCGGGCTCAACCGCGCCGCGGTCTCGGGCAGCAGCGCCGTGTACGCGGCGATGCGGGTTTCGACCGCGTCGTCCACGCCGATCCGGCCGCGGCTCTGGGTCAGGATCTCGGCCAGCGCCTGCAGGTCGGTGCGGTGGCTGTGCAGCACGCTCGTGCGCTGCGCGGACAGGGCCGCGCGGATGGTGTCGGCGCCGACGTTCGGATTGCCGTCCATGTCGCCGCCGACCCAGGTACCGAAGCGCAGCAGCGGCGGCAGGTCGAGGCGTTCGCCGTAGACCGTTTCGATCGCCTCGGCGAAGACTTCGTAGAACACCGGCAGCGCGCGGAACAGCACCGAATGCAGGTAGAAGCCAATGTGGTCGACCTCGTCGGCCACCGTGGGCCGCTGCGGCGGCGCGTCGGCGGTCTGCCAGGTCGCGGTCAATGCCTGGCGGATGCGCGCGGTGTCCGCGCCGCGTTCGGCTGGCGTGCGCTGGCGGTCGATGTCGGCGATCAGGCGCTCGACGATCGTGCGCTCCTTCAGCAGCAGCGCGCGGCGCATGGCTTCGGTCGGATGCGCGGTGAACACCGGCTCGATCCGCAGCCGCGGCAGCAGCGCGCGCAGTTCGTCCAGCGTCACGCCATCGTCGCGCAGCGACGCCAGCACGGCGGTCAGGCCCCCGGGCTGCGGATCGTTGGTGCGGCGCTGGTAGTCGCGGCGGCGGCGGATGCGATGCACGCGTTCGGCGAGGTTCACGGCGCCGAAGTAGGCGGTGAAGGCACGGACCAGCGCCGCGGCCCCTTCCAGCGGCACCGCGGCGAGACGGTCGGCGAGGGCATCGATCTCCTCGTCCTGCTCGCGGCGGGCGATCGCGGCGCGGCGGACGGATTCGACCTGTTCGAGCAGGTCGGCCGACACCTGTTCTGCCAGCATCTCGCCGACCATCGCGCCCAGCCGGCGCACGTCGTCGCGCAGCAGGGTGTCGGTCTCGGCGAATTCGAGAGTCTCGCGTATACGCATCATGGGCTCGCAGTGGGGGTGCGAAGGCCCGAGAGTACACAAAGCGGCGTGGCCGCGCCGATGTATTCGTGTGCAGGGCAGGGGCAGCCGCCGGAAGCAGGGACGCATGCCTGACGGGCTTCCGGGTCGCGACTCACGTCGCTCCTACAGAGCAGGCAGGCCCGCTTTCGCAGGAGCGACGTAAGTCGCGACCTCGCGTCCCAATCGGAAATATCCCACGTCACGGTACGCCCGTTTCCGATACCGACGACGCTTCCGGTTCGCCACATTGTCGGCATGACCACCATGCCTCCACCCTCCGGGCACCGCGCACTCCGTCGAGGACGCCACTCCGTCCCCGGCGGCCTGTATTTCATCACCATCGTCTGTGCGGGTCGCGAACGCTGATTCGTGCCGGGGCCGATCGCGTCTGCGGTGATGACGACCCTCGAACATCCCGATCTCTGGGGACG
>JAEWNA010000008.1 GCA_023392975.1 Pseudomonadota bacterium | reverse complement strand
GCTTCTGGGCGCTGATGGCCGCGTTCCTGGCGATGCTGGCCCTGCTCGGCTACGGCGCCGTCCTCGGCGTGCAGCGCGCGCTGGCCTGAGCCGCTCCTTCCGAGATCCCGCCCCATGCGCATCCGCGACTTCCGCGCCGACGACGAACCCGAGATCAACCTGATCCCGCTGATCGACGTGGTGCTGTGCCTGATCATCTTCTTCGTCATCACCACCACGTTCGACGCGCGCTCGGTGCTCAAGCTGCAGTTGCCGAAAGCCGAGGGCGAAGCCAGCGAGACGGCGGCGAAGTCGCTGAGCGTGCTGGTCAACGCCGACGGCCGCTATTTCGTGCAGGACCGCGAGGCCCTGCGCACCGACGTCGAATCCTTGAAACGCACCATCGCCGAGGTCGCCGGCGACGATCGCAGCCGCCCGGTGCTGCTGCGCGCCGATGCCCGCACCCCGCACCAGGCCGTGGTCACCGCGCTCGACGCGCTGGGCCAGCTCGGGTTCCGCCGGATCAGCATCGCCACCGCGCCCGAGGCGCGTCCCGGAACGACGCCCGCCGCGGCCGCCGGGGCGAAACGATGAGCCAACCGGACCGCGCGCCCGCGTGGCCGATCTACCGCCGGCTGCAGGGCCATGCCCGCCCGTATCGCGGCCTGCTCGCGGTCGCGCTGCTGGGCATGCTGATCGAAGCCACGGCCGGCGGCGGCTTCACCTTGATGATGAAGCCGATCACCGACGGCCTGTCCGACCCGGACGCGGAGATGCTCTGGCAGATGCCGCTGACCATCGTCGCGATCTTCGTCGTCCGCGGCCTGGCCGGCTACGTCTCCGACGTGTTCATGGCCCGCGCCGCGCGCAGCATCGCCCGCGACATGCGGGTGCGGGTGTTCGACAAGTACCTGCGCATGCCCGGCACCCACTTCGACCGCGAGTCGGTGGGCACGATGCAGATGCGGCTGGGCTCGGACAGCGATCAGGTCGCGCAGGCGGCGGTGGACGCGGCGAAGGTGATGCTGCAGCAGTCGCTGCAGATCGTCGCGATGCTGGCGGTGATGCTGTGGACCAGCTGGCGGGTGACGATCGCGATCCTGCTGATCGCGCCGATCATGGCGTGGATGATGGACAAGGTCGGCCGCCGCTACCGGCGTTACGGCCATCGCATCCAGGAAAGCGGCGCGCGCCTGCTGCAGGCCGCCGACCAGACCCTCAGTGGTCAGCAGGAAGTGAAGGTCTACGGCGCGCAGGCGGCCGAGTTGGGGCGCTACCGCGAGCTCGCCGACGAGAACATGCGCCTGTCGATGAAGGTCGAGGCCACCCGCAGCGTGACCTCGGCGGTGATCCAGCTGATGGGCTCGGTCGGCCTCGCGCTGCTGCTGTTCTTCGCGGGCCGCGAAGCGATGCACGGGCGCCTTACCGCGGGCGCGTTCGTCAGCCTGATGACCTCGATGATGGCGATGATCCCCGCGCTCAAGCAGCTGACCAACGTGCAGAACATGCTCCAGCGCGGCGTGGCCTCGGCCGAGCGCCTGTTCTCGGTGCTCGACGCCGGGGAGGAGCGCGACAGCGGCACGCGGACGCTCGACCGGGCGCGCGGGGAATTGGAATTCCGTGGCATCGGCGCGCACTACCCGGGCCAGACCGCGCCGGCGCTGGAGGACGTGTCGTTCGTGGCGCGACCCGGCACAGTCACCGCGATCGTCGGCCGCTCCGGCAGCGGCAAGTCCAGCCTGGTCAAGCTGATCCCGCGGTTCTACGAACCGTCGTCCGGCACGATCCTGCTCGACGGGCATCCGCTGGACGAGTATCGCCTCGCCGACCTGCGCCGGCAGATCGCGCTGGTCGGCCAGCAGGTGATGCTGTTCGACGGCAGCGTCGCCGAGAACGTGGCCTACGGCGAGATGGCCGGCAACGACGGCGACCGCGTGCGCGCCGCGCTGGGCGCGGCCAACGCCAGTGAGTTCGTCGATGCGATGGCCGAAGGTGCCGACACCGGCATCGGCGCCCGGGGCGGGCGCCTGTCGGGCGGCCAGCGTCAGCGCCTCGCCATCGCTCGCGCCATCCTCAAGGACGCGCCGATCCTCGTCCTCGACGAGGCCACCGCCGCGCTCGATACCGAATCCGAGCGGCTGGTGCAGGACGCGCTGGACCGGCTGATGCCCGACCGCACCACGCTGGTGATCGCGCACCGGCTGTCGACCATCGAGCATGCCGACCAGGTGCTGGTGCTGGATCGCGGCCGGCTGGTGGAGCAGGGCACCCACGCCGAACTGCTGGCCCGCGACGGGCTGTATGCGCACCTGCACCGGATGCAGTTCCGCGAACCGGGCGCCGCGGACGCCACGCCGTGAGCGACCGCGGCCGACCGCCGCCCCGGTACTGGTTCGACGGCGGCCGCGCGCCGATGCCTGCTCGCGCGCTGGCGCGCCTGTACGCGGGCGTGGTTGCGGTGCGCGCGGGGCTGTTCCGGCGCGGGGTGCTGCGCAGCCGGCATCCCGGGAAACCCGTCGTCGTGGTCGGCAACCTCATCGCCGGCGGCAGCGGCAAGACTCCGCTGACGATCGCGCTGGTCGAGCGCCTGCGCGCCGAAGGCTTTTCGCCCGGCGTCGCCAGCCGCGGCTACGG
>JAEWNA010000356.1 GCA_023392975.1 Pseudomonadota bacterium | reverse complement strand
GTGCTGGTCGGCGCGAACGGCCATGTCGCCGAGACCGCCCTCGACGCACGCACCGTCGCGCAGCTGGCCGACCGCCTCGGCGACGGCCGCGAGCGCAGCGTGCGCACGCTGCTGTCGCTGGCCGGGGATGCGTCCGCACGCCCCGCGCTGCGCGCCCTGCTGCAGGACCTCGTCGCCTGGCGGGCGCTGCGTCGACGCCGCGGCTGAGGCCGACCCGCACGCCGCCGACGTACACTCGCGGCTTCGATCCGGTTTCGCCGAGGCGGGGCGCGCATGATCCCGGGCTGGGTACTGCTGCTGGTGTCGCTGGGCTACGTGGGGGTGCTGTTCGCGGTCGCCTATCTCGGCGACGTGCGCGGGCCGCGTCCGCGCTGGCGGTGGCTGCGCCCGGCGATCTATGCGCTGGCGCTGGCGGTGTACTGCTCGTCGTGGACGTTCTACGGCGCGGTCGGTACCGCGGCGCGCACCGGGCTCGGCTTCGTGCCGATCTACCTCGGCCCGGTGCTGCTGCTGCTGTTCGGCTGGCGCATCCTCGAGCGCCTGGTGCTGATCTCCGGCGAGCACCGCATCGTCTCGATCGCCGACTTCCTGTCCTCGCGCTACGGCCGCGCGCCGGGGCTGGCGGCGCTGGTCGCGGCGGTGGCGGTGCTGGCCGCGGTGCCCTACGTCGCGCTGCAGTTCAAGGCGGTGGCGATGAGCGTCGAAGTGCTGGCGCCGGGCAGCGACGCGCAGCTGTTCGCCGATCCCGCGCTGTACGTCGCGCTGCTGCTGGCGGCGTTCGCGATCCTGTTCGGCACCCGCGCCATCGACGCCACCGAGCACCATCGCGGCATGGTGCTGGCGGTGGCGCTGGAGTCGCTGGTCAAGCTGCTGGCCTTCCTCTGCATCGGCGTGTTCGCGCTGCTGCACCTGCCCGGCAGCGGCGGTTTCATCGCCCGGGTCGCCGCCGCGGGCGACGTGGTGTCCGCGCCCGGGCTGCCGGCGGGCTTCGTCGCGCAGACGCTGATCGCGTTCGCCGCGATCGTCTGCCTGCCGCGCCAGTTCCACGTGGCGGTGGTCGAATGCCAGGACGTGGCCGACCTGCGCCCGGCGCGCTGGCTGTTCGGCGGCTATCTCGTGCTGTTCAGCCTGTTCGTGGTGCCGATCACCCTGGCCGGGCAGTCGCTGCTCGCCGGCCACGGGCCGTCGCCGGACACCTACGTGCTCGCGCTGCCGCTGGCGCTGGGCCGCGAGGACATCGCGCTGCTGGCCTACATCGGCGGCTTTTCCGCGGCCACCGGCATGGTGATCGTCGCCAGCGTCGCGCTCGCGACCATGGTCAGCAACGACCTGGTGATGCCGCTGCTGCTGCGCGGCCGCGCGCTGACCGAAGGCGGCATCGACCGGCTGGTGCTGTGGGTGCGCCGGATCACCATCCTCGCGCTCGCGCTGATGGCCTACGCCTACCACCGCGTGGCCGCGGCCACCGGCGACAGCCTCGCCCAGCACGGCCTGCTGTCGTTCGCGGCGGTGGCGCAGTTCGCACCGGCGCTCATCGGCGGCCTGTACTGGCGTGGCGCGAGCCGGGCGGGCGCATTCGCGGGCGTTCTGTTCGGTGCGATCGTCTGGGCCTACACGCTGCTGCTGCC
Organism: Pseudomonadota bacterium; assembly: GCA_023392975.1. Classification (GTDB taxonomy): domain Bacteria; phylum Pseudomonadota; class Gammaproteobacteria; order Xanthomonadales; family Xanthomonadaceae; genus Lysobacter_I. Next base: position 1,584 of record JAEWNA010000356.1, on the reverse strand, counting down.
GACGCTCGCGCAGAGCGTCGGGTTCGGTGCCGACTGGATCGCGCACGGCCCGTTCGGGTTGTCCTGGCTGCGGCCGCGGCAGCTGTTCGGGCTCAGCGGCTGGGACCCGCTCACCCACGGCGTGTTCTGGTCGCTGCTGTTCAACGTCGGCGCGCTGTTCCTGGTGTCGGCGCGGCGGCGGCCGCTGCTGCAGGAACAGCTGCTGGCCGCGTCCTACCTCGACCCCTACGCGCAGCGCTCGCCGCTGGGCCCGGGTGGCTGGGCCGGCACCGTGTCCAGCGGCGAACTGCTGGCGCTGGCCGAACGCATCGTCGGCGAGCGCCACGCGCGCCGTGCGTTCGCCGAGTTCGCCGAATCCACCGCGCGCAGGCCATGGCAGCCGCAGCTGCTCGCCGACCGCGCGATGATGCAGTTCACCGAACGCCTGCTCGCCTCGGCGATCGGCGCGGCGTCGGCGCGGCTCACGCTGACCAGCGCGCTGCGCGGCTCGGGCATGGAGCTGGGCGAAGTGGTGTCGCTGCTCGACGAGGCCAGCCAGGAACTGCGCTTCAACCGGCAGGTGCTGTCGACGACGCTGGAGAACATCAGCCAGGGCGTGAGCGTGGTCGACGCCGACCTGCGCCTGGTCGCGTGGAACCGGCGCTACCAGGCGATGCTCGGCTTCCCCGACGGCATGCTCTACATCGGCCGGCCGATCGCCGACCTGATCCGCTGGAGCGCCGAACGCGCCGAGATGAACGAGCTCGGGGGGCAATCCGGCGTCGCCATCGACGACCAGGTCGAGCGCCGCCTCGCGCACCTGCGCGCGGGCCAGCCCTACGTGTTCCAGCGCGTGCGCGCCAACGGCCAGGTGATCGAAATGCGCGGCCAGCCGCTGCCCGGCGGCGGCTACGTGACCAGCTTCAGCGACATCACCGACTACAAGCGCGTCGAGCGCCAGCTGCGCGAGGTCAACGAGACGCTGGAGCAGCGCGTCGAGCAGCGCACCCACGAGGCCGAGGCGGCGCAGCAGTCGAAGACCCGGTTCCTGGCCGCGGTCAGCCATGACGTGCTGCAGCCGCTCAATGCCGCGCGGCTGTTTGCCTCCGCGCTGCGCGAAACGCCCGACGCCGAGGAGCGCGGGCGCCTGGCCGAACGCGTCGACACCGCGCTGCGTGCCGCCGAGGACCTGCTCGACGGCCTGCTCGACGTGTCGCGCCTCGACGCCGGCGCGCTGCAGCCGGAGATCTCGCATTTCGACGCCACCGAACTGCTGCAGGAACTCGCCGCGCAGTACGCGCCCAGCGCCGCCGGCCGCGGCCTCGCGCTGCGCGTGCATGCGCGGGCGGGCACGTTCGTGCGCAGCGACCGCCGCCTGCTGCGCCGCGCGCTGCAGAACTTCCTCGCCAACGCGCTGCGCTACACGCGTTCCGGCGGCGTGCTGCTGGCGCTGCGGCGGCGTGGCGAGGAGATCGAACTGCAGGTCTGGGACACCGGCCCGGGCATCCCCGCGCATCACCTCGGGCAGATCTTCGAGGAATTCCGCCGCTTCGAGCATGGCGGCCCGGGCGGCGAACGCGGCCTCGGCCTCGGCCTGTCGATCTG
>JAEWNA010000259.1 GCA_023392975.1 Pseudomonadota bacterium | reverse complement strand
GCCAGTACCTGACCAAGACCGGCAAGATCGTGCCCAGCCGCATCACCGGCACCAAGTCGAAGTACCAGCGCCAACTGCAGGCCGCCGTCAAGCGCGCCCGCTTCCTGGCCCTGATCCCGTACACCGACAACCACAACGTCTGATCCGCGCCGCCCCGCGGGGCGACACGGACATCGTCCGTTCGGACAGCCACCAGTTGCGGCGCGCACGCGTCGCTAACGAATACGGAGCCATCATGGAACTCATTCTTCTCCAGAAAGTCGTCAACCTCGGCAACCTCGGCGACAAGGTCAACGTGAAGCCGGGCTACGGCCGCAACTTCCTCGTGCCGCAGGGCAAGGCCGTGCCGGCGACCGCCGCCAACGTCGCGATGTTCGAGGCCAAGCGCGCCGAGTACGAAGCGAAGGCCAAGGCCCAGAACGACGAGGCCGAGAGCCGCCGTTCCGCCCTCGAGGGCGCGAGCGTCACGATCGCCGCGAACGCCTCCACCGAAGGCAAGCTGTACGGCTCGGTCGGCCCGCGCGACATCGCCGAGGCCCTGACCGCCGCCGGCCACAAGGTCGGCAAGTCGGAAGTGGTGATGGGCGAAGGCCCGCTGCGCCACGTCGGCGAGTTCGAGGTCATCGTGCACCTGCACGCCGATGTCGAAGTGCCGGTCAAGGTCGTCATCGAGCCGGAAGCCGCGTAAGCCGCCTCCCGCCGCAGCGTCACCCGCACGGGCGCCTTCGGGCGCCCGTCGCGTTTCCGGACCCGGTCGCAGGCCATGAGACGCGAACGCGGTACCCATGGCGGACTTATCCACAGCTTGTTCCGTCGCGGGTCCACAGGCGGGATCCGTACGATGCCTGTCTCACCCGTGCCCACCTTCCCACGATCGTCCCATCCGGCGATCCGGAGCGATTCCCGACGATGGCCTTCCGTCCCAACGCCTACGGCGACCAGAACCGCCGCCGCGACGCTTTCGCCGATGCCCGCGTCGAACAGCTCCGCGTGCCACCGCAGTCGGTCGAGGCCGAGCAGGCCGTGCTCGGCGGCCTCATGCTCGCGCCCGAGGCCTACGATCGCATCGCCGACCGGCTGAACGAGGAAGACTTCTACCGCCGCGACCACCAGCTGATCTACCGCGCGATCCGCGAGCTGGCCGAGAAGAGCCGGCCCTACGACGCGGTGACGCTGGGCGAGTGGTTCGAGTCGAACGGGCTGGTCGAGCAGGTCGCCGGTGGCGCCTACCTCATCGAGCTGGCCAGCACCACGCCCTCGGCCGCCAACATCACCGCCTACGCCGAGATCGTCCGCGACAAGGCGATCCTCCGGCAACTGATCGAGGCCGGCACCGGCATCGTCAACGACGCCTTCCAGCCGGACGGCCGGGAGAGCGACGAGATCCTGGCCAAGGCCGAGCAGGACGTGTTCTCGATCTCCGAGAAGCGCGCGCAGGGCCGCAGCGACTTCGTCGCGATCAACAAGGCGATGGCCGAAGCCTTCGACGTCCTGCAGACCCGCTACCAGAACGGCGGCGGCGTCACCGGCCTGCCGACCGGCTACACCGAATTCGACGAGATGACCGCCGGCCTGCAGCCGACGGACCTCATCATCCTCGCCGCGCGTCCGGCGATGGGCAAGACCACGTTCGCGCTCAACATCGCCGAGCATGCCGCGATCAAGACCAAGAAGCCGGTCGCGGTGTTCTCGATGGAAATGTCGGCCGCGCAGCTCGCCTTGCGTCTGATCTCCGCCAACGGCCGGGTCAACGCCACGCGCCTGCGCACCGGCCAGCTCGAGGACGAGGACTGGAGCCGCGTCAGCAGCGCGATCCGGATGATCAAGGAAACCAAGATCTTCATCGACGACACGCCCGGCCTCTCGCCCGAGGCCCTGCGCGCCAAGGCGCGCCGGCTCAAGCGCGAGCACGGCCTGGGCCTCATCGTGATCGACTACCTGCAGCTGATGGCGGTGCCCGGCAACACCGAGAACCGCGCCACCGAGATCTCCGAGATCTCGCGCTCGCTCAAGGGCCTGGCGAAGGAACTGGGCGTGCCCGTGATCGCGCTGTCGCAGCTCAATCGTTCGCTGGAAACCCGCGCCGACAAGCGTCCGGTGATGGCCGACCTGCGCGAATCCGGCGCCATCGAGCAGGACGCGGACATGATCGTGTTCATCTACCGCGACGACTACTACAACAAGGAAAACTCGCCGGACAAGGGCCTCGCCGAAATCATCATCGGCAAGCAGCGCTCCGGCCCGACCGGCTCGTTCAAGCTCAAGTTCTTCGGCGAGTACACCCGCTTCGACAACCTGGCGTTCGATTCGGTGGGGAGTTTCGAGTAACAACACCACGTCGATCGCATCGACCGCGTCGCGAAGCGGGTGAGTGGGCCGCCGTCTTCGTATCGGCGGGAACCGGAGCGCGACTTCGCCAGGTTTCGCCCAGAAGAGCGTTGTATCGCCGGCTCAGCCACCAAACGAAAAAACCGACCCGCTTTCGCAGATCGGTTTCCGTATTTTTTCCGTACTCTGCGCCCGAGTGGGCAAGCGAATCCGGATAACTGCCTGATCGATATGGTGGGCGGTGCAGGGTTCGAACCTGCGACCCTTGCCGTGTGAAGGCAATGCTCTACCGCTGAGCTAACCGCCCGATGTTCGGGTCGGCCATTCTACGGACCGGCCCCGCCGCAGGCAAGCGGGCGGCTCACTCGATCTCGGACCGGGCATAGCCCGCGTCCAGGGCCTCCATCGCGTCCAGCGGCTTGGTCTTGGCGGCCTTCTCGTAGGCGGCGGCGGCCTCGTCCTCCTTCTTGTCGCCGTGGAGCAGCATCATCACGTTGCCCGATTCCAGCAGGGCGATCGGGGAGGCCGGGGTCAGCTTGAGGGCTTCCTTGATGTGCTTCTCGGCCTCGGACGCCTTGGCGCCGTAGGTCAGGCCGCCGATCATCGAGCCGATCTTGGAGATGATCTCGGCGTGGTACAGCGCCATCGCGGTGTGCGCCTCGGCATGCTTGGGCGCCAGTTCCAGCGCGGTTTCCAGCGAGGCGCGCACCTTGCCGGCGATGCCTTCCTTCAGCGCCTTGGTGATCGACAGGCCCTGGCTGTAGCGGCCGAGCGCGAACGCATGGCGGTAGTGGCTGTTGGCGTCGTCGGGAAGGGCCTTGATCGCGTCTTCGGCCAGCTTCGCGGCCTGCTCGAAGCGCTTGAGCTTTTCCTTGTCGTCGTCGACGAGGTAGGTAGCGTGGATGCCGATCGCCTTGGTCGCCACCGAGGCGCCGACCGGGCCCAGCGCTTCACCAGCGTCGTAGGCGGCCTTGAAGTCGCCGTGGTGGAACGCGCGCCACGCGTCCTGCAGCGCTTCGGCCAGTCCGGCGGCGTCCAGTCCCTTCGGCGCGGCCTTGCCGGCGGCCTTGATCAGCGCCGCGGCGCGCTTGTCGTCCGGGAACGGTTCGCAGTCGCCTGCGTGCAGCTTCGGCCAGGCTTTCTTCAGGGCATCGCCGGCGTAGGCATAGGCCTTGGCGTCGTGGGGGAAGGCGGCCCAGGTGGACTTGGCCATGATCGTGATCCTCGCGTTGGAAGCGTTCAGCATCCCGCGAGTCGTGATGTGAGGCAAGTCCTCCGGCTTCGGCGTCCGCGGGTCTGCGAACGACGCGCAACGCGCTGCGGATCGGCGATGCCGCGTGCGGATGCAGCGGCCGTCCGCGACGTCCGCAGGCGCTCGATGGCGGCGTCGAGACCGTCCTCCCCTAGTGTGTTTGCTCTGCGGGCCGGGGGCATGCTGGCACTGTCCCTCGCCGGGTCACCGGCCCCCCGCAACGGAGCATTCCCATGGCACGCAAGAAGATTACCCGCACCGTCCCGACCGCGAACGCGCGCCACTTCTGGCTCGCCGGCCTCGGTCTCGTCTCCATGGCCGCGCGCACCACGGCCACCACCACGGCGCAGGCGGCCGATCGCATCGGCCAGGCCCGCAGCCAGGCCTTGTCGGCGGTCGATCAGGTGCAGGCCCGCCTCGTCGACACCGCCGCCGACCTTCGCGGCCGCATCGAACTGGGCGTCGCCGAAGCCGGCTTGAAGCTCGACAAGGCGCTGTCGCCGCTGGTGGCGAAGTTCAAGCCCGGCAAGGCCAAGCGCGGCACCCGCCGCACCCGCAAGCCGGCCGCGAAGAAGGCCGCGCGTCGCCCCGCCCGCAAACCGGCTGTGCGTCGCGCCCGCAAGGGTTGAGGCCAACCGCAATGCCAGACGAACAGAGGGCGCCGAAAGGCGCCCTCTGTCGTTGCGGGGTCATCGGGCTTCGATCACTGCCATCCACCGCAGCCGTGGGTGACCAGGCACTTCTCGTAGCGGTACTGGCAGATGGCCTCGTGGGTGCCGTTGGCGAGGCAGGCATCGGCCTGTTCGCCGCAGACGCGATAGGCGTCCGGCGAGCAGGTGGCGTAGGCGACGCCGGCGCCGCTGGACAGGGCGATGGCGAACGCCAGCAGCATCGGGCGTGACAGGGGCTTGTGCGATCTCATGATCTCTCCTCGACGGGTGGGCCGCTTCCCGGCGGCCGGAAGGAAGCGCTGTGGACAGCGCCGGGTCGCGCCGTGCGATCAGTGCCTGCGTTCGTCGACGGCGGGGACGACCATCGCCTTCACCGGCACGTAGCCGTAACGGCATAGCCAGTAGTTGTCGCGACACATGTCGGGATCGTAGCCGGCGGCCATGCAGGCCCGGTACTCCTCCATGCAGCCGGAGGTGTCGATCTGCGCGGGGCGGGCCGTGGCGGCCTGGCTCAGGCCGATGGCGGCCACGAGGATCGCGGTCTTGGTAGCGAGATTCATCTGGACGACTCCTTGTCGGTTCGACGGTCGCGGCACGACGAGGCGTTTCCGCGACGGGCGGGCGCTTCATGGACACTGCGCGGGGCGGTCCATGTCGCCCGATCGGTGGCCGGGAAAACCCCGGCGGACCCACGATACGTCAACGCGACGGGCCCGACATGCTGCGGTGCGTCACCCGCGACTGGCTTCAGTCGAGGTAGGCGCGGATGAGCGTGTTGAGGTGGACGCGTTCGGCATCGCGCAGGAACGGCGCCAGCAGCATCATCACCTGCACGATGCCCTGGCGGATCGCCACCTGTTCGTCGCGGTCGCCGCGCGCCGCGGAGTAGTTCAGCCAGAACGTGGACAACACCAGCACGTTCGTGGCCGCGGCGTCCAGCTCGTCCGCCGACGCGCGCATGATCCCCGCCTGCGACAGTCCGCGCATGACCGCATGGGCACGGTCGTCCGCGCGCTTGAGGATGCGCGCGAAGCGCAGGCGCAGTCGGCGGTTGCGGCTGAGGATCTCGACCAGGTCGCGATAGAGGAAACGGTAGTCCCAGATGCACTCGAACACGAGGTGCAGCTGCAGCCAGATGTCTTCGAGCTCCGGCAGCCGTCCGCCCGGCGAGGCGAGCGCGTCGTCCATGCGCTCCTCGTAGCGCTGGAACAACTGCTCGATGATGTCGTCCTTGTTGCGGAAGTGGTAGTACAGGTTGCCGGGGCTGATCTCCAGCTCGTCGGCGATGTGATTGGTGGTGACGTTCGGCTCGCCCTGCGCGTTGAACATCGCGAGGGAGGCGTCGAGGATGCGTTGGCGGGTCTGTCGCGCCATCGTCGGGGCGGGGCGGGCGTCGCGGAGTGGAGGCCGCCGGTGCCGGCGGCCGGTCAGCCGGCCAGCTTCTTCACGAGGTCGACGTACTTCTTCTTCGCGTCGTCCTGTGCGGTGCCCTTGAGCTTGGCCCAGGCCTCGTACTTCGCGGTGCCGACGAAATCGAAGAAGCCGGGCTTGTCGCCGTGCACGTCGCCCTCGGCGCCCTGCTTGTAGAGCGCGTACAGGCGCAGGAGCGTGTCGTTGTCGGGGCGCTCCGCGAGGCCCTGGACGTCCTTGGCGGCTTGCTCGAATTTGTTCTGCAGGTCGGACATGCGTGCTCCCCTCCGGTCAGGCCGGCATGACAGCATGGCCTGCGGGGCGGGTCAACCGGGGTGGATCGCAGGAGGGGGCGGCCTGCCCGTTCCGGAAGGGGCAGGGCACGGGCCGGCGGCCCTGCCACCCTACGGTCGCGGATTGTCCTCGCACGCCGGGTCTGGCAAGTTAGGTCGCCGGCTGCGCCGCGGCCGTTTGCATTTGATCACCATTCTCGTGAGGGCGAGGACATGAGTTATTTCGTCACCGGTGCCACCGGGTTCGTCGGCCGTTTCCTGGTCGGCAACCTGCTCAAGCGCAAGGGCACGATCTACGTGCTGGTGCGCAAGGATTCGCAGAAGAAGTACGACGCGCTCGCCAAGAAGATGGGCTGGGATCCCAAGCGCGTGGTACCTGTGCACGGCGACATGACCGCACCCAAGTGCGGCTTGACCGCCGCGCAGCTCCGCACGCTGTCGGGCAAGGTCAAGCATTTCTTCCACCTCGCCGCGATCTACGACCTGACCGCCGACGCAGAGAGCCAGAGAAAGGCCAACGTCGACGGCACGCAGAACGCGCTGGATCTGGCCGCCGCCATCGGTGCCGGTTGCTTCCACCACACCAGTTCGATCGCCGCCGCTGGCCTGTACCCCGGCATCTTCCGCGAGGACATGTTCGACGAGGCCGAGGGCCTGGACGATCCCTACCTGCGCACGAAGCACGATTCCGAGGGCCTGGTCCGCAACGAGAAGCGCATCAAATGGCGCATCTACCGTCCCGGCATGGTGGTCGGCCATTCGCAGACCGGCGAGATGGACAAGATCGACGGCCCATACTACTTCTTCACGCTGCTGAAGAAGATGCGCGAGATGCTGCCGCCGTGGATGCCGATGCTGGGCATCGAGGGCGGACGCATCAACGTGGTACCGGTCGACTTCGTCGTCGACGCGATGGACCACATCGCGCACAAGCCGAAGCTCGACGGCCACTGTTTCCATTTGGTCGATCCCGATCCGATGCGCGTCGGCGAGGTGCTGAACACCTTCGCCCGTGCCGGCCATGCGCCGGAGATGACCATGCGCCTCGACGCGCGCATGTTCGCTTTCATCCCCGGCGGCGTGCGCGGCGCCATCGGCAGCCTGCCGCCGGTGAAGCGCTTCGTCGGCATGCTGCTGCGCGACTTCAAGATTCCGAAGGCGGTGATGAAGTTCATCACCTATCCGACCCGCTTCGACAACCGCGAAACCGAGCGCGCGCTCAAGGGCAGCGGCATCGCGGTGCCGAATCTCGACACGTACGCCTGGCGCCTGTGGGACTACTGGGAACGCCACCTCGATCCCGACCTGTTCATCGACCGCACGCTCAAGGGCAAGGTCCGCAACAAGGTGGTGGTCATCACCGGCGGCTCGTCGGGCATCGGCCTGGCCAGCGCCCAGCGCGTGGCCGAGGCGGGCGCCGTCACGATCATCGTGGCACGCGGCGAGGAAGAGTTGTTCAAGGCGCGCGACGAGATGAAGGCCAAGGGCGGCAAGGTCTTCGCCTACACCGCGGACCTCGCGGACATGGCCGACTGCGATCGTCTGGTCGCGACCATCCTCAAGGAGCACGGCCACGTCGACATCCTGGTCAACAACGCCGGCCGCTCGATCCGCCGTTCGATCGAACTGAGCTACGACCGCTTCCATGATTTCGAGCGCACGATGCAGCTGAACTACTTCGGCTGCCTGCGCCTGATCATGGGCTTCATGCCGACGATGATCCAGCGCCGCAAGGGCCACATCATCAACATCAGCTCGATCGGCGTGCTGGCCAATTCGCCGCGGTTCTCGGCGTACGTGGCCTCGAAGGCCGCACTCGACGCCTTCAGCCGCTGCGCGCAGGGCGAACTGTCGGGCAAGGGCATCAGCTTCACCACGATCAACATGCCGCTGGTGAAGACGCCGATGATCGCGCCGACCAAGATGTACGACAGCGTGCCGACGCTGACGCCGGAGGAAGCGGCCGACCTGGTGGTCAAGGGCATCATCGAGAAACCCAGCCGGATCGCGACGCGCCTGGGCATCTTCTCGGCGCTGCTCAATGCGGTCGCGCCGAAGGCGTACGAGGTGATCATGAGCACCGCGTTCGAGCTGTTCCCGGATTCTGCCGCGGCCAAGGGCGACAAGAAGGCGCTGAAGGAAGAACAGCCGAGCCAGGAGCAGATCGCGTTCGCGGCGCTGATGCGCGGCGTGCACTGGTAACCGCCGAACCGAGGGCTGGATTTTTCCGACTCTGACGCACGAAAGGCAGCCTCGCGGCTGCCTTTCGTCTTTCCGGGATCGCGACGGAGAAAGGATCGCGGTCCGTCCGGGCAAAAAGAAGCCCGCCTACCGAAGCCGTGAGGGGAGGGGAGCTACGGACTTCGTGTGTGGTTGGCGGGCGAAACGACGGCGCGAGCCGCCAATGGGAGCGTCGCTTCCGCGACGCGAGAGAGATTTGGTGCGGTGCAGTACGAACACTACCAGATGGACGCGGCGGGCGGGCGATGGAAACGTATTCCGGTGCCGCCGCGTTGATCTGCCGGCGATTACTCGGCCGGGGTAGCCTTCGGCTTGCGGGCGCGCTTGGCCGGGGCCTTCGCCGCCGGTGCCTTGGCAGCCTTCTTCGCGGCCTTGCGCGGCGCGGCGGCGGGCTTGCCGCCCTGGCGTCGCAGCTCGGCGGTCAGGGCCTCGACGCGGGCGCTCAGGTCGTTGAGGTCTTCGCGGCTGGGCACGCCCAGCTTGACGAGGGCGCGCTGGACGCGGTCCTCGAAGACCTTCTCCAGCTTGTCCCACGTGTCGGTGGCGCGCTCGCGCGCCTGGCCGACGCGGCTTTCGACCACATCGCGGACGACATCGGCGCGGCCGCCGGCGAACTTGCGCATGGTCTGCTCCAGACCCATGCCTTCCTTCACGAGCGCCTCGAACAGCTTGGTGCCTTCGGCCTGGGCGCGCGAGAAGGCGCCGACGCCGGCCAGCCAGATCTGCTGGGCGGATTCGCTGAGGCTCTTGGACAGGTGCTCGGCATCGGCGGCCGGGCTGGCCTTGGCGGTTGTCTTCTTCGCGGTGGTCTTCTTGAACTTGGCCATATGCCCTCCCAGCGGGCGCGTGATCGATTGCACGGCAGGATGCGGGAGTTGTCTAGAGTATTCACACGAAGCCGGGGTCTCCGATGCGGCGCATCTTGTCGCGCATCGAAGACGTGGCC
>JAEWNA010000241.1 GCA_023392975.1 Pseudomonadota bacterium | reverse complement strand
GCCCAACGTCACCCCGTTCCGCCCGAAGCGCACTGTGCCGCGCTGGCCGCTGGGCCTGAGCGTGGCCGCCACCGTCGTGCTGGCCGCCGGCATCGGCTGGAAGCTGCAGGGCGACGGCGAAGGCAGTTCGGCCGACAAGTCCATGGCCCCGGCTTCGGCACCGGCCGCCGAGGAAGACGCGGTGCTGCTCGACCCGTCGCTGGATCGCGCCCCCGTCCAGCCGCCGCCCCTGCCCCCGCCGCTGCAGAAGGACGAAGACGCCCTGCAGACGCGTCGTGCCGCGGCCGACACGACGGCCCGCCAGATCGCGGCCAAGCCGGCGCCTCCGGCGGAGAACGACGGCTTCGTCGCCGATGCCGCCCCCGTTCGCGAAGCGCCCGCCGCCGCCGCGCCCATGCCGTCCGCGCCGGCGGCGCGTGCGCAGTCGGTCGATTCCGAGCGGCAGTCGCTGGACAAGGTCGAGGTCACCGGCAGCCGGATCCCGCGCACGGCCTCGGGCCAGGCGGATGATCGTGCCGTCGGCGCCGCCGAGTACACCCGCACGCCGCTGGACCAGCGCCGCGAGGAATCCCGCGCCAATCGGCTGGCCGAACAACCCGCAGTCGCCGTGCCGCCGCCTGCCCCACCGCCGCCGGCGGTCATGCAGGAAGCGTCGCCGGCACGGGATCGCGCCCGCAAGGCCAACGGCGCCAGCGCCGGCATCACCGCCGGTGCCGGCGCAGCCGCCGCGGACAAGTCGGCCTCCGCCGAACGCTACGACGACCGCCCGCCTGTCTCCGCGGATTCCCCGGAGTTCCGCCAGGCCTGGCTGCAGCGGGTCCGCACCTTGCTCGCCGCCGGCGACACCGCCGCCGCGGCCGAAAGCCTGCAGGAATTCCGCCGTCGCTACCCCTCGGTCGAGCTGCCGGAGGATCTGCGCAAGTTCGCGGCCACCCTGCCGCCGCCCGCGCCCTGATCCGCCCGACGCATCGTCGCTCCGCGCATGTCGTCGCAGACCCTCGCCGGTCCCGCCTCGCATCTGCTCGAGGTCAAGCACAGCCGCTTCCTCGCCCGCGCGCTGCCGGTCAATTCTGCCGACGCGGCGATGGCCGCCCTGCCCGGACTCTCCGACCCGGACGCCACCCACAACTGCTGGGCCTGGCGGATCGGCGACGGCTACCGCTCCAGCGACGACGGCGAGCCCGCCGGCACCGCCGGCCGGCCGATCCTCGCCGCCATCGACGGCCAGGGCTGCGACCGGGTGGTGGTGGTGGTCACCCGCTGGTTCGGCGGGATCAAGCTCGGCGCCGGCGGTCTGGTCCGCGCCTACGGCGGTGCGGCGGCCGAGTGCCTGCGGCTGGCGGAGAAGCGCGTGCTGATCGAACAGGCCGAACTGGCATTCGCCTGTCCTTTCGCCCACCTCGGCGACGCCCACGCCGCACTGCAGGCGTTCGGCGCGGAGAAACTCGACGAGGCGTTCGATGCCGATGGCGCGGTGCTGCGGGTGCGGCTGCCCGCCGATCGCGCCGACGCCTTGAAAACCCGCCTGCGCGACACCACCCGGGACCGCATCCGGTTCGCGGCGTCCCGCTGATCGCCGCATCGCCGGCGCAGCGCGTGCCCCGGCCTCCCACTCCAGGCTGTCGTGCATGAGCTCCCCCGAACCGACCGTTCCGACCAAGAAAGCCCCCCTCGGCAGCCTGCGCGCGCTGTGGCCGTTCGTCCGCCGGCACATGGCGCTGTTCGTCGGCTGGCTGGTCGCGCTGGCGGTGTCCTCGGCGGCCTCGCTGAGCCTGCCGGTCGCCTTCCGCACGATGATCGACGAAGGCTTCAAGCGCGGCAGCGCCGGCGACATCGATCGCGCCTTCCTGCTGCTGTTCGCCGTGGCGCTGGTGCTGGCGCTGGGCACCGCGGCCCGGTTCTTCTTCGTCTCGCTGCTGGGCGAGCGCGTGGTCGCCGACCTGCGCGAGCGGCTGTACGCGCACCTGATCGGCCTCGATGCCGGCTTCCACGAGCGCAACCGCAGCGGCGAACTGGTCTCGCGGCTCACCGCCGACGTGGAACTGGTGCGCAACGTGGTCGGCAGCGTCATGTCGATCGCCCTGCGCAGCAGCATCACCGTGATCGGCGCGGTGGTGATGCTGTTCGTGACCAGCCCGCGGCTCGCCGCCTGGGCGCTAGTCGGCATTCCGCTGGCGGTGCTGCCGGTGGTGATCGGCTCGCGGCGCATCCGCAAGGTCGCGCGCAGCAACCAGGACCGCGTCGCCGACGCCAACGCGCTGGCCGCCGAGACCCTGGGCGCCGTGCGCACGGTGCAGGCGCACGCACGCGAGGACTACGAACGTGGGCGCTTCGTCGATGCGGTCGCGAACGCCGTGGGCACCGCGCGCAAGCGGATCAGCGCGCAGGCGCTGATGACCGGCTCGACGATCGTGCTGTTCTTCGGCGCGATCACGCTGGTGCTGTGGTCCGGCGCGCACGACGTGCTGGCGCAGCGGCTGACCGCCGGCACCCTGATCCAGTTCGTGCTCTACGCGCTGTTCGCCGGCGGCTCGGTCGCGGCGCTGGCGGAAGTGTTCAACGAACTGCAGCGTGCCGCCGGCGGCATGAGCCGGATCGACGAGCTGCTGCAGGAAACGCCGGGCATCGTCGCCCCGCAGCACCCGCAATCGCTGCCCGCGCCGCTGCGCGGCGAGGTGGCGCTGGAGAGCGTCGACTTCCGCTACCCGATGCGGCCCGACGCGCCGGCGCTGGACGGCTTCACCCTGCACGTACGGCCCGGCGAGACGGTCGCGCTGGTCGGCCCCTCCGGCGCCGGCAAGAGCACCGTGCTCTCGCTGCTGCTGCGCTTCCACGACCCGCAGTCCGGGCGGGTGCTGGTCGACGGCGTCGACGTGCGCGACTGCGACCCGCTGGAACTGCGCGAACGCATCGCGCTGGTGCCGCAGCAGCCGACCCTGTTCGCCGCCAGCGCCCGCGACAACATCCGCTACGGCCGCCTGGACGCCAGCGATGCCGAAGTCGAGGCCGCGGCGCGCTCGGCGGAGGCGCACGAATTCGTGAGCGCGCTCCCGCACGGCTACGACGAGCAGTTGGGCGAACGCGGCGCCAGCCTCTCCGGCGGCCAGCAGCAGCGGATCGCCATCGCCCGCGCGCTGCTCAAGGACGCGCCGATCCTGCTGCTGGACGAAGCGACCTCCGCGCTCGACGCGCAGAGCGAGCGCGCGGTGCAGCACGCGCTCGAGAACCTGATGCGCGGCCGCACCACGCTGGTGATCGCGCACCGCCTGGCGACCGTGCTCAAGGCCGATCGCATCGTGGTCATGGACAAGGGCCGGATCGTCGCCGAGGGCACGCACGAAAGCCTGCTCGCCCAGGGCGGGCTGTACGCGGAACTGGCGAAGCTTCAGTTCCTCGACTGAGCGGACCGGATCGCGGCGATGCGGGCGGCGGCGATGCGGGCGTATGATCCCCGCATCGCGCGCAGGCCGCGCACGCACGGAGCCGGGCCATGACGCAGGACGAGGACGACACCCGCTACCAGGTCGTGGTGAACCACGAGGAGCAGTATTCGATCTGGCCCGCCGACCGCGAATTGCCGCTCGGCTGGCAGGCCGCGGGGTTCAGCGGCTCCAAGGCGGAATGCCTGCACCACATCGAGCAGGTGTGGACCGACATGCGCCCGCTGTCGCTGCGCCGGCGCATGGAGGAGGAGGCCGGGCGTCCCTGAACCCGCGGCATTCCGCGAGGCAAGAAAAAAGCCGGCGATCGCTCGCCGGCTTTTTTCTTCGTGTCTGGCGCGCCCGGAAGGATTCGAACCTCCGACCCCCAAGTTCGTAGCCTGGTGCTCTATCCAACTGAGCTACGGGCGCGTTGTGCAGAAGCGGAATTGTGCCAATCGTGATCGGACTGGTCAATCCCCATTTTCGTCATTCCGTCGGTGCCGGATGCGCGCTGCGCTCACGAAGGCTCGTGGACGCGGGACGATCGGCGACGCCGATCGCATCGGGACATCGGACACGACGGTGGCGGAGAGTGAGGGATTCGAACCCTCGATGGAGCTTTTGACCCCATACTCCCTTAGCAGGGGAGCCCCTTCGGCCTCTCGGGCAACTCTCCGTCGACAAAACTGCGGCGGGAAGGATAACGGCTCAGTCGCCCTGCGGCAAACCGGAATTGGGACCGTGGCCTTCGCCGCGCTGGATGCGGTGGTAGATCTCTTCGCGGTGCACCGCCACGTCCTTCGGCGCGGTGATGCCGATTCGGACCTGGTTGCCCTTCACTCCGAGCACCGTCACGGTGACGGTGTCGCCGATCATCAGCGTTTCGCCAACCCGGCGAGTCAGGATAAGCATTGCTTGTCTCCGTCGGCCGGCGTCCCCCTCGCCGTACCCTTTGTCATGTCTTTCGCGGCCTCACCAACGGGGATGGAGCACAGGCCACGAACGCAATAAATTAGCATACCCGGATTCGTCCACCACCGGGTGGTGCCTGAAGTCATGCCTCGGCACGTACCCGCTGGGCGACCCAGTCGCGGACGCCCTCCAGCGCCCCCGGCAGTGCGGGGCTGTCCTCGCCGCCGCCCTGGGCCATGTCGGGGCGTCCACCGCCCTTGCCCCCGATCTGTCCGGCCACGTACGCCAGCAGTTCCCCGGCCTTGACCCGACCCTGCGCCGCGCCGCTCACACCCGCGATCAGCGCGACTTTACCATCGGCTGCTCCGGCCAACAGGACGACTGCGTCACGGAGTTCGGCCTTGAGGCGGTCCGCCGCGTCGCGCAGGGCCTTGGCGTCCAGGCCCTCCAGGCGCGCGGCCAGCACCTTCACGCCGCCGATGTCGACCGCCGAGGCGCCAAGATCGGCAACGGCGGCGCCGGCGGCCTTCGTCTTCAACGCTTCCAGCTCGCGTTCGAGCTTCTTCTGGCGATCCAGCAGGGCGCGCAGCTTGTCGCCGACGTCGGCCGGGTTGCCGCCGAGCAGGCCTGCGGCCTCGGCCAGGCGATGCTCCTCGCCGGCGATGTGGTCCAGCGCGCCCTGGCCGGTCACGGCCTCGATCCGGCGCACGCCGGCCTGGATGCCGCCCTCGGAGACGATCTTGAACACGCCGATGTCGCCGGTGCGGCGCACGTGGGTGCCGCCGCACAGCTCGGTCGAGGTCTCGCCCATGCGCAGCACGCGCACGCGTTCGCCGTACTTCTCGCCGAACAGCGCCATCGCGCCGAAATCCAGCGCTTCCTGCATGCCCATCTGGTGCACTTCGGTGG
Source organism: Pseudomonadota bacterium (assembly GCA_023392975.1). Taxonomy (GTDB): domain Bacteria; phylum Pseudomonadota; class Gammaproteobacteria; order Xanthomonadales; family Xanthomonadaceae; genus Lysobacter_I. The sequence continues at coordinate 36,566 of JAEWNA010000241.1, read as the reverse complement.
CGCTGTTGGCACGGATCTCCACGTTCACCCGGCGTTCGATTTCGGCCAATTCCGCCGGGGTCAGCGGCTGGAAATGCGCGAAGTCGAAGCGCAGGCGGTCCGGCGCGACCAGCGAGCCCTTCTGGGTCACGTGGGTGCCGAGGACACTGCGCAGCGCCGCGTGCAGCAGGTGGGTGGCGCTGTGGTTGAGGATGATCGCGCCGCGGCGGGCGCCGTCGACACGGCCGCCGATGCGGTCGCCGCGCTTGAGGCTGCCGGCCGACAGCGTGCCGACGTGGCCGAAGAACTGGCCGGCCAGCTTCTGGGTATCGGTGACGGCGAATTCCGCGCCCTCGCCCGCCAGCGTGCCGGTGTCGCCGACCTGGCCGCCGGACTCGGCGTAGAACGGCGTCCGATCGAGAATGACGATCGCGTCATCGCCGGCGGTGATCGCATCGACCGGCTTGCCGTCCTTCAGCAGCGCGACGACTTCGAGGCCGTCGGCGTCGAGGGCGTCGTAGCCGAGGAAGTCGGTGGGCTTGAGCTGGGCGATGAGTTCGCCCGGCAGCGCCACCCCGCCGCCGAACTTGCCGGCCTTGCGCGCGCGTTCGCGCTGCTCGGTCATCAGCCGTTCGTACTCGGCGGTCACCTCGGCCGGCAGCTCGCCCAGGCCCTTTTCGCGCAGGATGTCGGCAATCAGGTCGGGCGGGCAGCCGTAGGTGTCGTGCAGCTGGAACAACTGGTCGCCGTCGATGCGGCCGCCGTTCTGCGCAAGGTAGCCTTCAAGCCGCATCATGCCGGCGTCGAGCGTCTGCGAGAACGCCGCTTCCTCGGCCTTCAGCGCGCGCTCGACCAGCGCACGCTTCTCGATCAGTTCCGGATAGGCCTCGCCCATCACGTCGATCAGCGGCTGCACCATGCGCCAGAAATTGCCATCGGCGCTGAGGGCACCGAGCTTCCACAGGTGGCGGACGGCGCGGCGGATGATCCGGCGCAGCACGTAGCCGCGCCCCTCGTTCGACGGAAGCACGCCATCGACGATCAGGAAGCTGCAGGCGCGGATGTGGTCGGCGATCACGCGCAGCGACTTGTGTTCGAGGTCGGTGGTGTTCGTGATCGCAGCGGCGGCCTTGATCAGGTGCTGGAACAGGTCGATCTCGTAGTTGCTGTGCACGTGCTGGAGCACGGCCGCGATGCGCTCCAGGCCCATGCCGGTGTCGACGCACGGCGCCGGCAGCGGCAGCAGGGTGCCGTCGGGCTGGCGGTCGAACTGCATGAAGACGTTGTTCCAGATCTCGATGAAGCGATCGCCGTCCTCGTCGGGCGAGCCCGGAGGGCCGCCGGGGATATGGTCGCCGTGGTCGTAGAAGATCTCGGTGCAAGGGCCGCAGGGGCCGGTGTCGGCCATCTGCCAGAAGTTGTCGGAGGCGTACGGCGCGCCCTTGTTGTCGCCGATGCGGATGATGCGGTCCGCGGGCAGGCCGATCTGCCTGTGCCAGAGGTCGAAGGCTTCGTCGTCGGTGTGGTAGACCGTGACCAGCAGCTTGTCCTTCGGCAGCTGCCACACGCCGGTCAGCAGTTCCCAGGCATAGGCGATGGCGTCTTTCTTGAAATAGTCGCCGAAGCTGAAGTTGCCCAGCATCTCGAAGAAGGTGTGGTGGCGCGCGGTGTAGCCGACCTGGTCGAGGTCGTTGTGCTTGCCGCCGGCGCGCACGCAGCGCTGGCTGGACGCGGCGCGCGTGTAGCTGCGCTTCTCGGCGCCCAGGAACACGTCCTTGAACTGGACCATGCCGGCGTTGGTGAACAGCAGGGTCGGGTCGTTGCCCGGGACGAGCGGGCTCGACGGCACGATGGTGTGGCCCTTCGAGCGGAAGAATTCGAGGAAGTCGCGGCGGATTTTCGCGGTGGTGTTGTCGGCGGTGGTCTTCATGGCGATTCGAATGACGGGTGCGGCGCGCCTCCGCGGAACCGGCAGGATGCCGGCGCGGAATCGAGCGAACCACCCAAGATTCAATAGATTAGCAGGCGCCACCGGGTTCGGGCGCCGGCGCACGGACCGACGCGATCGAGCGGCTCAATCCTCGTCCGGGTCGAAGCGGACCGCGGCGCGGATCTGGTCGCCGTCGAACCCGCGGCGGGCCAGGAAGTCGGCGGCCTTGCGCCGCTGGGCCAGGTCGTCGGCACCGCGGGGAAAGCGGCGGCGCACCAGGTCGCGGGCGTTGGCGGCCCAGTCGCCGTCGTAGCCGTCCATCGCGGCGGCGACGGCGTCGCGGTCGAGGCCGTGGGTACCCAGTTCGGCACGAATGCGCACCGGGCCGTAGCCGTTGTTCGCGCGGCTGCGGACCAGTTGCTCGGCGAAGCGCTCGTCGCTCTGCCAGCCCTCGGCGGTCATCCGCGCGACCGCTGCCAGCGCGTCCTCGTCCTCGATGCCGCGGGCGGTCAGCTTGCGCGCCAGCTCCTTGCGCGAATGCTCGCGCCGGACCAGCAGCCCCAGCGCGCGCTGCTGCGGGGTGAGCTCGGGGCGACGCCGCTTGCGCGGCGCGGGGGCCTCGTCGGCCGGCGGTTCGATCTCGTGGCTCATCCCGGAAGTGTACGGCGGGCGGCTCAGCGCGGCCGCCAGTCGTCGTTGTCGCGGAGGAACAGCCGGTCGGTGAGGGCGTAGGTGGCTTCGGCATGCATCTTCGTCGCGAGCGCCTGCAGCTGCGCGACGGCCTCGGCATCGGCGCCGTCGGCGAACAGCAGCAGGTCGCGCGCGGGCACGGCCGCCACCGTCGGGCCGCGCAGGCGTTCGCCTTCGCGCGCCCACAGGTCGTCGAACAGCAGCAGCGAAGCCTCGTAATTGCCGTCGGCGACGACCATGCCGAGCTTCTCGCCGCGCTGCACCTCGATCCCCGGCAGCAGGCCGCGCAGGTTGCGCACCGCGAGGGCGCGCAGCTCGCCGCGGTCGACGCCCAGCGCGTCGAGCATGTCCGGCGAGAGGTAGGCGATGTTGTTCGGCGTGTCGATGGCATAGACCACGGCGAGTTCGTCGTTGAGGGGCTCGAAGACCTTTTCCTGCGATTCGCCGCCCTGGGCGCGGACCGAGGCCGCGACCTCGTCCAGCCAGGCCCGGTCCTTGACGATCGGGATGATCGCGTCGCGGGTCGGCTCGAAGCCCCGGGTGGCGTCGGCGAACGAGCGCACGAAGCGCTCCATCATCTCCTCGCGCTCGTCGGGCGGCAGTCCGCAGTACATCCGGTAGGCGTTGTCCAGGTAGACCCTGCCGCTGCTGTCGGTGCCGGAGGCGAGCTCCAGCTGGAGCTCGCCGGGGACCCGCACCTCGACGTCGGGCGCGGCGACGCGGACCCGGCGGGCCATCTCTTCGGTGAAGGCATCGGGCGCGAGGGCGGGCGCCTGCCCGGGACCGCCGCCGAACAGCGCGCGAATGGCGGAGAACAGGCCCATGGTGTCGGCTCCGGGGAAAGGCCGGTGCAGGATACGGCACCCGCGCATGCCTTCCCCGGTCGCCCGGGCCGGGTGCCCGGGACGGCGCTTCGCCGGACGAATCGTTCCATTTGCAAGATCAATATTTGCATTGACAAATATTGTTTGGGCGACAAAATGGCGCCCCATGAACGCGCCCTCCCTCCCCTCGTCCGAACCCGGCACCCAGCTCGGCCTGCTGTTCCGGCAGGTCCGCGATGCGATGTGGGCCCGGATGGAACGCGAGCTGGCCACGGCCGGCCACGACCTCACCTTCAGCCAGTTCATGACCCTCAAACGGCTCGCCCAGGGCGAGGCCAGCGCGTCCGAACTGGCGCGCAAGGCCGAGCTGAACCCGGGCGCCATGACCCGGCTGCTCGACCGGCTGGAAGAACGCGGCCTCACCGTCCGCATCGCCGATCCGGCCGATCGCCGCGCGCTGCTGGTCCGCCTCACCGACGCGGGGCGGGCGATGTGGGCGGACATCGACCAGTGCGGCGTCCGGGTCCGGACCCGCGCCTTCGAAGGCCTGTCCGACGCCGAACAGGACGCCCTCGTCCGCCTGCTGCTGCAGGTCCGCGACAACCTCACCCGTGAAGACTGACATGCGCCCTCTCCCCTTCCTCCGCCTCGTCCGGCCGCTGTCCGGTGCGCTCGCCCTGGCGCTGCTCGCCGGCTGCGCCAGCACGCACGGCCTGGCGCCGGCCTCGTCGCCGCGCGATCCCGACACGCTGGCGGCCACCCGCACCTTCTCCGGCGCGCTCTCGCCGGCCGCCTGGCCGTCGCAGCAGTGGTGGCGCGCCTGGAACGACCCGCAACTCGACGCGCTGATGGCCGAAGCGCTCACGGGCACGCCCTCGCTCGCGGCCGCGGACGCCCGCGTCCGCAAGGCCGCGGCGCAGGCCGACCTGGCCGACGCCGCGCGGGACCCGTCCGCGACCGGCTCCGTACGCTATTCCGGCGCCTACCTGCCCGAATCGCTGGTGCCGGCGCCGTTCGGCGGCGAGTACCAGGGCGTCGAGCTGGGCATGGTCCAGTTTTCCTACGCGCCGGACCTGTGGGGCGGCCACCGCGCCAAATGGGAAGCCGCGGTCGACCTGACCCGCGCCGCCGAGGTCGATGCGCAGGAGGCGCGGCTGCTGCTGTCCGCGAACATCGCGCGCGCCTACGTCGGCCTGGCCCAGGCCTTCGACGCGAAGACCGTGGCCGAACAGGAAGCCGCCCGCGCCACCCAGCAGCTCGACCTCGCCCGCAAGCGCGCGCGGGCCGGGCTCGACAACGCGCTGCAGACACGCCAGGCCGAAGGCGCCGTCGCCGCCGCCACGCAGCAGGCGCAGGCCGCGCAGCAGCGCATCGACGCCCTGCGCAACGCGCTCGCCGCGCTGCTCGGCCAGGGGCCGGATCGCGGCCTCGCGATCGCCGCGCCGGCGCTGCTGGAGACCGACGCCCCCGCCCTGCCCTCGGCATTGCCGAGCGAGCTGCTGGGCCATCGTCCCGACGTGGTCGCCGCGCGCTGGCGGGTCGAGGCCGCCTCCCAGGGCATCGACGCCGCGAAGGCCGAGTTCTATCCCAGCGTGAACCTGTCCGCGATGGTCGGCCTGGCGGCCGGCAAGCTGTCGGACCTGTTCACCCGCGATGCCGCCTTCGGCACCGGCGGCCCGGCGATCAGCCTGCCGATCTTCAACGGCCGCCGCCTGCGCGGCCAGCTCGCGACCAGCGACGCCGACTACGACCTCGCCGTCGCGCAGTACGACCAGAGCGTGGTCGGCGCGCTGCACGAGGTCGCCGACGCGCTGCAGGGCGCGCGCGCGCTGGACGCCCAGCTCGCGACGCTCGCGGACGCGCGCGAGGCCGCGCGCAAGGCCCGCGGCCTCGCCGAGACCCGCCATCGCGCCGGGCTCGGCACCCGCCTCGACGTGCTCGCCGCGCAGAAGCCGGTGCTGCAGCTCGACGCGCAGATCGCCGCGCTCCGCGCCGAACGCCGCAACGCCGCCGCCGACCTCGCCGTCGCGCTGGGCGGCGGCGCCTCCCCTTCCTCTCCCGATTCGTCTTCCCGGACCGCCCCATGACCACCGAAACCACGCCCGCTCCCGCCCCGGCCGCGCCGAAGAACGGCAAGCGGCGCCGGGCGCTGACGATCCTCGCCGCCCTCGTCGTCGCCGGCGGCGTCGGCTTCCTCGCCTGGCACCTGCTCGTCGGGCGCTGGCACGAGGAGACCGACGACGCCTATGTCCAGGGCAACATCGTCGCGATCGCGCCGCAGACGCTCGGCACGGTCGTCGCCATCGGCGCCGACGACGGCGACCGCGTGACCGCCGGCCAGGTGCTGGTGAAGCTCGACCCCAACGACGCCGAAGTCGCCTACGAACAGGCGGTGGCGAACCTCGCCGGCACGGTCCGCCAGGTGCGCGGCCTGTTCAACGCCGTGCAGGCCGGCGAGGCCGACCTGCAGGCGCGCGAAGTCGCGGTGAAGCAGGCGCGCGCCGACGTTGCCCGCCGCAGCGGTCTGGTCGACGGCGGCGCCGTCTCCGCCGAGGAGCTGGCGCATGCCAAAGCGCAGCTCGACGCCGCCGAGGCCGCGCTCGGCGCCGCCCGCGGCCAGCTGTCGCGCAACCGCGCGCTGGTCGACGACACCACCCTCGCTCGCCAGCCGCAGGTGATGGCCGCCGCCGCGCAGCTGCGCCAGGCCTACCTCAACCTGCAGCGCGGCGAGATCGTCTCGCCGATCTCCGGCTACGTCGCCCGGCGCACGGTGCAGCTCGGCCAGCGCGTGCAGCCCGGGACCACGCTGATGACCGTGGTGCCGCTGGAGCAGGTCTGGGTCGACGCCAACTTCAAGGAAACGCAGCTCGCGAAGATGCGCCTCGGCCAGCCGGTGGAACTCACCTCCGATCTCTACGGCGGCGACGTCCGCTACACCGGCAAGGTCGCCAGCATCGGCCTGGGCACCGGCAGCGCGTTCGCCCTGCTGCCGGCGCAGAACGCCAGCGGCAACTGGATCAAGATCGTGCAGCGCGTGCCGGTGCGGATCGCGCTGGAGCCGAAGCAGCTCGCCGAACACCCGCTGCGCATCGGCATGAGCATGGCCGTCGACGTCTCGCTGCGCGAGGCCGGCAACGGCGTGCTGCCAACCGCCGCGACCACCGCGGCGGGCCTGCGCACCGATGCCTACGCGAAGCAGCTGGCGGACGCCGATGCGCTGATCCAGAAGATCATCCGCGAGAACCGCCCGGGCGGCGGTCGCTGAGCCCGGGACCGGATCGCACGCCATGAGCGCCACCACCGCGAACGCCGGCGCAGCGCCCGGCGCGCCCGCCACCGCGAACGCCGCCGGCTTCCGTCCCCCGAACGTGGCGCTGACCACGGTCGGCCTGGCGCTGGCGTCGTTCATGCAGGTGCTGGACACCACGATCGCCAACGTCTCGCTGCCGACCATCTCCGGCAACCTCGGCGGCAGCGCCAACCAGGCGACGTGGGTCATCACCTCGTTCGCGGTGAGCAACGCCATCGCGCTGCCGCTGACCGGCTGGCTCACCCGCCACTTCGGCGAACGCAAGCTGTTCATGTGGTCGACGCTGGCGTTCGTGATCGCGTCGTTCCTGTGCGGTATCGCCGAGAGCATGGGCCTGCTGGTCGCCGCGCGCGCACTGCAGGGCTTCGTCGCCGGGCCGATGTACCCGGTGACGCAGGCGCTGCTGCTGTCGATCTATCCGCCGCACAAGCGCGGGCAGGCCATCGCGCTGCTGGCGATGGTGACGGTGGTCGCGCCGATCGCCGGGCCGATCCTGGGCGGCTGGATCACCGACAACTACAGCTGGGAATGGATCTTCTTCATCAACATCCCCATCGGCATCTTCGCCAGCTTCACCGTCGGCGCCCAGCTCAAGGGCCGGCCGGAACGGCTGGAGAAGCCGAAGATGGACTACATCGGCCTGGCGACGCTGGTGCTGGGCGTGGGCGCGCTGCAGATCCTGCTGGACCTGGGCAACGACGAGGACTGGTTCCATTCGTCCACGATCGTGGTGCTGGCGATCGTCGCCGCGATCTCGCTGGCGGTGTTCGTGATCTGGGAGCTGACCGACAAGGACCCGATCGTGAACCTGCGGCTGTTCCGGCATCGCAACTTCAGCGCCGGCACCGCGGCGATGGTGGTCGCCTACGCGGCGTTCTTCAGCGTCGGCATCCTGGTGCCGCTGTGGCTGCAGCGCAATCTCGGCTACACCGCGATCTGGGCAGGCTTCGCGACCGCGCCGATCGGCATCCTGCCAGTGCTGCTCACGCCGTTCGTGGGCAAGTACGCCAACCGCTTCGACCTGCGCGTCCTCGCCAGCATCGCCTTCGTGGCGATGTCGCTGACCAGCTTCGCGCGCTCAGCCTTCAACCTCGAGGTCGACTTCCACACCGTGGCGCTGGTGCAGCTGTTCCAGGGCCTGGGCGTGGCGCTGTTCTTCATGCCGGTGCTGACGATCCTGCTGTCGGACCTGGAGCCGCACGAGATCGCCGCGGGCTCCGGCCTGGCGACGTTCATGCGCACGCTCGGCGGCAGTTTCGCGGCGTCGCTGACCACCTACGCCTGGACCAGCCGCGGCGCCTTCCACCACGCGCACCTCACCGAGGCGGTGTCCGCCTACGACCCGGCCACGATGGCGCAGATCACGGCCATGGGCGGCGGCGACGTGCAGCGCGGCGCGGCGGTGCTGGAGCGGATGATCGGCAACCAGGCGGCGCAGATCGGCTTCAACGAGATCTTCCACCTGCTCGGCATCGTGTTCCTGTCGGTGATCCTGTTCGTGTGGATCGCGAAGCCGCCGTTCGCGGCCAAGGCCGGGCCGGCGGCGGCCGGCGGGCACTGAGGCCCGCCGCCACGCGGCAGTAACGGATCATTTGCCGGCCGGCACCGGCACAAGCGACAGGCTCGACAGCGCCTGGAGGTCGCGACCACGCGATGCCTTGAGGCCGACCAGGAAGTCCCGCGCGCCGTCGCCGTAGCCGCGCCGGGAAAACGCCACCAGCGTCGTGCCGGCGCCATCAGGACGGTTGGCATAGCGCTGGGCGGTCCATTCCACGATCAACTGGCCATCGGCGCCAGCCGCGGACATCAGGAAATCGATGATCACCTCACCGGTCGCCGGGTTGGTGAGGATGTCGTAATTGGCGACGGGATCGCTGGCCTTCCGGGCTTCCACCTGCGCCGCAACGCCGCGGGCCATCGCCTCCGCATCCGGACCGTCCAGCCGCAAGTCGACCATGAGCATCGCGGCATAGCGCTCCACCGAATCGCCCGCGACAACGTATTCCTGCTTGTACAGGGTCGGCGACGGATGGCTCGACCACGCCAGCGCGAAGGCCTTTCCGTCGAACGCGATCGGCCCCTGCAGGCCGAGACGGTCCACCGCATCGGGGGCCGCAGGCGAGGCTGGCGGGGGCGAGGGCGGCGCGGGCCGCTTCGCCTCGGCGATCACGGGCGACAGCATCGCGATGGCCAACAGCAGCGGGACGGTACGGCGAAGCGACAGGATGGCTCGCATGGGCGGACTCCGGGGGGAAGCCGCCATTCTATTCCGCAGGCGGGAACGAGCCGCAGACCGGCCGGATCGCGTCAGCCCGCCGCGGCCTCCAGCGCATCCGACAGCCGCTCCACCGCGATCACGTCCATGCCCTTGTAGGCGCCGGCCTTGGGCGCATTGGCCTTGGGCACGATCGCGCGCTTGAACCCGTGGGTCGCGGCTTCCTTCAGCCGCTCCTCGCCGTTGGGTACCGGCCGGATCTCGCCGGACAGGCCGACCTCGCCGAACGCGATCGTCTTCTCCGGCAGCGGCCGGTCGCGCAGCGACGACAGCACCGCCAGCAGCACCGGCAGGTCGGCCGCGGTTTCCTGCACGCGGATGCCGCCGACCACGTTCACGAACACGTCCTGATCGCCGACCATGATCCCGCCATGGCGATGCAGTACCGCGAGCAGCATCGCGAGTCGGTTCTGTTCGAGGCCGACGGCGACGCGGCGCGGGTTCGACAGCGGCGACGCGTCGACCAGCGCCTGCACCTCGACCAGCAGCGGCCGCGTGCCTTCGCGGGTGACCATCACGCAGCTGCCCGGCTGGCGGCCGCTGCCGGACAGGAAGATCGCCGACGGGTTGGGCACTTCGCGCAGGCCCTTGTCGCCCATCGCGAACACGCCCAGCTCGTTCACCGCGCCGAAGCGGTTCTTGAACGCGCGCAGCACCCGGAAGCGGCTGCCGCTGTCGCCCTCGAAATACAGCACGGCGTCGACCATGTGCTCGAGCACGCGCGGGCCGGCGATGCCGCCCTCCTTGGTGACGTGACCGACGAGGAAGATCGCGGTGCCGGTCTCCTTCGCGTAGCGCACGAGGCGCGCGGCGCTCTCGCGCACCTGGCTGACCGAGCCCGGCGCGGCGGTGAGGCTTTCGGTCCACAGCGTCTGCACCGAATCGGCGACCAGCAGCTTCGGCCGCATCTTCGCGGCCTGTTCGAGGATGCGCTCGACGCCGGTCTCGGCGAGCGCGCTGAGTCCGTCCAGCGGCAGCCCGAGCCGCGCGGCGCGGCCGGCCACCTGCGCCAGCGATTCCTCGCCGGTGACGTACAGGGCCGGCAGCCCGCCGGCCATCGCGGCGAGCGCCTGCAGCAGCAGCGTGGACTTGCCGATGCCAGGGTCGCCGCCGATCAGCACCACCGCGCCTTCGACCAGGCCACCGCCGAGCACGCGGTCGAATTCGCCGATGCCGGTGGTGGTACGCACGTCCTCGTGCTGCAGCACGTCGCGGAGCGGCGTGATCTTCGGCGGGTCGATCTGTCCGGCCCAGCTGCCGCGACGCGCCGCCGCGGGCGCGGTCGACGCGCTTTCCAGCACGATCTGGCTGAGCGTGTTCCAGGCGCCGCATTCGGCGCACTGCCCCTGCCACTTGCCGTGCTCAGCGCCGCACTCGGCGCAGACGTAGGCGGTGCGGGCCTTGGCGGCGGGCTTGCTGGGGGCTTTGCTCACGGGCGGACTCGTGCGGAACGAACGCCTACTGTAGCCGCGGCCGGTCGCAGCCGGCGAGACGGGGCGCTGCCGCCGATCACGCCATCGATCGTCGTGTCGCCTGCGCGGTCGCCGTGCCCCACCACGCCCAGACCACCCACGGCACGCTCGCCGCGGCGATCAGCATGAACGGCCCTCGCGCCATGAGCGTGAAAGACAGGAACCCCGGCCAGCGGCCGACCAGCCCCGGCCACAGCGCCAGTGCGCCCAGCCGCATCACCTCGAAGCCGATCCCCGAGGCGCGTCCTTCCAGCAGCAGGCCGAGCGAGACCAACCCGAGCAGCAGGAACCCGGCGTAGAGCACGAGCTGATGGCTGCCCAGCCGCTGCGCCGTCGACAGGAACTGCACCGCCAGGCCCAGCAGCAGCGCGAAGTGGAACAACGCGTAGCCCTGCATCGGCCACGACAGCGGCGGGTCGTACTCGCGGCGCGCGATGTCGAAGGCCGGCTTCGGGAAGCGTTCCGCCACGTCCGCTGGCCGCCAGCCCGGCGGCTTGAACCACACCCGCAGCTTGTCGCCCCAGCGACGCGCATGCCACGCGTCCTTCGCTAGCGCCCAGTAGACCTCGACGTTCGCCCACAGCGGGTTCCAGCTGCGCAGCGGCGCGCGGGTGCCGAACACCGGCGGCTCCGCGTCGTCCTCCTCGACGAACGTGCCGAACAGGCGGTCCCAGAGGATGAAGATGCCACCGTAATTCCTGTCGAGGTAGCGATCGTTCACGGCGTGGTGCACGCGATGGTTCGACGGCGAGGCGAACACGCGATCGAACCAGCCCAGCTTCGGCACCAGTTCGGTGTGGATCCAGTACTGGTAGATCAGGTCGATCACCGCGACCACGGCGAACACTTCCACCGGCACGCCCAGCAGCGCCAGCGGCAGGTAGAACAGCCAGCCCAGCAGCGCGCCGGAACCGGTCTGGCGCAGCGCGGTGCTGAGGTTGTAGCGCTCGCTCTGGTGATGGACGACGTGCGCCGCCCACAGGACGCCGACCTCGTGCCCGGCCCGGTGCAGCCAGTAGTAGCAGAGGTCGTAGAGCACCAGCGCGCCCAGCCACACCGCGGGATTATCCGCAGGCAGCGCGAACAGCGCGACACGCGGCACGATCCACGCATAGAGGCCGATCGTCAGCACCTTCGCGAACACGCCGATCACCTGCGACAGCACGCCCAGGCCGATGCTGGCGATGGCATCGTTGAGCCGGTAGACGCGACGCCCGAGCAGCAACGAGGCCGCCAGCTCCACCGCCATCAGCGCGAAGAAGCCGGGGATCGCGACCATCATGATCGCCTCGGCGGTCGGCATCGTCATCGCGCCTCCACCGAGCGCGCGATGCACCACTGCGCGAACCAGTACGTCGACAGGATCATCGGCTGCGCCAGCGACAGGCCGCCGCCGAACTTGTCCCAGGCCAGCAGGCTGTCGCTGAGCACGAAGGCCAGCCCGCCCGCGGCCGCGAAGCGCGCGCTGCGCGGGAGCGCCTGCGCGATCGCGGGCGTCCACGCACGCGCCAGCGCGAGCGCCGCCATCGTCGCCAGCACCGCGACGTAGGCGAGCACCGGAATCTTCAGGTCGGCACCGATGTGCGGCAGCAGCCCGGCGAGGTTCGCACCGGCCACCAGCGCGAGCACGACGCCGGCGGCGACGCGCGCCTTCGCGGACGAGCCCGGCGCGAACGCGGCGATGTAGCCGACGTGCGCCAGCAGGAAGGCGATCAGCCCGGGCACGAACAGGTCGGTCGGCAGCATCAGCAGCACGTCGCCGACCAGCGACAGCGCCATGCCCGCGAGCACCGCGACCCGATAGCGTTTGCCGACCGACGGCACCGCCGACGCCGCCAGCAGCAGGATCAGCAGCGTCGTCAGCGGCTTGCCGATGTAGAGGAACCACAGGCCATCGCCGCCGAACATGGCGCCGGCGATGGCGGCGACGGCGGAGAGCAGGATCGCGACGGACAGGAGACGGGGCGACATGGGCGGGCTCGCGAACGGGCCCATACCTTAGCGTATGCGCGGATCGCGGACGTGACGCCCGGCCCGGAACCTCGCATCGTCCCTTAACGGGACCAGCCGATCTCCGCCGCGGTCTTCGCCCCGATCAGGGTCTGGCGCAGGCTGTCGGGCATGACCGCGTCGGACTCGGAGCGCGGGATGCGCCCGCCCATGATCTCGGCCAGCGTCTGCGGGTAACGCGGGCGACGGTCCGGCTCCGCGTAGCCGTCCGGAAACAGCGGCAGCGTGGTCGCGAGGTCGTAGCGGTCCTGCGCGCCCACGGTGTGCAGGAACTCGTGCGCGATCACGAAGGCGTTCTGCCCGTCCATCTCCGGCGCGGCGAAAGCGTTGACCACGCCGATCAGGCCCTTCTCCAGTCCCAGCGAATGCGCGAGCCGCGGATGGGTCGCGGGGTCGTGATAGAGCACGAACATGCGGATCTGCCCGGGGCCGGTCTTGTAGTCGCCGTGCTTCCAGGCCCAGTAGCGCAGCTTCAGGCTCCAGAACGCGACCGACAGCGGATTGCCGTTCGCGGGCGGCGATGGCGGCAATTCGCGCACCTCCGGCGCGACGTGCACCCGCACCGGCGACTGGTCGTAGGCCAGATGCACGTCGTAGCGGCGGGCCTGCGTCGAGAAGAACGCCGGCAGCGCATCGAAACGCTCAGGCGTCAGTCCGGCGATGTAGCGCGCGCCGGCCTCGCTGCCGTCGCCGTTGATCGGATAGACGACGATGTTCAGCGAATACTTCCAGGCCGTGGCCTGCGCCTTGTCGCGCCACGTACCGATCGCGACGATCAGCAGCACCATCAGCAGCAGGAAGATGCGGATCTTCTTGAACATGCGGGCTCCGGTGCAGGTGGCGGCATGATGGAAACGAAAAACCCCGCAGAGCGGGGTTTGGGTTCGGGGCGGACATGAGGACCCCGTTCGTTGAGGCTTCCCCTCGTGACGACTCGTTCGATGTCGTCGCTGGGAAAGGCCTGCCTGGCGTGGTGCCGGAAACAGGAGTCGAACCTGCGACCTACGCATTACGAATGCGCCGCTCTACCAACTGAGCTATTCCGGCGTTTGGACCTGCGACCGCCGGTGAACCGGCGGCGGGAGGGGAATTCTAGGTTTCCCGGGCGCTTGCGGTCAATCGACCAGTTGCACCCGCAGCTCCTTGGGCAGGGCGAAGACCATACTTTCGGGTTCGCCGTCCAGCTCGCGCAGGCCGCCGGCGCCCAGTTCGCGCAGGCGGGCGATCACGCCCTGGACCAGCACGTCCGGGGCCGAGGCGCCCGCGGTCACGCCGATGTGGCGGCGGCCCTCGACCCAGCGCGGGTCGATCTCCTCCGCCCCGTCGATCAGGTAGGCCTCCACCCCTTCCCGCTCGGCCAGTTCGCGCAGGCGGTTGGAGTTGGAGCTGTTCGGCGAGCCGACCACCAGCACCAGGTCGCACTGCGCGGCAAGTTCGCGCACGGCGTCCTGGCGGTTCTGGGTGGCGTAGCAGATGTCGTCGTTGCGCGGCCCCTGCATCGCCGGGTACTTGGCGCGCAGGGCGGCGATGATGTCGCGGGTGTCGTCCACCGACAGCGTGGTCTGGGTGGTGTAGGCCAGGTGCTCGGGCTGGGCGACGACGAGCTTCGCGACGTCGTCGATGTCCTCGACCAGGTGGATGGTGCCGGTGCCTGCCTGGGCCAGCCACTGCCCCATCGTGCCTTCGACTTCGGGGTGGCCGGCGTGGCCGATCAGCACCACGTCGCGGCCCGCGCGACAGTGCCGGGCGACTTCCAGATGCACCTTGGTCACCAGCGGGCAGGTGGCGTCGAAAATCTTCAGGCCGCGCTGCTCGGCCTCGCGGCGGACGGCCTTCGAGACGCCATGGGCGCTGAAGATGACGGTCGCGTCGTCGGGCACTTCGTCCAGTTCCTCGACGAAGATTGCGCCGCGCTGGCGCAGGTCGTCGACCACGAACCGGTTGTGCACCACCTCGTGGCGGACGTAGATCGGCGCACCCAATTGCTCGATGGCGCGCTTGACGATCTCGATCGCGCGGTCGACGCCGGCGCAGAAACCGCGGGGATTGGCGAGGACGATTTCCATGGCGGGATTATCCTCCCTTCCCGGCCGCGGCGTCGCGCCCGCCGAACAGGCCGAACAGCACCAGCGCGATCGCCCCGCCCACCAGTGCCGAATCGGCGATGTTGAACGACGGGTAGTAGTAGACGTCCTTCCAGTGCCACTGGATGAAATCGACGACGTGGCCGTGCATCAGGCGGTCGATCAGATTGCCGACTGCGCCGCCGACGACCAGCGAGAACGGCAGCGCATCGCGCCAGCGCCCGCGCGGCGTGCGCGCGAGCATGCCGATCATCGCGAGGCTGATGATCACCGCGAGCACGGCGAATACGTAGCGGCCCCAACTGGTGTCGGCGAGGAAGCTGAACGCGGCGCCGGTGTTGTAACTGCGGAACCAGTTCCAGACGCCGTCGATCACGACGACCGGCTGGTACTCCGGCAGCGACGACAGCACCCAGGCCTTGCTCCACTGGTCGAGGCCGATCACCGCCGCCGACAGCAGCAGCCAGATCAGGGCGTTGGGTTTGGGGAGTGACGACATGACTCGGTGAACCTTGCTGTTCCCTTCTCCCCGCGGGAGAAGGTGGCGCGAAGCGCCGGATGAGGGGGCGTCCGGAACCACCGGGCGAATGCGGGCGTCCCGGCCCTCATCCGCCCTTCGGGCACCTTCTCCCGGCGGGAGAAGGAAAGATCAGAACCACTGACGCTCCTCGCCCGGGCCCTCGACGTTGCTTACGCAGCGCCCGCACAGTTCCGGGTGCTCGGCATGCGTGCCGACGTCGGCACGGCGGTGCCAGCAGCGGACACATTTCGGCTTCGCGCTGACCGTCGCTGCGACGCCAGCCGCACCCTGCGTCACGGTCACGTCGCCGCTGATGAACAGGAAACGCAGTTCGTCCGCAAGCGGTGCCAGCCACGCGAAGGTCTCGGCGTCGCACTGGATCGCGACCTCTGCATCCAGCGCTGCGCCGATCTCGCCGCTGGCGCGCATCGGCTCCAGCGTCTTCGCCACCTGTTCGCGCAGCGCCAGCAGGCGATCGAACTTCGCGCCGTCGAGCGCGGCATCCTGCGCCATCGGCGCCAGCCCGTCGTACCAAGTCGCGAACAACACATGGCCGTCGCGTTCGCCCGGCAGGTGCTGCCACATCTCATCGGCGGTGAACGTCAGGATCGGCGCGATCCAGCGCACGAAAGCCTCGGCGATGCGGTACATCGCGCTCTGCGCGCTGCGCCGGCCGCGCGAGTCCTCGCGCATGGTGTAGAGCCGGTCCTTGGTGACGTCGAGGTACAGCGAGCCGAGGTCGACGCTGCAGAAGTTCACCAGCGCCTGCACCACTTCAGGGAAGTCGTAGCGCGTATAGGCGTTGGCGAGCTGGTGCTGCAGCGCGTCGGCGCGATGCACCGCCCAGCGATCGAGCGCCAGCATGTCGTCCAGCGGCAGCAGATCGCGCGCCGGGTCGAACCCGTTGAGGTTGGCGAGCAGGAAGCGCGCAGTGTTGCGGAGGCGGCGATACACGTCGCCGTTGCGCTTCAGCACCTCGTCGTAGACCGCCATCTCGTTGTGGTAGTCGGCCGATGCCACCCACAGGCGCAGCACGTCGGCGCCCATCTGGTCGATGACCTTCTGCGGCTCGACCACGTTGCCGAGCGACTTCGATTGCTTCCTGCCGTCCTTGTCGACGGTGAAGCCGTGCGTGAGCACCTGCCGGTATGGTGCGTGGCCGTCCATCGCGACGCCGGTAAGCAGCGCGCTGTGGAACCAGCCGCGGTGCTGGTCCGAGCCTTCGAGGTACATGTCCGCCGGCTTGCGCAGCCCGTCCTCGGGACGCGCGGCGAGCACGCACTCGTGGCTGACGCCGGAGTCGAACCAGACATCGAGGATGTCGGTGACCTTGTCGTACTCCTGCGCCTGCGGGCCCAGCAGTTCGGCCGCGTCGAGCGCGTACCACGCGTCGGCGCCGGCCACCTGCACACGATCGGCGACCTGGCGCATCAGCGCCGGCGAATTCGGATGCGGCTCGCCGGTCTCGCGATGGATGAACAGCGCGATCGGCACGCCCCAGGTGCGCTGGCGCGAGATCGTCCAGTCCGGGCGGTTGTCGATCATGCCGGTGATGCGCGCCTGGCCCCAGTCGGGGAACCATTCGACCTGCTTGATCGCGTCCAGCGCGTCGGCGCGCAGGTTCGCCTGGTCCATCGAGATGAACCACTGCGGCGTGGCGCGGAACGCCACCGGCGACTTGTGCCGCCAGCAGTGCGGATAGCTGTGCACGAGCGGGAAGTAGGCCAGCAGCGCACCGTTGCCGCGCAGCGCGTCGACGATGACCTTGTTCGCCTTCCAGATGTGCAGGCCGGCGAGCGCGACATCGCCGAACGGCGGCGTCGACGGCAGGTACACGCCCTTCCCGTCGACCGGGTTGAGCTGGGCGGCCGTGTATTTGTCGATCAGGCCGTAGGCCTTGCCGACCACGAAGTCTTCCTGGCCGTGGCCGGGCGCGGTGTGCACGGCACCGGTGCCGTCCTCGGCGCTGACGTGGTCGCCGAGGATCAGCGGGATATCGCGCTCGGCGTAGAAGGGATGCGCGAGCACCAGGTTTTCCAGCGCGGCGCCTTGCGCGCGGCCCAGCACCACTGCCTCGTCGATGCCGTAGCGCTTCAGCGCCTTCTCCGCGAGCGCCTCGGCCAGCACCAGCAGGCGGCGCTTGCCGTCGCGCGCGGGGCCTTCGACCAGCACGTATTCGAGGTCCGGGCCCAGCGATACCGCCAGCGAGGCCGGCAGCGTCCACGGCGTGGTGGTCCAGATCGGCACCGCCACTTCCGTCTCGTCGTCGAGGCCGACGCCGAACTTCGCGGCGAGCGCGTGCGGATCGCGCGCGGCATAGGCCACGTCGACCGCGGGCGATTCCTTGTCGGCGTACTCGATCTCCGCCTCGGCCAGCGCCGAACCGCAGTCGAAGCACCAGTGCACCGGCTTCACGCCGCGCGCGAGATGGCCGCGGTCGACGATCTTCGCCAGCGCGCGCAGCATGTCCGCCTCGTAGCGGAAATCCATCGTGCGGTACGGGTTGTCCCAGTCGCCGAGCACGCCGAGGCGCTTGAAGTCCCTGCGCTGCAGATCGATCTGCTCTGCGGCGTATTCGCGGCAGCGCTTGCGGAACTCGGCGGCGTCGATCTTCTCGCCGACCTTGCCGAACTTCTTCTCGACCTGCAGTTCGATCGGCAGGCCGTGGCAGTCCCAGCCGGGCACATAGGGCGCGTCGAAGCCGTCCATCAGCTTCGACTTCACCACGATGTCCTTGAGGATCTTGTTGACCGCGTGGCCGATGTGGATCGCGCCGTTGGCGTAGGGCGGGCCGTCGTGCAGCACGAACAGCGGCCGGCCCTTCGCGTGCGCACGCACTTGCTCATACAGGCCCGCGTCCTGCCAACGCGCGAGCGCGGCCGGCTCCCGCTTGGGCAGGTCGCCACGCATCGGGAAGTCCGTGGCCGGCAGATGGAGGGTGGCCTTGTAGCGGTTGTTGTCCTGTTCGCTCACGCGCTCACTCGTTCTGTCGTCTGTGTGGTGTCCGCGAGCGCCAGCAGGCGCCTGGCCTCGGCGGCGTCGCGGTCCATCTGCGCGACCAGGGCCGGCAGATCGGGGAATTTCTCTTCGTCGCGCAGGCGGGCGACGAACTCGACCTCGATGTGCGTCCCGTAGAGGTCGCCGTCGAAGTCGAAGAGGTGGGCTTCCAGCAGCGGCTCGCGGCCGCCGACCGTCGGCCGGGTGCCGAAGCTCGACACCGAGGGCCAAGGCGTGTCGGCCACGCCGTGCACGCGGGTGGCGTAGATGCCGCGCAGCGCGGGCGTGCCGTAGGGGAAGCGCAGGTTCGCGGTCGGATAGCCGAGGGTGCGGCCGAGTTGCTGGCCGCGGACCACGCGGCCGGAGATCGCGTAGGGCTTGCCGAGCAGGCGCGAGGCCGCGGTGAAGTCGCCGGCCTGCAGCGCGGCGCGGATGCGGGTGCTGGACACCGGCTGGCCGCCGAGCGTGACCGGTGCGATGGTGCCGGCGGTGAAACCGCAGCCGGGGCCGAGCGCGGCCAGCAGTTCGAGGTTGCCCGCGCGGGCGCGACCGAAGCGGAAATCCGGGCCCACCCAGACTTCGCGCGCATGCAGGCGATCGACCAGCAGCCGCTGCACGAAGTCCTCCGGCGACAGCGCCGCGACCGCCGCGTTGAACCGCAGCAGGCCGACCGTGTCCACGCCCAGGTCGCGGAAGCCGTTCAGCTTCGCCCGCGGCAGTTGCAGCCGGGGCGGCGGCGCGGCCGGGGAGAAGAACTCGCGCGGCAGCGGCTCGAAGCTCAGCGCCACCGCCGGCAGGGCCAGCGCACGGGCGCGCTCGACCGCGCGGGTCACCAGCGCACGATGGCCCAGGTGCAGGCCGTCGAAGGCGCCGATGCACACCACGCTGCCGTCGGGGCACAGCGGCCCGCCGTCGAGATCGCGGAACAGATCGGTCATCGGGACATCGAAAGCGGCCGCGCCGGGGGACCGGAACGACCGCAGGGAAACCGGAAAGACCCGAGTATAGCCGGGCGCACGCGGGCTCGGGTCGGGCTCAATGCTCGCGCAGCTCCCGCGGTCGGAAGCCCATCGCCACCATCGCAGCGGCATAGACCAGCACGCCGCCGGCCACCAACCCCAGCAGCCAGCCGATCCGCGGCCACAGGCCGACCACGGTGAAGTCCGGCGCCCAGTGCAGGCCCAGCAGCACCGCAGCGGTCATGGCCGCGCAGCTGACCAGCAGCCGCACGGTGTAACGGCCCCAGCCCGGCAGCGGCTGGTAGACGCCGTCGCGACGCAGCCAGCGCCACAGCAGCCAGAGGTTCAGGTAACTGGCGAGCGCACTGGCCAGGCCCAGCGCCAGGTGCAGGCCGCGGGTCTTGGCCAGCGCCTCCAGGATCGGGCCGTCCTTGAGCGCCGGCTCGACCCAGAGCACGTACAGCACGGCGAGGATCGCGATGTTGAAGCCCATGTTCGCGATCATCGACGCCAGCCCGGCCTTCACCGGGGTGCGGGTGTCCTGGCGGGCGTAGAACGCCGGCAGCAGCACCTTCACCAGCGCGAACGACGGCAGGCCGAAGCTGAGGCCGAACACCGACATCGCGGTCATCCGGGTGTCGATCGCGGTGAACGCGCGGTGCTGGAACAGCGTGGCGACGAGGGGCACCGACAGCAGCATCAGCCCGAGCATGGCCGGCACCGCGATCATCAGCGTCGTGCGCAGGCCCCAGTCCAGTGCGCGGGAAAAGCCGGCGTGGTCGGTGTTGACGTGGTGGCGGGACAGGGTCGGCAGGATCACCGTGCCCAGCGCGATGCCGAACACGCCCAGCGGCAGTTCGAGGAAGCGGTCCGCCTGCGACAGCCAGGTCTGCGAGCCGACGAACAGCATCGCCGCGATCACCGTGTCCAGCAGCAGGTTGATCTGCGCCACCGACGAGCCGAACAGGGTCGGCACCATCAGCCGCATCACCTTGCGCACGTCGGGATGGCGCCAGCCCCACTTCGGCAGCGCCAGCAGGTCCAGCCGGGCCAGCACCGGCAGCTGGAACAGCAACTGCAGCACGCCGGCCGCCAGCACCGCCCAGCCCAGCGCGGTGATCGGCACCGCCAGCCGCGGCGCCAGCCAGAGCGCGCCGGCGATCATGCACAGGTTGAGGATCACCGGGGTGAAGGCCGGGATGCCGAAGCGATGGAAGCTGTTCAGCGCCCCGCCCGCGAGCGCCGTCAGCGATACGAACAGGATGAAGGGGAAGGTCAGCCGCAGCAGGTCGACGGTCAGCCTGAAGCGCTCCGGCGCGGCGTCGCCGAGGTTGAACAGCAGGGCGATCTGGGGGGTGAACACCATCCCCAGCGCGGTCACGACCAGCAGGACCCCGCCCAGGGTGCCGGAGACCCGGGCCATCAGCTCCTTGAGGTCGGCGTGGGGCCGGGTTTCCTTGATCTCGGTGAACACCGGGACGAAGGCGGTCGAGAACGAGCCCTCGGCGAACAGCCGGCGCATGAAGTTCGGGATCCGGAACGCCACCCAGAAGGCGTCGGTGCCGGCATTGGCGCCGAAGGTGGTACCGATGGTGATGTCCCGGACCAGCCCCAGCACCCGGGAGACCAGGGTCATGCTGCTGAACGACAACAGCCCGCGGAGCATGCCGCCCCGCGGCGGAGCGCCCATCGCCGGCCCGCTCATCGGCGGCCCCCGGCCCGGTTGACGCAACCCACTGAATCGCCCATAATTTTCTGTCTAGCTGTCCGCATGGCGGCAGTCTGCCCCTTCATTTCCAATGCGATCGAGCGGCCCGACAGCCGCTGGATTCAACCGTCAACCCCAGGATTTCATCGTGGCCAACATCAAGTCCGCCAAGAAGCGCGCCAAGCAGACCGTCGTGCGCAACGCCCGCAACACCGCCCAGCGCTCGCAGCTGCGCACCGCCGTCAAGAAGGTCCTCAAGGCCCTCGACTCGAACGATGCCGCCGGCGCCGAAGCCGCCTTCGCCGTCGCCCAGCCGATCCTCGACCGCTTCAGCTCGCGCGGCCTGATCCACAAGAACAAGGCCGCTCGCCACAAGAGCCGCCTGACCGCGCGCATCAAGGCCCTCAAGACCGGCTGATCCGGACGACTCGCCCGGCGAGTCGATCGCATCGCGGAAAAACCCGGCTCCGGCCGGGTTTTTCGTTGCCCACGATTTGCGCCCAGCCGACGCGGCAGAGCGGCCTTCAGGCCGCTTCGATGCCGCACGAAAAGCGAAGCGGCCTGAAGGCCGCTCTACCGAAACGAACGAGCGGGCTTCAGGCATCGGGCGCACGGCCGGCGGCATTCGCATTCGCTTCCGCCTCGGCTTCGAGCCGTTCCTCCCGCAGGCGATCGAAGAAGTGCTGGATCTCCAGCATGATCGGCCAGGTGCCCTCGCGGGAAATCGCGGAGACCAGATACCACGGCCCGGTCCAGCCGAGTTCGGCGACGATCTCCTCCGCGCGGGCGCGGGCCTCGTCCTCGAACATCAGGTCGGCCTTGTTGAGGATCAGCCAGCGCGGCTTCTCCAGCATGCCGGGGTCGTACTTGCGCAGCTCGTGCTCGATCGCACGCACCTGCTCCGCGGGCGA
Source organism: Pseudomonadota bacterium (assembly GCA_023392975.1). GTDB lineage: Bacteria > Pseudomonadota > Gammaproteobacteria > Xanthomonadales > Xanthomonadaceae > Lysobacter_I. The sequence goes on along the minus strand of JAEWNA010000241.1, from coordinate 14,897 downwards.
GGCGTCGATGATGCCCTCCATCGGCGCCATGTCGACCAGGTGCAGCAGCAGCCGCGTGCGCTGCACGTGGCGCAGGAACAGGCTGCCGAGGCCGGCGCCTTCGGCCGCGCCCTCGATCAGGCCGGGGATGTCGGCGATCACGAAGCTGCGGTGCGGTTCGACGCTGACCACGCCGAGGTTCGGGTACAGCGTGGTGAACGGATAGTCCGCGACCTTCGGCGTCGCCGCCGAGACCGCACGGATGAAGGTGCTTTTGCCGGCGTTGGGGAAGCCCAGCAGGCCGACGTCGGCCAGCAGCTTCAGTTCCAGCTTCAGTGTGCGCTCTTCGCCCGGCAGGCCCGGCAGCGCCTTGCGCGGCGCGCGGTTCACCGAGCTCTTGAAATGCATGTTGCCGAGGCCGCCCTTGCCGCCCTGCGCGACCAGCAGGCGCTCGCCGTGGCGGGTGAGGTCGCCGATGACCTCGTCGGTCTCGACGTTGGTGACCACCGTGCCCACCGGCACCGTGATGGTCGTGTCCTCGCCGCCCTTGCCGTACATCTGCCGGCCCATGCCGTTCTCGCCGCGCTGGGCGCGGAACGAACGCTGGTGGCGGAAGTCGACCAGGGTGTTGAGGTTCTCGTCGGCCTGCAGCCAGACGCTGCCGCCGTCGCCGCCGTCGCCACCGTCCGGGCCGCCCAGCGGAATGAACTTCTCGCGCCGGAACCCGACGCAGCCGTGGCCGCCGTTGCCGGCAGCGACGTGGATTTCGGCTTCGTCGACGAGTTTCATGGCGGGCTCCGGGAGCGCACGAGTCTGGCAGGGAAAAGTGAGGCGGAGGCGAAGTCGGCGTCCGCAGAAACGAAAAACCCCGCCGGAGCGGGGCCTTTCGCAGGCTGCGCGCAGCGGATCAGACGATGCTGACGGTGCGGCGCTTGTTCGGGCCCTTGACCGAGAAGGCGACCTTGCCGTCGACCAGCGCGAACAGCGTGTGGTCGCGGCCGAGGCCGACGCCCGGACCCGGATGGAACTGGGTGCCGCGCTGACGGACGATGATGTTGCCGGCTTCGACGGCTTGGCCGCCGAACAGCTTCACGCCCAGGTATTTCGGGTTGGAGTCGCGGCCGTTGCGCGAGGAACCTACGCCCTTCTTATGTGCCATGGCGGCTTCTCCTTACTTGTTGCCACCGGCGATGCCGGTGATCTGGATTTCGGTGTAGTGCTGCCGATGGCCCATCTGCTTGCGATGGTGCTTGCGGCGACGGAACTTGACGATGCGGATCTTGTCGGCGCGGCCGTGGCCGAGCACCTTCGCGGTGACGCTGGCGCCCTTGAGCGCGTCGCCGAGGGTGACACCCTCGCCGTCGCCGAGCATCAGGACGTTGTCGAAGGTGATCTCGCTGCCGGCATCGACTTCGAGCAGCTCGACGCGGAGCGTCTCGCCTTGCATCACGCGGTATTGCTTACCGCCGGTGACCAGTACTGCGTACATGAACGGATTCCTCTGTCGTTATTTGGGTGTCTCGGGTGACGCAAAAACCGCCCATGCGGGCGGAAAGAGGCGGAATTCTAGAGACTTGCGGCCGTCGTCGCAAGTCCGGCGGGCATTTCCGGCGCGGGGCGGGCAGCCCTTCGAGGGCCGCGCGCACGAACAACGCGACCCGATCCCCACCTCCGGTCGTCGGGATCGAAGGCACTTGTCAGCGGCCGCGGAACCGGCTTAGCCTCGGTTCAGAAGTGTAAATTCGTGATCGGCGGCACAGGGGGCGTGGCCGCAATACCGGTGCCCGGGGGCATTCCGCGAAGCGGATCCCGGGGACCGGCCGTCAGTGCCGGCAGCACAGGGAGTCCGTTCCAGATGATCCACCCGCTCGACCGCTTCTCCATCCGCCGCCGCCCGCAGGGCGCCGACCCCGGATTCGCCTGTCTCCCGCGCGCCCGTTGCCGCGGCGCGCACGATCCCTGACCCCATCGACGCCCAGCGCCGGGCCTCCCGGCGGTGGGCGTTTCCCGCTCTCCGGAAAAGGCCGGGGGGCGGATTCCCCCGCGCCGGCGGACGCCGGTGCCATCCCGGGGCCGTCGGCGTCTCTGTTCCGCGCCCGGCCCCCTCCAAGGAGCGCAAGCAACATGATCCGACCCAACAAGCAACACGTCCTCAGACTGTCCGCACTGGCCGTCGCCGCCGCCGCGATCGTCGCGCCGGTGGCCTGGTCCGGCGGCCGCGCCCCGGTGGCCAACCGGGCCCCGATGCTGAAGACCGCTGCCGCGCAGGAACAACTGCACGACCGCTTCATCGTGACCTATCGCGCCGGCACCAAGGCCATTGCGGCCAACGCGCAGAACCGCTTCGCGACCGCGTCGACCACGCTCGGCATGAACATCCGCGGCCTGCGCACGCTGTCGACGGGTTCCGACGTGATCCGCGTCGACCGCGGCCTGAACAAGACCCAGAGCAAGCAGCTGATGGCCGAGATCCTCAAGGATCCGAACGTGCTGTCGGTGGAACCCGACGTGCGCATGAAGCCGCTGTTCGTCCCGAACGACCCGCTGTACGCGCAGCAGTGGCACTACAAGAACGGCCCGGGCGGCATCAACGCCGAACCGGCCTGGGACATCACCAAGGGCAACGGCATCGTGGTCGGCGTGATCGACACGGGCATCACCCCGCACTCCGAGTTCGCCGGCCAGCTGGTGCCGGGCTACGACTTCATCGCCGACATCGACACGGCGGTCGACGGCGACGGTCGCGATGCCGACCCGAACGATCCGGGCGACTGGCACGACGGCGAATGCAACATCTTCGGCATCCCCGAGGACAGCAGCTGGCACGGCACCCACGTCGCCGGCACCATCGCCGCCCTGAGCGACAATGGCAGCGGCGTGGCCGGCGTGGCCCCGAACGCGAAGGTCGAGCCGCTGCGTGCGCTCGGCAAGTGCGGCGGCTACCTCTCCGACATCATCGACGCGATCACCTGGGGCTCGGGCGGCACCGTCGCCGGCATCCCGGCGAACGCGAACCCGGCCGAAGTGCTGAACATGAGCCTCGGCGGCGGCGGTACCTGCGGCGTGGCGCTGCAGAGCGCCATCGACGCGGCCGTCGGTCGCGGCACCACGATCGTCGTGGCGGCGGGCAACTCCGGCGGCGACGCCGCGGCCGAGCAGCCGGCGAGCTGCAACAACGTGATCACCGTGTCCGCCGTCGGCCCGACCGGCACGCTGGCCGACTATTCGAACTACGGCGAGAAGGTCGACGTCGCCGCGCCGGGCGGCAGCGGCGCATCGCCCGCCGCCGACAACGTGCTGTCGACGCTGAACCTCGGCACGACCGTCCAGGGCGCCGAAGGCTACGCCTGGTACGCCGGCACCTCGATGGCGGCCCCGCACGTGGCCGGCGTCGTCGCGCTGATCCAGTCCGCCTCGAGCACGCCCAAGACCCCGGCCCAGGTCGAGAAGATCCTGCGCAACACCGCCTACGCCAACGGCGGCTTCCCGGGCGGCTGCTCCTACGACCTGCCCTGCGGCACCGGCATCATCGACGCCACCGCCGCGGTCCGCGTCGCCAACGGCACCGATCCGCTGCCGTCCGATCCGCCGGGCCCGCCGCCGCCGCCGCCGGCCACCGAGCTGTTCAACGGCGTCACCGTGACCAGCATCAGCGTCGCCGCCAACGGCGAGGTCAAGTACCAGCTCGAAGTCCCGAACGGCGCCAGCAACCTGCTGTTCGCGATGTACGGCGGCACCGGCGACGCCGACATGTACGTGAAGTACGGCTCGGCGCCGACGAACACGTCGTTCGACTGCCGTCCGTACGCCTTCGGCAACAGCGAAACGTGCTTCTTCCCGGCCCCGCAGTCCGGTACGTGGTACGTCACGCTCAAGGGCTACAGCACCGCCGCCGGCGTTTCGCTGTACCCGAGCTTCGTCGACGCCAACTACCCGTACAAGCAGGCGGCCAGCGTGGAGCAGTTGGCCAACCACCGCACCCGCGTCACCCTGACCTGGGAGCACGGCAAGAAGCAGGTGGACATCTACCGCAACGGCCTGATCTACAACAGCCGCCGGAACAACCACACCTTCACCGACACGTTCCGCATCGTCGGCACCGGCACCATGACCTACAAGATCTGCAACCAGGGCACCAGCGAGTGCTCGAACGAGGTCTCGGTCGACTACGTGTCCGCCAAGCGCAAGTAAGCACCACGCCCGCCACGGCCCGCGCCAAGACGGACCGATCCCCCGCATGCACCGCATCGCCCTGACGCTCGCAGCGTCGCTCGCGCTCGCCGCGACTGCCTGCCAGCGCACCGAAGAATCCCCGTCGCCGAAGTCCGAAGCGCCCACCGCCGCGCGCGCCGCCTTCGACGCCACCCTCACCGTCGCCGACAACAGCGGCACCGTCCGCTTCGACGGCACCGTCGACAGCGCCGACACCAGGACGCGGCTGGAGCAGGCCCTGCTCGCCGCCTACGGCCCCGGCCGCGCCACGGGCGCGATCGGCGTCGACGCCGCCGCCCGCCCCGCGAAGTGGGTCGGCGGGCTGGCGACCTTCCTTCCCGGCTTCGCCGAAACCACCGGCGCCAGCCTGCGTTTCGAAGGCGATGCCATCGTCCTCAACGGCGCGCTCGACCCCGAACGCCGGCGCGCACTGCGCAGCGCCGCCGAGCAGGCCTTCCCCGGCGCCCGGCTGGAAGGCCTGTTCGTCCTCCCGGACACCGCCGCGGGCGGAGCCGATGCCAGGCCGATCGCACCGCAGCAACTGGAGAAGACGCTGAACACGCTTCCGGTGGCGTTCGAATCCGGCCGCGGCAACGTCAGCGACGACAGCCTGGCGCTGGTCGCGCAGGCGGCGGACGCCATCCGCCGCGCGCCGGCCGGCACCAAGCTGCGGATCGTTGGTCCGGTGGTCGCCACGGCCGACGCCGGCAACGACGTGTTCCTGTCGAAACAGCGCGCCGAGGCGCTGAAGGTGCAATTGATCCTGAACGGCGTGGACCCGGCCGCGATCGAGACCCGCGGCTGGGGCGAAGGCGAAGGCGTGCCCGGCGAGGCCGCGGAAGGGCAGCCGGCCACGCCGGCGGCACCACCGCCGGAAGGCGCGCCGATGCGGTTCGAACTGGTGCGCTGAACCGCGCGCCGCCTGTCCGCCAGGCGGCGTCCGCCGGATTTGCCCCGCCTGCGGGGGCTCGGTACGCTTGCGGATTGCCTTTCGCGCGCCGCGACACCATGTCCGTTGCGCTGAGGGCGACTCCCCCCACGCCCGGACCTCCCCCGCCCCATGGCCATGGACACCATCCGCATCCGCGGAGCGCGTACCCACAACCTCAAGAACATCGATCTCGACCTGCCGCGCGACAAGCTGATCGTGATCACCGGGCTGTCCGGCTCGGGCAAGTCCTCGCTGGCGTTCGACACCATCTACGCCGAAGGCCAGCGCCGCTACGTCGAATCGCTGTCGGCCTACGCGCGCCAGTTCCTGAGCGTGATGGAGAAACCCGACGTCGACCACATCGAGGGCCTGAGCCCGGCGATCTCGATCGAGCAGAAGTCGACCAGCCACAACCCGCGGTCGACGGTCGGCACCATCACCGAGATCTACGACTACCTGCGCCTGCTGTACGCCCGCGTCGGCACGCCGCGCTGCCCGGACCACCACTTCCCGCTGGAAGCGCAGACGGTCAGCCAGATGGTCGACCAGGTGATCGCGCTGGCCGACGATGCGAAGACCGCCGAGCAGCGCTGGATGCTGCTCGCGCCGGTCGTGCGCGAACGCAAGGGCGAGCATGCGCAGGTGTTCGAGCAGCTGCGCGCGCAGGGCTACGTGCGCGTGCGCGTGGACGGCACGCTGCACGAGATCGACGCGGTGCCGCCGCTGGCGCTGCGCCAGAAGCACACCATCGAAGCAGTGGTCGACCGCTTCAAGCCGCGCGACGACCTGCGCCAGCGCCTGGCCGAATCGTTCGAGACCGCGCTGAAGATCGGCGACGGCATGGCCATGGTGCTGTCGATCGACGATGCCGCCGCCGAGCCGCTGCTGTTCTCGTCGAAGTACAGCTGCCCGGTCTGCGACTACGCGCTGCCGGAACTGGAACCGCGGCTGTTCTCGTTCAACTCGCCGATCGGCGCCTGCCCGAGCTGCGACGGCCTCGGCGTCACCCAGTTCTTCGACCCGGCACGGGTCGTCGTGCATCCCGAACTGTCGTTGGCGGCCGGCGCGATACGCGGCTGGGATCGTCGCAACGTCTACTACTTCCAGCTCATCCAGTCGCTGGCGAAGCACTACCGCTTCGCCGTCGACACGCCCTGGCAGGAGCTCGACGCCGACACCCAGGCCGCCATCCTGTACGGCAGCGGCGAGGAGGTGATCGCCTTCACCTACCTCACCGACGCGGGCGGTCGCACCCAGCGCAAGCATCGCTTCGAGGGCATCATCCCGAACCTCGAGCGCCGCTACCGCGAGACCGAATCGGCGGCCGTGCGCGAGGAACTGGCGAAGTACATCAGCGAACGCCCCTGCCCCGACTGCGGCGGCGCCCGCCTCAACAAGGCCGCGCGCAACGTGTTCGTGGCCGACCGCGCGCTGTCGTCGATCGTGGTGCTGCCGATCGACGAGGCGCTGGACTTCTTCGGCAAGCTCGCGCTCAGCGGCTGGCGCGGCGAGATCGCGACCAAGATCGTCAAGGAGATCCGCGAACGCCTGAACTTCCTGGTCGACGTCGGCCTCGACTACCTGACGCTGGAGCGCAAGGCCGACACGCTGTCCGGCGGCGAGGCGCAGCGCATCCGGCTGGCGTCGCAGATCGGCGCCGGCCTCGTCGGCGTGATGTACGTGCTGGACGAACCGTCGATCGGCCTGCACCAGCGCGACAACGAGCGCCTGCTCGGCACGCTCACCCGCCTGCGCGACCTCGGCAACACCGTGATCGTGGTCGAGCACGACGAGGACGCGATCCGCCTCGCCGACCATGTCGTCGACATCGGCCCCGGCGCGGGCGTGCATGGCGGCGAAGTCATCGCCGAAGGCACGCTCGACGACGTGCTCAAGGCGCCGCGCTCGCTCACCGGCCAGTACCTGAGCGGCACGAAACGCATCGAGATCCCCGCGCACCGGCACAAGCCGAACCCGAAGATGAAGCTGCAGCTGCGCGGCGCCTCGGGCAACAACCTGAAGCAGGTCGACCTGACCCTGCACGCGGGCCTGTTCACCGCAATCACCGGCGTCTCGGGCTCGGGCAAGTCGACGCTGATCAACGACACGCTGTACGCGCTCGCCGCGAACGAGATCAACGGCGCCTCGCACAAGCCGGCGGCGTTCAAGGAAGTGAAGGGACTCGACCTGTTCGACAAGGTCGTGGACATCGACCAGTCGCCGATCGGACGCACGCCGCGTTCGAATCCGGCGACCTACACCGGCCTGTTCACGCCGCTGCGCGAACTGTTCGCGCAGGTACCGGAGGCGCGCGCCCGCGGCTACTCGCCGGGCCGTTTCAGCTTCAACGTGCGCGGCGGCCGCTGCGAGGCCTGCCAGGGCGACGGCCTGATCAAGGTCGAGATGCACTTCCTGCCGGACGTCTACGTGCCCTGCGACGTATGCCACGGCAAGCGCTACAACCGCGAGACGCTGGAAATCCTCTACAAGGGCCACAGCATCCACGACGTGCTGGAGATGACGGTCGAGGACGCGCTGCGGCTGTTCGAGCCGGTGCCGTCCATCGCGCGCAAGCTGGAGACGCTGGTGGACGTGGGCCTGAGCTACATCCGCCTCGGCCAGCCGGCGACCACGCTGTCTGGCGGCGAGGCGCAGCGCGTGAAGCTGTCGAAGGAGCTCTCCCGCCGCGACACCGGCCGCACGCTCTACATCCTCGACGAGCCCACCACCGGCCTGCATTTCCACGACATCGAGCACCTGCTGGCCGTGCTGCACAAGCTGCGCGACGAGGGCAACACCATCGTGGTGATCGAGCACAACCTCGACGTGATCAAGACCGCCGACTGGGTGGTCGATCTCGGCCCCGAGGGCGGCCACCGCGGCGGCCAGATCATCGCCGAGGGCACACCCGAGGACGTCGCCGCGATGCCGCAATCGCATACCGGCCGGTTCCTGGCGCGGCTGCTGTCGCCGCCAGAGGCCGCATCCGCCCCAACGAAGAAGAAAACGACCCGCAGGAAGACCTCACCGGCATGAACCCGACCTCCGACGCCCCCCTCGACGACGACGCGCCGCGGACCCTGTTCCGCATGCCGATGGACCTGCGCTGGCGCGACCTGGACGCGTTCAACCACGTCAACAACGCCAACTTCATGACCTTCCTGGAGGAAGCGCGGATCCGCTGGTTCGAGAGCACCGGCCGCGAGTGGATCACGGCGGCGTACATCCCGCTGCTGGCCGCGGTGCAGATGAACTACCGGCTGCCGATCCCCTACCCGTCCAGCGTGTTCATCGAGCTGTTCGCCGAACGCATCGGCAGCACCAGCCTCACCCTCGGCCACCGCATCGTCGACGACGCCGACCGCGTCCACGCCGACGGCCACTGCGTGCTGGTCTGGATCGATCGCTCGACCGGTCGCCCGGTGCCGCTGCCGGATGCGATCCGCGCGGCGGCGGAGCTGAGCTGAGGGTTCAGCGCACGAAATCGTGGATGACACCCTCGGCCATGCCGGCGAGGACGGCTTCGTCCAGCGATGACCGGGGAATGCGCATGCGTGGCGTCGAAGACACGGATTCGTCGTCCGCGCCAGGAGTGTTCTCCCAGTAGAGCCCCAGCGACGACGTCGCGCCCGAGGCCATGACCGCGTCGATCAGCGCGACCCATTCGGCGAGCGAGGTCGGCGCAGGCTCGCCACTGGGCCGCGGCGGTCGCGCGTCGGCTTCCGCACGCTGTGCGATCGCCCGGGCGATCTTCGCCTCGCTCCAGCCCTTGCGACGCAGGCGGGCGGCCGCATCCCCGGACGTGTCGCGACCGGAACGCCATGTCGATCGGCCCAGCGGCGTCCCGCAATCGCAGTGACCCGGCGTCGTGTAGAACGCGCGCTCCCCGGTCGCGAGGAAGTCGGTACGCGTGGCATACATCGCCCCGAGGCCGAAGGCGCGGCCATGCGCCCGGAACAGCACCGCCACGGCGTCCGCATCGGCGGCGGCCGGCAGCACGGCGGTGATGAAGGTGCACATGTCGCTTCGACCGAAGCGCGGGGCCTCGGCTTACGGCTCCGCCTTGCGCACCTCGAACTCGCCCAGCACCGCGCCGCCGCCGGCCAGTTCGAACTGCACCACCACGCGGCTGCCGGGATTGAGCTTGGCTTCGGGCCGCATCAGCATCAGGTGCAGGCCGCCGGGCTTGAGCACGGCGCTGTCGTCCGGCGCGATGCGCAGCTCGGGCACCGGGCGCATGCGATTGACGCCGTCGACCATGCGCGTCTCGTGCAGTTCGACGCCGGCGAACGACGGACTCTTCGCGCCCACGATCGTCGCCGGCATCGGACAGGTGTTCACGATCCGGCCGAAACCGGCGAGCATCGGCATCGACGCCGCCGCACCCGGGGGCGGCATCCGCACCCAGCCGTCGCGCACCTGCGGCGCGCAGTCGCGTGCGGACGAGGACGAGGACGAGGACGAGGACGAGCACCCGGCCGCGAGCGCGGCGAAGGTGCAGAGGACGGCGAGGGTCGAACGGTAGGCGAGGTTGCGCATGGCGCCTATGATAGCCACTCCTTCCCCGCCGACAGGATCGCGATGAGCGCGTTGATCGACACCCGGGACATCGGCGACATCCGCTGCCTGCACCTGGCGCGCCCGCCGGTGAACGCGCTGAACCCCGACCTGTGCCGGGCGCTGATCGCCGCGCTCGAACAGGCCTTCGCTGACGACGTCCGCGGCGTGGTCCTCGCCGGCAGCCCGAAGATCTTCTCGGCCGGCCTCGACGTGCCCTACCTGCTGTCGCTCGGCGACCAGCGCGGCGCGCTGCTGGAAGCCTGGCAGGCGTTCTTCGGCGCCGCCCGGCGGCTGGGCGAATCGCGCATCCCGGTGGTGGCCGCGATCACCGGCCACGCGCCCGCCGGCGGCTGCGTGCTGGCGCTGTGCTGCGACTACCGGATCATGGCCCGCAGCCCGGACCCGCAGCGGCCGTTCGCGATCGGCCTCAACGAAACCCAGGTCGGGCTGGTAGTGCCCGAGGGCATCCAGATGCTGATGCGTCGCGTGGTCGGCGATTGCCGCGCCGAGCGCCTGCTGGTCGCCGGCGAGATGGTGCCCGACGAACGCGCGGCCGCGATCGGCCTCGTCGACGAGCTGGCCGACGTGGACGGCGTCGTGCCGCGCGCGATCGCCTGGCTGCAGGCGCTGCTGAAGCTGCCGCACCAGCCGATGCTGCAGACCCGCGCCATCGCCCGCCGCGCGGTGGTCGAAGCGCTGTCGCCGGAATACATCCAGCTCGAGACCTTCGTCGCGCAGTGGTGGGAGCCGGACACGCAGGCCGCACTGCAGGCGCTGGTGGCGAAGCTGAAGAAATAAGACGTCGGCCTTCAGCCTGCTATCGATCCTGCGGCAGCAGAACAGCGGGCTGAAGCCCGCTCTACCATCGCGAAGATCAGCGCACGCGCCGCCCGTCGGCGTCGATCACCACCTCGCCGTCTTCCTTTGCGAACGGCTTGTCGCAGGGCGGCAGCAGGTCGAGCACGACCTCCGACGGCCGGCACAGGCGCACGCCGCCCGGCGCGAACACGAACGGCCGGTTGATCAGCACCGGATGCGCGACCATCGCGTCCAGCAGCGCGTCGTCGGTCAACGCGACATCGCCGAGGCCGAGTTCGGCGTGGATCGCCCCCTTCGCACGGATCGCTTCGCGCACCGACAGTCCGGCCGCGGCGATGGCATCGGCGAGGCGCGCCTTCGTCGGCGGCGACTGCAGGTATTCGACGACCGTCGGCTCGAAACCGACGTGGCGGATCAGCGCCAGCGTGTTGCGCGAAGTACCGCACCTGGGGTTGTGCCAGATCTCGATCTGCATGCGGAACGTCCTCGTGAATCAGGCGTCGGTGAATCAGGCGTCGATGGTTCAGGTATCGCCGGTCGCGATCGGGCGGTCCGGATCCTCGATCCAGCCGCTCCACGACCCGGTGAACAGCGCGGCGCCGTCGCGGCCCGCATGCGCCATCGCCAGCAGGTGATGGCAGGCGGTCACGCCGGAGCCGCACATCGCGATCGACGCCGAAGGCGCGCGGCCGTCGAGCAGCGCGTCGAATTCGGCCGCGAGTTCGGCCGCCGGCTTGAAGCGGCCGTCGCGCAGGTTGCTCGGGTACGGGCGATTGCGGGCGCCGGGCACGTGGCCGGCGACGCGGTCGATCGGTTCGACCTCGCCGCGGAAGCGCTCCGCGCCGCGGACATCGACCAGCAGGTCGCCGGCGGCGACGCGCGCGGCGACCGCGGCGGGATCGAGCAGGCGAGCGGTATCGAACCGGCCCGGATATGGCGCAACGGGAGCGACGGTCGGCATGGCGGCATCGAGCGGCAGGCCGGCCGCGGTCCAGGCCGCGAGCCCGCCGTCGAGCACGGCGACGCGGGCGTGGCCGAAGCTGCGCAGCAGCCACCACAGCCGGGCCGCGTACGCGCCGTCGCCGGCGTCGTACGCCACGACACGAGTCTCGGGCGTCACGCCGACGCGACCGAGCCACGCCGCGAACGCCGCCGTCTGGGGCCAGGGATGCCGGCCGGCGCCGGGCGCATGCGGGCCGGACAGATCGCGATCGAGATGCGCGTACAGCGCCCCGGGGATGTGGTCTTCCCGCCAGGCCGCCTCGCCCACCGAGGGATCGGCCAGGGAGAAGCGGCAATCCAGGAGGCGCAGCGCGGGATCGTCCAGCGATGCGGCGAGATCGGCAGCGGACACCAGCGGAGACTTGTCGAACGTCATGACACCCCGACGCCGGCGAGGCGTTCGCGCAGGTTGAACAGGATCGCCGCGGTCACGCCCCAGATGCGGTGCTGCGGGGCGCGCGGGGCACGCTGGAACTCCAGCACGTGACGCACGCGGCCGCGATAGTCCATGCCGATGCTCTGCAGGCTGGCGGGCGCGAGCAGGAAGTCGAGATCGACCTCGAACACCTCGTCCACCTCGTTCGGGTCGGGGATGGCGACGTAGCCGGGATCGACCCGCGCCACCACCGGCAGCACCCGGAAGCCGGTGACGGTGAGCATGGGGTCGAGGAAGCCGATCGGCGCGACCAGCGTCGACGCGACGCCGATCTCCTCCTGCGCCTCGCGCAGGGCCGCAGCGACCGCGCTGGCGTCGTCGGGCTCGATCCGACCACCGGGGAAACTCACCTGCCCGGCATGATTGCGCAGGCTGTCGGTGCGCCGGGTCAGCAGCACCCGGAGGCCGTCGTCGCGCGGCACGAGGCCGACCAGCACGGCCGCCTCGACCGGCACGGCATCGCCCAGCAGGTCGGCCAGCTCGTCGCGGTTCCACGGCGCGGCGGAGGGCGGCGACGCCAGCGGATGCAGCGCCCGGACGAGGGTCGGCAATGCGGACAGCACGTTCATCCGGCGGGTCTCACCGCGACCCCCTCATGCCTGCGTGCCCACGGCCCGACGCGCCTCGCGCTCGGGCAGGACGACGTCCATGAACCGCTGGCGCTCGTCGTCGGACAGCGACGTCCACGCCGCGATCTCGTCGCCGGTGCGGAAACAGCCGTCGCACTGGCCGTCGGGGGCCAGCGTGCAGACGCCGATGCAGGGCGTGAGGAGGGCGGACAGGGTCACGGGATCGAGCCTGCGGGAAGGAAAGGGAGAACGGGAGCCTAGTCGTGGACGAGGACGCGGACGGGAATCCGGCCCCCGAAAAACGTCACGCCGGCGCGGGGCCGGCGTGACGGGTGGAGCGTGGAACGCGTCGCCGACCGGATCAGTGACCCTGGCCGCCGCCTTGCGAGGCCGGGGCCGGCAGCACCGGACCGACGCTGAGCAGCTTGATGTTGAAGATCAGCACCTGGTTGGCCATGCGGCCGGCGCGCTCGACGGTGGTGCCGTAGGCGGCGCTGCCCGGCAGGGCGACTTCCCAGCGCGAACCGGCGTTCATCATCTGCAGCGCCTCGCGCAGGCCCGGCATCGGGATCTCGCTCAGGCGGAGGGTGACCGGACCCGGGGCCTGGCCGTTGATCGCCTTGTTGGTGTTCTCCACCTCGGTGCCGTCCGGCAGCGTGGTGACGAACTCGACGGTGATCTGGTTGGCCTGGGTCGGCTTCGCGCCGGTGCCGGTCTCGAGCACCTTGTACTGGACGCCGCTGGGCAGGACCTTCACGCCCGACTTGCCCTTGTTCTGGGCCAGGAAGGCGTCGCCCTTGGCCTTGTTGTCGGCCGCGCGCTTCTCGAGTTCGGCCTTGGCCTTGGCGACGATGCGGGCCTGCAGCGCCTGCATCACGGGAGCGGCCTGCTCGGGCGAGATCGCCGGTTCCTTGTTGCCGACGGAGTCCTGGAAGGCCTTCATCACCGTGGCCATGTCGAGCTGTTCGCCGCTGGACAGGACCTGGGCGATTTCGCCACCGGCGCGATAGCCGAGGGCATAGCTCATCTTGCCCTTGTCGGACGTGATGTCCTGGGCGGACGCCGCACCGGCGGTCAGGGCCAGGGCCGCCAGGGTGCCGGCGGCGAGCAGACGCAACTTCATTCAGTCACTCTCCAGAAATGGGGAAACTTGCCGGTGACCGGCAGGTAAAGGGCGGCCGAAGCCGCCCCGGTATGGACTCGACAAACGACGGGCTAGGATACTGTCCGCAGCACTTAACCGCCACTGAGGCGGCCCCTGTGACCGGCCGGCGGCCCACAAGTTCCCCGCCTCCGCCGATTCCCGGGCCCGCTTCCGGCGCCCGCCGCGGCGATGCGGACCGCCCTTCCCGCCCTCCGACACGATCCCGCCATGACCCAGGACACCGCCCCCGCCGCCCCGCTGCTCATCGACGACCTGCCCGTGCCGGGCGGCGCCGTCCGCAGGATCACCGTCCACCGGCCCGAGCGGCTGAACGCGCTGGATTCCGGCACCCTCGACGCCCTGCACGCCGCCTTCGACGCCGCCGCGGCCGATCCCGCGGTGCGGGTGGTGGTCCTCACCGGCAGCGGCCCCAAGGCCTTCGTCGCCGGCGCCGACATCGCCGAGATGCGCGGCCTGACCCCCGCCGAGGGCCGCGATTTCTCGCTGCGCGGCACCCGGATGATGCGCCGGATCGAGAAGATGCCGAAGCCTGTGATCGCGATGGTCAACGGCTTCGCGCTCGGCGGCGGGCTGGAGCTGGCGATGTCCTGCCACCTGCGCATCGCCGCGGACACCGCGAAGGTCGGCCAGCCCGAGATCAACCTCGGCCTGATCCCCGGCTTCGGCGGCACCCAGCGCCTGCTGCGCCTCTGCGGCCGCGCCGCGACGCTGGAACTGTGCCTGCTCGGCGCGCCGATCGATGCCGCCCGCGCCGCGCAGCTCGGCATCGTCAACCGCGCGGTGCCGGCCGCCGATCTCGAAGCCGAGACGATGAAACTGGCCGAACAGCTCGCTGCCTCCGCCCCGCTGGCCCTGCGCGGCATGCTCGACTGCGTGAACGTCGGCGGCGAATGCGGGCTGGAGGAAGGTCTGGAGTACGAATCCACCCAGTTCGGCCTGGTGTTCTCCACCGACGACATGCGCGAAGGCACCTCGGCGTTCCTGGAGCGGCGCAAGGCGGCGTTCGTCGGGAAATAGGCCTGCGTCATGTCGCACTGGATCAAGGACTGCCCGCTCGCGCCGATCAGCGGAAACCTGCGCGCAATGGGGGCGGCGATCGCCAATGACGCGCTCGATGACGCCATCGAGATCGGCCTGTTGACCTACGCCGCGATCGACGAACGACCGGAGATCGACCGCGCGCAGGTGTGCGAGGAATGCGCACACTTCGACGCGATCGTCGTC
>JAEWNA010000097.1 GCA_023392975.1 Pseudomonadota bacterium | reverse complement strand
CGAGCGAGTAGATCGTCGCGTCGGCGAGCACGTCGGGCACTTCGCCGTCGACGATCCGGCGCGCCAGGCCTTCGGCCAGTGCGGTCTTGCCCACGCCGGCCTCGCCGACGTACAGCGGGTTGTTCTTGCGCCGGCGGCACAGGACCTGGATGGTGCGCTCGATTTCCTCGGCGCGGCCGACCAGCGGGTCGATCCGGCCTTCGCGGGCCATCTGGTTGAGGTTGGTCGCGAACTCGCCGAGCGGGTCGTTGCGTCCTTCGCCGCCCTCGCCCGCTTCGCCCGCCTGCTCGCCGGACTCCTGGGTCGGCTGCGCGGGGACGTCCCCGGCCTTGGTGATGCCGTGGGACAGGAAGTTGACGACATCCAGCCGGGTCACGCCCTGCTGGTTGAGGTAGTAGACGGCGTAGGAATCCTTTTCGCCGAAGATGGCGACCAGGACGTTGGCGCCGGCCACCTCGGTCTTGCCCGAGGACTGGACGTGGTAGACCGCCCGCTGCAGCACGCGCTGGAAGCCCAGCGTCGCCTGAGTGTCGCGCGCGTCGCCTTCGGGCAGCGTGGACACGGACGTGGAGATCGCGTGCTCCAGATCGGCGCGCAGGCGCTGGAAATCCACGCCGCAGGCCTTGAGCACGCTCTCGGCGGAAGGGTTGTCGATGAGCGCCAGCAACAGGTGCTCGACGGTCATGTACTCGTGTCGCGCCTCGCGGGCGTGCTTGTAGCACTGGCCGATGGCGAATTCGAGATCTTTGCTGAACATGGTCGCTGCCGCCCTCCGAGAAGTTCTGCCGTTCGAGGCCGGAACCGACGTCCCGCGTCAACGGTTCGTCGGTTCTGGACACGCGGATCAGAATGGGTCGCCCCACGCTGACGTGGAATACCGGGGATCCGGAACACTGCGTCGTACCGGAACGCTGCAATCGCGACGTTCCCGTCCATGCGTCACGACAATGACCCGTCGTGTGCCCGGATGCAAGCACGCAAGTTCCGCGCCAGAAGGCGCTATCGATACCCGTCGGCGGGAGTTGGGGCCGGGCTCAGGCCTTTTCCATGGTGCACAGCAGCGGATGCTGGTTCATCCGTGCGAATTCGTTCACCTGGGCGACCTTGGACTCGGCGATCTCGCGGGTGAACACGCCGCAAACGCCGCGACCGCGGGTGTGCACGTGGAGCATGACCTGGGTCGCCTTCTCCAGCGGCATCGAGAAGAAACGCGTCAGCACTTCCACCACGAAGTCCATCGGGGTGTAGTCGTCGTTGAGCAGCAGCACCGAGTAGAGCGGCGGGCGCGCCAGTTCGGGCCTGGTGGCCTCGACGGCGACGCCATGCGCGTGATCGGATTCGTGTTCTTGATGGCCGGCCATCCGCGAATTATACGGGTCCGCGACCGGCAAGCGCCCGCGTTGCGTGATCGCGCCGCGGACGAGCGGACCGATTCCGCACCCGTCGATCGACGCGCATCCCGGGGCCGACCCGGGTGCAGGCATGTCGCCCGACACCGACCTGCGATCGTGCGATCCGCCGGGGAAGATCGGCGGGCCGCCCGGCCGGCGCGCATGCACTGGCGGCCAGCGCCTACGGCACCCCCGCATCTGCGGGGGGCCATAGGACCACCGGACCGTGGACGCCGATCGGACGGTCGGGACACAATGCGGATCGCAGACGGCCGTCCCGGTCGTCCTCATCAAGGGGAAACGTACATGTCGCTGATCCGCACCTCGGTCATCGCTTCCACGCTGTTTGCTGCCACGCTCGCGCTGGCGCCCGTCGCCCATGCCGAGGACGCCTCGGTCAAGTCGCGCCTCGACGCCCAGGGCATCAAGTACTCGGTCGACGACGACGGCGACTTCAAGGTCACCTACAACTACAGCAAGGAAGGCCGGACCCAGCTGGTGTTCGTCAGCGGCGGCACCGAGAGCGTCGGCGGCTACAATATCCGCGAGATCTTCGCCCCGGCCGCGCGGGTCGAGAAGGATGGCATCACCGGTTCGAAGGCGATGGAACTCCTCGGCGAGAGCCGCAAGAACAAGCTCGGCAGCTGGGAGATCGGCGGCGACGTGCTGTATTTCGTGATCAAGCTGCCCGACACGATCAATGGCGCCCAGCTGGAGGCCGCGATGGACATCGCCGCCGAGACCGCCGACGACATGGAGATCAAGTTCAGCGGCGACCGCGACGACCTCTGAGGCCGATCGCAGGCCGATGACCTATCGCGAAGGCCGTTTCTGGCAGCCGGACGTGACCGTGGCCACCGTGGTGGTGGCCGACGGCCGTCTGCTCTGCGTCGAGGAGCGGGTGAACGGCCGCCTGGTGCTCAACCAGCCGGCCGGCCACCTCGAACCGGACGAAAGCCTGCAGGACGCGGCCCTGCGCGAGACCCGCGAGGAGACCGGCTGGGATGTGCGCCTGACCGGTTTCCTCGGCGCCTACCAGTGGAAGGCGCCGGAGACGGGGCGCCACTACCTCCGGTTCGCCTTCGCCGCCGAGCCCGACCGGCATGACCCGGCGCGCACGCTCGACGACGGCATCGTCCGCGCCCTGTGGATGACGCCGGAGGCACTGCTCGACGTCCGCGACCGGCATCGCAGCCCGCTGGTGTGGCAGGTGGTCGCCGACCACCTCGCCGGCCACCGCTTCCCGCTGTCGCTGCTGCGACACCCCGCCTGAGCGGGCGCATGGCCGCCCCGCGGATCATCGTCGGCATGTCCGGCGGCGTCGATTCCTCGGTCGCCGCGCTGGTCCTGCGCGACGCCGGCGAAGCCATCGCCGGATTGTTCATGACCAACTGGGCCGACGACGGCAGCGGCGAGTGCCGCGCCGAGGACGACCGCCGCGACGCGGTCGCGGTCTGCGGCCGGCTGGGCATCCCGATCCATTTCCGGGACTTCTCGACCCAGTACTGGGCCGGCGTGTTCGAGCACTTCCTGGCCGAATACGCCGCCGGGCGCACGCCCAACCCGGACGTGCTGTGCAACCGCGAAATCAAGTTCAAGCATTTCCTCGACGCCGCCCACGACCTCGGCGCAGAAGCCATCGCGACCGGGCACTACGCCCGTGTCCGCGAACGCGACGGCGCCTGGCAACTGCTGCGCGCCGCCGACCGCGGCAAGGACCAGAGCTACTTCCTGCACCAGCTCGGCCAGGCGCAGCTCGCCGCCACCCGCTTCCCGCTGGGCGAGCTGATCAAGACCGACGTGCGCCGCATGGCGGCCGAAGCAGGCCTGCCGACCGCGGCCAAGAAGGACTCCACCGGCATCTGCTTCATCGGCGAACGCGACTTCCGCACCTTCCTGTCGCAGTACCTCCCCGCGAAACCCGGCCCGATGGTCACCCCGGACGGCCGCCGCATCGGCGAGCACCCGGGCGTGTTCTATTTCACGCTCGGCCAGCGCGAGGGCCTGCACATCGGCGGCGTGAAGGGCTTCGCCGCCGCGCCGTGGTTCGTGGTCGGCAAGCGTGTCGCGGACAACACGCTGATCGTCGATCAGGGGACGGATTCGCCGTACCTGTTCTCGAACAGGCTATGGACCGAGGCCGTGCACTGGATCGCCGGCGCCCCGCCCGCCCGCGCATTCGCCTGCACTGCGCAGACCCGCTATCGCCAGCAGGACGAAGCCTGCACGGTCGAGGCGCACGACGACGGCACCCTCGCCGTGGTCTTCGCCCGACCGCAGCGCGCGGTCACGCCCGGGCAATCGCTGGTGCTGTACGACGGCGAGGTCTGCCTCGGCGGCGCGGTGATCGCCGCCACGGATGCCCCGCTCGACGCCCCTCGCGCCTGACCGCGGGACGCATCCCGGCTATCCTGTCGGGATGACGACACCGGATCTCCGTTCCCGCACGCTGGCGCTCGCCGGCCTGCTCCAATCCCTGAAGCTCGTGCGCCAGATCGCCGACACCGGCCATGCCGACGCGGACGGCGAGCGCGCCATGCTCGACAGCGTGTTCCGGATCGATGCCGAGACCGCCGACGCGGTCTACGGTGGGGTTCCGGCGCTCCGCAACGGCCTGAAGCTCCTGCACGCGCAGCTGACCGACCGCGGGCGCGACGAGGCCCTGTCGCGCCTCGGCCTGTCGGTGCTGCGGATCGAGCGCGGCTTCGTCGCCGACCAGGCGATGGCCCGCCGCATCGGCGATGCCCTGCGCGACCTGCAGGCGACGGCCGAGCGCCAGGGCAGCCTGCATCCGGACGTCATCGGCCGCCTCGGCCGGCTCTATGCCGACACCATCAGCAACCTGCAGCCCAAGGTCATCGTCCACGGCAACCCGCACTACCTGCAGCAGCCGGATGTCGTCGCCGAGATCCGCGCACTGCTGCTCGCCGCCCTGCGCTCGGCCGTGCTCTGGCGGCAGATGGGCGGCACTTACTGGGATTTCATGCTGCGGCGGCGAGCGATGGCACGGCTGGTGGAAGACGAACTGGGCTAAGTGGACGATCAGCACACGCTGATCGCGTCATTCGCAATGCCGAGAACTGGACAATTTCGTGTACCAGCGCCGGCACATGGTAGCCGTGATCGACGCGCGTCTGGTGTGACGCTACCAATCGGAACCGCCGCTGGATCCCGAATCGAAGTCGCCCCCATCGTAGGAACTGCTGCTGTTGTCGCTGCTGTTACTGCCGGAATCTCCACTGGGACTGCTGCAGAAATCGCCGCTCACGGTCCGACTGCTCACTTCGACATCGCGCCAATCGATCGATTCGAAGGTGGTGTAAACCTCCTGTGTGCATGAGCTGGAGGTTTTTTTCTCAGCCATGCAATTGCCGACGGGCACTGCGGTCTTCGATGCCAGGCGATGGGCTTTCGCCTGCTTGTCGTACACGTAGTAGTGGTCGAAGCAGGCCGCGCCTTCCGCGCTGATCCGTGTGTAGCGGTGGTACGGTTGCTGGGCCTGCCAATGCGCCAAGCCGAAGCAGCTTCCGATGATTGCCGTGATGGCCGCAAGCACCACGCCCAGGCAGCCGCGCCCCTTCTTTCCTCCGCCGTTCGGCTTTGCTACTGACGCCTCGGCGCTGTTGGCCGGAAACGTGTACAACCGCAGCATCTCCGCGACACCGCTCTTGAACCCGGCCACATAGTCGCCCGCCTTGAGTTTCGGCGCGATGATCTGGCTGGATATGCGGTTGAGCTGCGTCGCATCGATCTTCGGCGCGACGCCGTTGCCGGCGACAATCTGGATGCGCCGTGGATTCAGTACCACCACGATGTACACGCCATTGTCGATGTCGTCGCGGCCGACGCCGAGTTCCTGCGCGCGTCGGCGGGCGTAGTATTCGACGTTCTCGGTGATCGTGTTGACGGTTTCCACCGCAACCACCAACTGCGATTCGATCGAGCGCAGATACGCCAGCAAATCGGCCTCTTGCGCATCGCTCAGCAGGTTCGCGGTGTCCACGACCAGGTCGTTCTTGCGGATGGTGGCGGCGGCATCAACGACAACCATCCGCGCATCGACATCGAGGAACTCGTTACGGCAGTCCAGGCACAGCCACTTGCCGGTGTAACCGTCCTGCTTGAGCTGGGTTCCGCCGCAATTGGGGCAGACGAACACCCGGCCGGTAGCGATGTCCGCGCCACGCGGCGCGTTTTCGTCGCCAACCGAAACGACGGCGGTCCGGGTGGCGGCCCAGTGTGCCCGGCAGTACAGGCAGGTCCACTCGCCCGTTACCGGGTGCTGGAAGACCTGCGATGAGCCGCAATGCGGACAAGTGGTCTCCGCGATGCCGTCTGCGGATTTCTGCGAGTACCCGGTGGGAGAGTCGTGCTCGGACATGCGCGAATGCTAGCAGCGCGCAGCCCGAACGAAAACGCCCGGCAATGCCGGGCGTTTTCGTTGCATCGCATGCTTCGATCAGGCAGCGACGCTGTCGGCGACCTGCTTGTAGTCCTCGATCTGGTCGAAGTTCATGTAGCGGTAGATCTCGGCGCCCTTCTCGTTGATCACGCCGATGTCGGCCATGTACTCGGCCTTGGTCGGGATGCGGCCCAGGCGCGAGCAGATCGCCGCCAGCTCGGCGGAACCGAGGTAGACGTTCGAGTTCTTGCCGAGGCGGTTCGGGAAGTTGCGGGTCGAGGTCGAGAACACGGTCGCGCCCTCGCGCACCTGCGCCTGGTTGCCCATGCACAGTGAGCAGCCCGGCATTTCCATGCGCGCACCCGCCGTACCGAACGTGCCGTAATGGCCTTCCTTCGTCAGCTCCGAAGCATCCATCTTGGTCGGCGGCGCGACCCACAGGCGGGTCGGGATGTCGCGCTTGCCTTCCAGCAGCTTCGCGGCGGCGCGGAAGTGGCCGATGTTGGTCATGCACGAGCCGATGAAGACCTCGTCGATGGTCGCACCAGCGACCTCCGACAGCGTCTTCACGTCGTCCGGGTCGTTCGGGCAGGCGACGATCGGCTCATGCACGTCGGCCAGGTCGATCTCGATCACCGCAGCGTATTCGGCGTCGGCATCGGGTTCGAGCAGCTGCGGATCGGCCAGCCACGCTTCCATCTTGGCGATGCGGCGGGCCAGCGAACGCGCGTCGGCGTAACCCTCGGCGATCATCCACTTCAGCAGCGTGATGTTGCTGTTGAGGTATTCGATGATCGGCGCCTTGTCCAGGCGCACGGTGCAGCCGGCGGCGGACCGCTCGGCCGAGGCGTCGGACAGCTCGAACGCCTGTTCGACCTTGAGGTCCGGCAGGCCTTCGATCTCGAGGATGCGGCCCGAGAAGATGTTCTGCTTGCCCTGCTTGGCGACGGTCAGCAGGCCCTGCTTGATCGCGTACAGCGGGATGGCGTTGACGAGGTCGCGCAGGGTCACGCCCGGCTGCATCTGGCCCTTGAAGCGCACCAGCACGGATTCCGGCATGTCGAGCGGCATGACGCCGGTCGCCGCGGCGAACGCGACCAGGCCCGAACCAGCCGGGAAGCTGATGCCGACCGGGAAACGGGTGTGCGAGTCGCCGCCGGTGCCGACGGTGTCGGGCAGCAGCATGCGGTTGAGCCAGCTGTGGATCACGCCGTCGCCCGGACGCAGCGAGATGCCGCCACGGGTGGAGATGAATTCCGGCAACGTGTGGTGGGTCTTCACGTCGACCGGCTTCGGATACGCCGCGGTGTGGCAGAACGACTGCATGACGAGGTCGGCGGAGAAGCCGAGGCAGGCCAGGTCCTTCAGCTCATCGCGTGTCATCGGGCCGGTGGTGTCCTGCGAACCGACCGAGGTCATCTTCGGTTCGCAGTAGGTGCCCGGGCGGATGCCCTTGCCCTCCGGCAGGCCGCAGGCGCGGCCGACCATCTTCTGCGCCAGCGAGTAGCCCTTGCCGGTGTCGGCGGGTTGCTGCGGCAGGCGGAACAGGGTCGAGGCCGGCAGGCCCAGCGCCTCGCGGGCCTTCGCGGTCAGGCCGCGGCCGACGATCAGCGGGATGCGGCCGCCGGCGCGGACTTCATCCAGCAGCACGTCGGACTTCAGCGCACTTTCGGCGATCTGCCGGCCGTCCTTGAAGGCGGTGACCTTGCCGGACGCATGGTCGATCTTCAGCTCGACCACGTCGCCCATGTGCATGTCGGCGACGTCGATCTCCAGCGGCAGCGCGCCGGCGTCTTCCATCGTGTTGTAGAAGATCGGTGCGATCTTCGAGCCCAGGCAGACGCCGCCGAAGCGCTTGTTCGGAATGAACGGGATGTCCTCGCCGGTCCACCACAGCACGCTGTTGGTGGCGGACTTGCGGCTGGAGCCGGTGCCGACCACGTCGCCGACGTAGGCGACCAGGTGGCCCTTGGCCTTCAGGTCGAGGATCTGCTGGATCGGGCCGCGCTTGCCGTCTTCCTCCGGCACGAACGGCGCGCCTTCGCGCTTGTTCTTGAGCATCGCGAGCGCGTGCATGGGGATGTCCGGGCGCGTGGTCGCGTCGGGCGCGGGCGAGAGGTCGTCGGTGTTGGTCTCGCCCGGCACCTTGAACACGGTGATCGTCAGCGAGGACGGCAGCTCCGGCTTGCTCGTGAACCATTCGGCGTCGGCCCAGCTCTGCAGCACGGCCTTCGCGTTGGCGTTGCCGGCCTTGGCCTTCTCTTCGACGTCATGGAAGGCGTCGAACATCAGCAGCGTGTGCTTGAGCGCATTGGCCGCGATGGTGCCGACTTCCGCGTCGTCCAGCAGCTCGATCAGCGGGTGGATGTTGTAGCCGCCCAGCATGGTGCCGAGCAGCTCGGTGGCGCGGGCGCGGGAGATCAGCGCGCAGGTTTCCTTGCCGAAGGCGACGGCGGCGAGGTACGACGCCTTGACCTTCGCGGCGTCGTCGACGCCGGCCGGCACACGGTTCTCGATCAGGTCGACCAGGAAGGCGTCCTCGCCCGCCGGCGGCGCCTTCAGCAGCTCGACGACCTCGGCGGTCTGCTGCGCGGTCAGCGGCAGCGGCGGGATGCCGAGCGCGGCGCGTTCGGCGGCATGTTGGCGGTAGGCGGCGAGCATGGAGGACTCCTGGGGAAAGGCGTTGGCGGGGGCGAAAGCGGAGAACGGCGGCAAGAAGGGGGAACAGGTGGACTCAGGCCGCGGGCACGACCAGCTTGAGCCCCTTGAAGTAGTCGCGGAAGAATCGGTCGTCGCGGGTGATCAGTCCATTGCACTGTAGTAGCGCATGGGCACCGATCAGGAAGTCGGGCGTGGCGCGCACCGGGGCTGCGACGCTGCGCTGGCGATGCCGGCGCTGCATCTCGCCGGCGCGCAGGGCGGACTTGGCCTCGACCGGGCTGAAGCGGATGCTCATCTCTTCCAGCACCGACAGCGCCTCGGCGCCATCGCGCAGGGCGGCACAGATCTCGGCCAGCGCCACGTCGCAGACCACCACCGGGCCGGTACTCAGGCACTGGCGCAGGCAGGCTTCGGCGGCGTCGGCATGCGGGCCGTCGGTGAGCAGGTCGATCAGCACCGGGGCGTCGACGGCGATCATTCGGCGGGCGCCTCGTCGCCGGCGTCGCCCCGCACCGCCTGGACGGCGGCCTCGGTGGTCTCGAAGCCGTCGAGCCGGAAGCGACCGCGGGCGCGGGAGACCGCGTCGTCCACCGACTTGCGCAGCACGATCCGGCTGCCTTCCAGCTCGACCTTGAGCACGCTGCCCTTGGTCAGGCCCAGCGCATCGCGAACGGCCTTCGGAAGGGTGATCTGACCGCGTTCGGCGACGGTGGCTTCCATCGGCGGCTCCGGGCTGAAGTATGCCGATATCTTACATACTTTTCCTTGCATACTCCATGGCAGTCGTGCAACACGCCATCCGCCGCGGGCGTCCTGCGGCGGTCGCCGTCGCGGAGGATAATCGGCCCATCCCCCACGTCCAGGAGCCCGACATGACCGATTCCTTCGGCACCCGCCGCCATCTGGAGGTCGGCGGACGCCGGCTCGCCTATTACAGCCTGCCCGCCCTGGAAGGCCGCTTCGGCCGGCTCGACCGCCTGCCCTACGCGCTGAAGATCCTGCTGGAGAACCTGCTCCGCCACGAGGACGGCACCAGCGTCCTGCCGGCGCACATCGAGGCGGTGGCGACCTGGGACCCCGCCAAGGAACCCGACACCGAGATCGCGTTCATGCCCGCCCGGGTCGTGCTGCAGGACTTCACCGGCGTGCCCTGCGTGGTCGACCTCGCCGCGATGCGCGACGCGATGGTCGCCCTCGGCGGCGACCCGAAGCGAATCAACCCGCTGATCCCGTCCGAGCTGGTGATCGACCACTCCGTCCAGGTCGACGTCTACGGCAAGGCCGATGCGCTGGACCTCAACGGCCGCATCGAATTCGAGCGCAACCACGAACGCTACGGCTTCCTGCGCTGGGGCCAGCAGGCGTTCGACGACTTCAAGGTCGTGCCGCCGAACACCGGCATCGTCCACCAGGTGAATCTCGAGCACCTCGCGCGGGTGGTGATGGCCCGCGAGATCGACGGCGAAGCCACCGCCTTCCCGGACACCGTGTTCGGCACCGACAGCCACACCACGATGATCAACGGCCTCGGCGTGCTCGGCTGGGGCGTGGGCGGGATCGAGGCGGAAGCGGCGATGCTCGGCCAGCCCTCGTCGATGCTGATCCCGCAAGTGGTCGGTTTCCGGTTGACCGGGCGGCTTCCGGAAGGCAGCACCGCGACCGATCTCGTGCTCACCGTCACCCAGATGCTGCGCAAGCACGGCGTGGTCGGCAAGTTCGTCGAGTTCTTCGGCAACGGCCTGCAGCACCTGCCGCTGGCCGACCGCGCCACGATCGCCAACATGGCGCCGGAATACGGCGCGACCTGCGGCATCTTCCCGATCGACGCCGAATCGCTGACCTATCTGCGCCTGTCCGGCCGCGACGCCGACCACATCGCGCTGGTCGAGGCCTACGCGAAGGCGCAGGGCCTGTGGCACACGCCGGACAGCCCGCATCCGGAATTCTCGTCGACGCTGGCCCTGGACCTCGGCGACGTGAGGCCCTCGCTGGCCGGACCGAAGCGCCCGCAGGATCGCGTGCTGCTGGAAGGCGTCAAGGCGGACTTCCGCAGCCACCTCGGCGGTCTCACCGCATCGCGCCGGGCGAAACAGCCCTCCGCGGAGACGGTTTCGGATTTCGTCGAGGAAGGCGGCGGGCAGCCGCAGTCGGCGCATCTGGCGGCCAGCCCGCGCATCCACCTGCGGCTGCAGGACCGCGATGCGGAGCTGACCGACGGCTCGGTGGTGATCGCCGCGATCACCTCCTGCACCAATACCTCGAACCCGGCGGTGATGCTCGGCGCCGGCCTGCTTGCCCGCAACGCCGTCGCCCGTGGCCTGAAGCCGGCGCCGTGGGTGAAGACCTCACTGGGCCCGGGCTCGCGCGTGGTCACCGACTATCTGCAGAAAGCCGGCGTGCTCGACGATCTCGAAGCCCTGGGCTTCTACGTGGTCGGCTACGGGTGCACCACCTGCATCGGCAACTCCGGCCCGCTGCCCGACCCGGTGTCGAAGGCGATCGCCAAGGGCGAGCTGGCCGTCGCCTCGGTGCTCTCCGGCAATCGCAACTTCGAGGGCCGCGTGCACCCCGAGGTGAAGATGAATTACCTCGCCTCGCCGCCGCTGGTCGTGGCCTACGCCCTCGCCGGCACGGTCGACATCGACCTGACCCGGGACCCCCTGGGCACCGGCAGCGACGGCCAGCCGGTGTTCCTGCGCGACCTGTGGCCGAGCGCGAAGGAGATCGGCGACCTCATCGCGGCGACCGTCGGCCCGGAGATGTTCGCCCGCAACTACGCCGACGTGTTCGCCGGCGACAGCCGGTGGAACGCGATGGCGACCCCGGACGGCGACGCCTACGCCTGGGACCCGGCCTCGACCTACATCAAGCATCCGCCCTACTTCGACGGCATGAGCCTGGCGACGGAGCGGATCGAGGACCTCCATGGCGCCCGCGTCCTCGGCCTGTTCGCCGATTCGATCACCACCGATCACATCTCGCCCGCCGGCAACATCAAGGCCAGTTCGCCTGCGGGGCTCTTCCTGCAGTCGCGCGGCGTGCAGCCGGCCGACTTCAACAGCTACGGGTCGCGCCGCGGCAACGACGACGTGATGGTCCGCGGCACCTTCGCCAACATCCGGATCAAGAACCTGATGCTGGGCGGCGAGGAAGGCGGCAACACCCTGCATTACCCGTCTGCCGAAAAGCTGCCGATCTACGACGCGGCGATGCGCTACAAGGCCGAAGGCGTGCCGCTGGTGGTGCTGGCCGGCAAGGAATACGGCACCGGCTCCAGCCGCGACTGGGCAGCCAAGGGCACCCACCTGCTGGGCGTGCGCGCCGTGATCGCCGAGAGCTTCGAGCGCATCCACCGCTCCAACCTGGTCGGCATGGGCGTGCTGCCGCTGCAGTTCGAGGACGGCGCGAACGCCGCCGGCCTGGGGCTGGACGGCTCGGAGGTGTTCGACATCACCGGCCTGGCCGATGGCGCCTCCCGGACCGCCGAGGTGGTTGCCCGCCGGGCCGACGGCAGCGAACGGCGGTTCCGGGTGCGGGTGCTGCTGCTGACGCCGAAGGAGGTCGAGTACTTCCGCCACGGCGGCATCCTGCACTACGTGCTCCGGCAGCTCGCGAGCCATTGAGGCCTCGGGTTCCGGCGATGGGCGGAAGCCCGGCCCTCGCGCACGGCGCGAGGGCGCTCGACGGCGCGCGAACCGATGGTTCGCGAACGCGCCGGCTCGCCCACCACGGCGGCATCCTGCACTCCATGCTCCGGCAGCTCGCGAGCCATTGAGGCCTCGGGTTCCGGCGATGGGCGGAAGCCCGGCCCTCGCGCATGGCGCGA
>JAEWNA010000092.1 GCA_023392975.1 Pseudomonadota bacterium | reverse complement strand
CCGCCGGCGTGGTCGCCGCGCTGGCATCGCAGGTCGATCGCTGGTGGCTCGCCGGCCTGCCCGACGCCGGCCCGCGCGCCCGCGACGCGGACGCGCTCGCGCAGGCGCTCGCCGATACGCCCGCGGCTGCGGGCACGCGCATGGCGACCGTCGTCGAAGCGCTGGACGCGGCCTGCCGCACCGCACCGCCGGGCGCCCGCGTGCTGGTGTTCGGCTCGTTCCATACGGCGGCGGCGGTCGCCTCGATGACGACCGCCGCGATGACGAGGGCCTGAACGGTCCGGGGATTGTCGTCCGGACGGTCGTCGACGGGGCCGGCGTATAATCCGCCCGCCTCCCTGCCCGTGCGGACCCGGCCCCTTGGACACTGCCCT
This sequence comes from Pseudomonadota bacterium, assembly GCA_023392975.1. Classification (GTDB taxonomy): domain Bacteria; phylum Pseudomonadota; class Gammaproteobacteria; order Xanthomonadales; family Xanthomonadaceae; genus Lysobacter_I. The sequence goes on along the minus strand of JAEWNA010000092.1, from coordinate 2,787 downwards.
CAAACAGCGCCTCATCGGCGCGGCCGTCCTGGTCGCGCTCGCCGTCATCTTCCTGCCGATGCTGGTCAAGGGCCCTGCGCCCGACAGCGGCGTGTCCGACGTGCCGCTGAAGATGCCGGATGCGCCCGCCGGGGAGATGGAGACCCGCGAATTGCCGCTCGCGGCGCCGGGCGAAGTGCCGAAGGGCGGGGCGGTCGGGATGGACGCCACCCCGGTCGATCGTCCTCAGCCTGCCGGGACCATGCCTGCCGGAGCCGCACCTGCCGCCGGCACCGACGCCACCGCCACGGATCCGGCCGCGACGCCCCCCGCCGACGCGGCCACGGCCCTGCCGCCGACCGCCGCCGCCGGCGATTACGCGGTGCATTTCGGCGCCTACGCCACCCAGAAGGGCGCCGACCAGGTGGTCACGCTGGCCAAGGCCGCCGGGCTGCCGGCCTACAGCGAGACCACGACCGTCAACGGCAAATCGGCGTTCCGAGTGCGCATCGGCCCCTATGCGACCCGCGCCGAGGCCGAAAGCGTGCGGCTCAAGGCGCTGGACGTGCGCAGCGACGTGCCAGTGCGCGTGGTCGCACTGGACGCCGAGACGACGGCCCCGGCCGCTGCTGAACCGCCGAAACCGGCGCCGGTCGAGTCCGCGAAACCGGCCGAGCCGAAGACCGCGGCCACGAAGCCGGACACCAAGCCGGCGTCCCCGAAACCCGCCGAGCCGACACCTGCCGTGCCCAAACCGGTCGCGACTGCGCCGAAGCCGACTCCCGCGCCGCCGGCACCGAAGCCGGCCACGCCGCCCGCCGCCGCCAAGGTCGGGTTCGCGGTGCAGGTCGGCGCGTTCTCCGACCCCGTCCAGGCCGGCGCCCTGCGCGAGCGACTGCGCGCGGCCGGCTTCACCGCCTTCACCGACACCGTGACCACCGACAAGGGCAAGCTCACCCGCGTCCGCGTCGGTCCCGCGCTCGACCGCGCCGCCGCCGACCAGCTCAAGGCCCAGATCCAGGCCAAGGTCGGCGTCGACGGCATCGTCCGCCCGTATCCCTGACCGTCGCGCCGGCGCAGGCCGGCGCCGCGGTCATCGTGTTCCCCGCGCCCGCGAGGCGCGTTTTCGCGTGACCCGGAGTCCTCATCCATGTGCGGCATCATCGGCATCGTCGGCACCACGGACGTCGCAGCCCAGCTCTACGACGGGCTCACCGTGCTCCAGCATCGCGGACAGGACGCCGCCGGCATCGCCACCGCCAACGGCACCGCCCTGCGCGTCGTGAAGGGCAACGGCCTCGTGCGCGACGCCTTCCGCGCCAGCGAGATGGCGCTGCTGCAGGGCCGCGTGGGCATCGGCCACTGCCGCTATCCCACCGCGGGCAGCGAGGGCAGCGACGAGGCGCAACCCTTTTACGTGAACTCGCCCTTCGGCATCGCCCTGGCGCACAACGGCAACCTGATCAACACCGACACGCTGCGCCGCGAAGTGTTCGAACAGGATCGCCGCAACGTCAACACCGAGTCCGACTCGGAAGTGCTGCTCAACGTCTTCGCGCACGAGCTGGACAAGCAGCGCGTGCTGACGCCGGACGCCGCATTCCGCGCGGTCGAGAACGTGATCCGCCGCGCCAAGGGCGGCTACGCGGTGCTGACCGTGGTGCTGGGCCTGGGCCTGGTGGCGTTCCGCGACCCGAACGGCATCCGCCCGCTGGTGCTGGGCCGTCGCCAGACCGACGCCGGCATCGAATACGCGATCGCCTCCGAATCGGTGGCGCTGGACGTGCTCGGCTTCGAGCGCCTGCGCGACGTCGCACCGGGCGAAGCGGTGGTGATCACGCCGCGCGGCGAACTGCATTCGCGCCAGTGCGCCGAAGGCGACCTGCGACCGTGCATCTTCGAGTTCGTGTACTTCGCGCGTCCCGACTCGATGATGGACGAGATCTCCGTGCACAAGGCGCGGATGCGCATGGGCGTGACCCTCGGCGAGAAGATCCTGCGCGAGCGGCCCAAGCACGACATCGACGTGGTGATCCCGATCCCCGACACCTCGCGCGATGCCGCGCTGGAGATCGCCAACGTGCTCGGCGTGAAGTACCGCGAGGGCTTCATCAAGAACCGCTACGTCGGCCGAACCTTCATCATGCCGGGGCAGGGCGAGCGCGCGAAATCCGTGCGCCGCAAGCTCAACCCGATCCCGCTGGAGTTCCGCAACCGCGTCGTGCTGCTGGTCGACGACTCGATCGTGCGCGGCACGACCTCGCAGCAGATCGTGCAGATGGCCCGCGACGCCGGCGCCAAGAAGGTCTACCTCGCGTCCGCCGCGCCGCCGGTGCGCTACCCGAACGTGTACGGCATCGACATGCCGTCGGTCGACGAACTCGTCGCGCATGGTCGCACCGAACAGCAGATCCAGGAACTGCTCGGCTGCGACTGGCTGATCTACCAGGACCTCGCCGACCTCGAAGCCGCCGTCGCTGGACCGAAGTTCCCGGGCCGCAGGTTCGACAGCTCCTGTTTCAACGGCGAATACGTCACCGGCATCGAACCCGGCTACTTCGAACGCCTGAAGCAGTTGCGCTCGGACGAGGCGAAGAAGAAGCGGCGCGTGGCGGGCTGAGTTTTTTGTAGGAGCGACGTGAGTCGCGACCGCACACCTCAATGCGCTTCCGGGTCGCGACTCACGTCGCTCCTACGAACAGCAAAGCCATGACATCGACGTTGTTCACCGCCGCCCACGCCTGCCTCCGCGTCGCGACACCGGAAGACAAGGTCGCGCTGACGCTGTCGACCGCCAAGGCCTTCGCC
>JAEWNA010000073.1 GCA_023392975.1 Pseudomonadota bacterium | reverse complement strand
CCGGGCAGTCCACGTGCGCGTAGTGGCGCGTCGGGCTCTCGTATTCCACGTGCGCCGTCGAGATCGTGATCCCGCGCGCCTTCTCTTCCGGCGCCGCGTCGATCGCGTCGTATGCCTTGAACTCGCCGCCGAAACGCTCCGCGCCGATCTTCGTCAGCGCCGCCGTCAGCGTCGTCTTGCCGTGGTCAACGTGACCGATCGTGCCCACGTTCACGTGGGGCTTGGTGCGCTCGAACTTACCCTTGGCCATGATTGCTTCTCTTGAACTCGACTGGAGTTTGACGATGGGTGGTGCTCACGAAAGGAATCGAACCTTCGACCTCCTCCTTACCAAGGAGGTGCTCTACCGACTGAGCTACGTGAGCAACGATGTGGTGACCGGATCGTTCGACCGGACCGGACCGCGTCGACCGGGGTGTCCATGGCGCCGCATTGGAGCGGGAGACGGGAATCGAACCCGCACCATCAGCTTGGAAGGCTGAGGTTCTACCATTGAACTACTCCCGCATCGTGCGGAACGGCGAAGCCAGCGCGGTGGAGGGAGGTGGATGACTCGGGGCTACGCCCCTCGCCCTCCGGGCCATGCCGCTGCGCGGCATGTTCAGCCATCGCTACGCGATGCCTGTCGAACCACGGCGGCGATTCTCATCCACCTCCGTGATCCTCCTTTTACGTCCCGCCCTCCGAAACCCTAGGGTTTTCGGAGTGGTGGAGGGAGGTGGATTCGAACCACCGAAGGCGTAAGCCAGCAGATTTACAGTCTGCCCCCGTTGGCCGCTTGGGTATCCCTCCGGCTGAACAACGTCCGGTAAAACAGTACACGGTGAAACAGCCCGCAATTCTGACGGCTGCGCGGGCGGGTGTCAACGCTCGAACCGGGACACTGCCGGCGTGGACGATCCGCTCCGCGGTCAGCGCGTCGACGGGGCCGGCATTGTAAGCGTTTCGTCGGCGAAAACGGCGACGTGGGGCACGCCGTCGGCACCGATCCAGCCCCGGAACATGCCCTCGGTGTTGAACGGCATGGCGACGCTGCCGTCGGCGGCCAGGACGATGGCGCCACCGTCGCCGCCCAGCGCCGGGACAGCGCCGTTGATGACCGCCTCGCCGGCCTGCTGCGCGGTTTCGTTCAGGTAGGTCATGCGGGCGCAGACGTCGTGGGCGGCGGCGGTGCGGATGTAGAACTCGCCCCAGCCGGTGCCGGACACGGCGCAGACGGCGTTCGCGTAGGTGCCGGCGCCGATGATCGGCGAGTCGCCGACCCGGCCGTAGCGCTTGTCGGTCATGCCGCCGGTGGAGGTGCCGGCGGCCAGCCTGCCCTGCCCGTCCAGCGCCACGGCGCCGACGGTGCCGGTGTAGCGGCGCCCGGGGTGCGGATCGAGCGCGGCCTGCTTGGCGGCGTCCTCGCGCAGCCGCTGCTGGAGCTGCTGCCAGCGCTTCTCGGTGCGGAACCAGGCCGGGTCGACCAGCTCGACGCCCTGCTCCTTCGCGAAGGCCTCGGCGCCGTCGCCGACCATCATCACGTGGGGCGAACGGTCCATCACCGCCCGCGCCAGCAGGATGGGGTTCTTCACGCGATGCACGCCGGCGACCGCACCGGCCGCACGGGTCGCGCCGTCCATCAGCGAGGCATCCAGCTCGTTGCGGCCGTCGTGGGTGAACACGGCGCCGCGGCCGGCGTTGAAGTTCGGGTCGTCCTCCAGGACGGTGATCGCTGCGGTCACCGCGTCCAGCGCCGGCTTGCCGGCGTGCAGCGCCTCGTAACCGCGGCGCAGGGCCAGTTCCAGCGCCGCGCGGGCGGCACGCTCCTCTTCGGGGCTCAGGTCGGCGCGTTCGACGCCGGCACCGCCATGGATCGCGAGCATCATCGGGGCGACCTCCTGCAGGCGGCCATTGTCCACCCGATAGACCTTGCGGAACGCCGGGGCGTCGACGGTGCCGGCCGGCAGGTGCAGGGTCGAGCCCGCGCCGACGCCGATCACCTCGACCCGGGCCAGCTGCAGCGGCTTGCCGGCGGTCTGGACCTCGGGGAAGCCGCCGCGGACCACCCAGGCGCTGCCGTGCGGGTCGGTGGCGAAGATGCAGGCGCTGCCGTCGCCCTCCACCGCGAGCGCGGCGCTCTCGTCCACGCCCACGCCGACCAGCGGCCGGCGCGGCGTGCCGGTCAGGGTCTCGGCCTTGGCGACGAAGGCGAACAGGCGGCCGAGGCGGTCGCGCTCCTTGAAGTGGGTGTCGGTGACCACCCCGTGCAGCGTGGCGAGGTGCAGGAAATCCTGTTCGATCGTCACCGCCGGCCCGAGCGGGTCGGCCAGCGCCTCGGGGCTGACGATGCTGCCGCCGTCCATCGCGCCGTAGAGGTACTCGCCGAGGATGGCGAGGCCGGCGCTGGTGCCGCCCAGCGGCTTGCCGGCGCGGACGTGGGCGTCCAGCGCCGCGGCGACGGGCGTGCCCTTCCAGTAGCGGACGTAGCGGGCCTGGTCGCCGCCGGCGATGAAGATGCCGTCGGCATGCGCCAGTGCGTCGAGGATCTTCGGGTCGGTCGCGGGCTTGCCGTTGGCGAACACGAAGGTCTCGACCGAGGCCGCACCGCCGACGTCCTTGTAGAACTCGTCGGCGATCTCGTGGGTATAGGAGGCGCTGAGCACGACGATGTGGCCGTTGCCGGCGTGGTCGAGGAACCAGCGCACGGCATCGCGGTTGCGGTCGCCGCCGCCGGCCAGCAGCAGCCCGGGCTGGACCTTGCCCGGCGTGGGCAGACTGAGATCGCCGATGATCAGCCGCTGGTAGTCGCGGGCGAACGCCGGCAGCGCGACGAGGCACAGCAGCGCGGCCAGGCACAGCGCGCGGAACGATCGGCGCAGCGGCGCGGTGGCACGGGAAGCGGAACGGGGCATGGCGGTCTCCGGCAAGGGGGCGATGCAGGCGGGTGGGCTCGCGGCGCGTGCTCGCGACGCGAGCGCCCATCCGCATTCAGACGAACGGACGCCGATCTTCCCTCCCGGCGCACCGGCCGGGCCGCCACGGCGCCCTCGGCCACCGATCATCGGCTATCGTGCAGCCGATGCGCAGCCCCCTCGACGACTGGTTCGTCCACGAGATCCTCGTCCACGAGGAAGCGCTCGTGCGCTACCTGCGCCGCTGCGCGCCCGCGAGCGAGGACCTGCACGACCTGCGCCAGGAGATCTACGTCCGGGTCTACGAGGCGGCGGGACGCGCCATCCCGGGTTCGCCGAAGTCGTTCCTGTTCGCCAGCGCGCGCAACCTGATCACCGACCGGCTGCGCCGCGGGCGGGTGGTGTCGATCGAGACACTGGGTGATCCGGACACGTTGAACGTCTTGATCGACGAGGTGTCGCCGGAACGACGGTTCGGGGGGCGCCAGGCCCTGCGCCGGCTGGCGGAGGCGTTCGACCGGCTGCCGGACCGCTGCCGGGAGGTGGTGTGGCTGCGCCGGGTGGAAGACCTGCCGCAGAAGGTCGTGGCCGCGAAACTGGGAATCAGCGAGAAGACGGTGGAGAAGCATCTGGCCCATGGCATGCGCCTGATCGCCGGGCATTACTTCGGCGGCGAACGGCCGTCCGCACAGGACGGGCGCGCGCGCGCGGCGGCGGAGGATCGCGATGTCCGCGACCGACAGCAGGCAGATTGAACGCGCCGCCGCGGCATGGCTGGCGCGTCGTGACGGCGAGGCCTGGAACGGCGATGACGAGGCCCGCCTGCAGGCGTGGCTGGCAGCCGAGACGGCGCACCGCGTGGCCTTCCTGCGGCTGGCGGCCGCGTGGGACGAAAGCGCGCGACTGAAAGCGCTGGCGGCCGGACGCGCGGGCGACGCCCCGCCGCCACGGGCCTACGC
>JAEWNA010000053.1 GCA_023392975.1 Pseudomonadota bacterium | reverse complement strand
GCGCAGGACGGCCGCATCGACCTGCGCTCGGCCGCGGCGCAGTGGCCGGCGTTCGAGGCCACCGTGTTCGCGCAGGCCCGCGCCGTGCTGCACTGGCGCGCACGGCATCGCCATTGCGGCGCTTGCGGCGGCGCGTTGCGGTTCGAACGCGGCGGCTGGCAGGGCCATTGCGATGCCTGCGGGCTGGATCACTACCCGCGTACCGATCCCGCGGTCATCGTCGCTGTCACCGACGGCGCACGCCTGCTGCTCGGTCGCCAGGCGAGCTGGCCGCCGCGCCGCTATTCGACACTGGCCGGTTTCGTCGAGCCGGGCGAGACGCTCGAACAGACCGTCGCCCGCGAGGTGATGGAGGAATCCGGCGTGCGCGTGCGCGCCAGCCGCTACCTCGCCTCCCAGCCGTGGCCGTTCCCCTCGTCGCTGATGCTCGGCTTCGTCGCCGATGCCGAACCCGACCCGCCGCAGGCCGACCAGGAGCTGGAAGACGTGCGCTGGTTCTCGCGCGAGGACGTCGGCGCCGCGCTGCGCGGCGAGAGCGGCCCGGACGGGCTGCTGCTGTCGCCGTCGATCTCGATCTCGCGCTGGCTGATCGAGGCCTGGCACGCCGGCGTCGAGGGTTGAGGGCAGGTCGTTCGCGACGCCGCCGGTTTGATCCTGCGCCGGGTCCGCATCGGGCCGGCTGCTAGACTGCGGCCATGTCCGCCACCCTCATCGCCGTCGTGTTCGCCCTGGTGCTGGGCCATCTGGCGCCGGGCTTCGCCGCGGTGGTGCGCCGCCACGCGCTGTACGCCGACTGGCTGCGCTGGCTGGCCGCGCGCATGACGCTGCGGCCGGCGTTCTGGCGCGATCGTCCCGGCATCCTCGTGGCGGTGCTGCCGCCGGTGCTGCTCGTGGCGCTGGTGCAGTACGGCCTGCGCACGCCGCTGGCGGGCGTGCTCGGTTTGCTGTTCGCGCTGGCGGTGCTGTTCTGGGCCTGGGGGCCGCGCGATCTCGATGCCGATGTCGCTGCGGTCGTCGATGCCGAGGACGGCGCCGCGCGTCGCGCCGCGGCCGCGCAGCTCGCGCCCGCGTGCGCCCGCGAAAGCGTCGAGCCGGGCTTGCTGGTCGAAGGCGTGTTCGCCGGCGCGCTGCGCCGCTGGTTCGGGGTGCTTGCGTGGTTCATGCTGCTCGGCCCCACCGGCGCGGTGCTCTACCGCCTCGCCGCGCTGTCGGCGGAAGCCGAAGGCGCCGACGTCCTGCCCGAAGGCACCCGTGCCGGCGCGCGCACGCTGTTCGCGCTGCTGAACTGGCCGGTCGGGCAGGCCATGACCCTGTCGCTCGCGCTGGTCGGCAATTTCGACACCGTGCTCGGCCTGTGGCGCGAGCGCGGCGGCGCGTCGCTGCAGCTCGATCACGCCTATCTCGGCGCGGCGGCCCGCGCCAGCGTGCGCAGCGAAGTCGCCGAAGAGGCGCAGGAATTCATCGAGGAAGGCGTCGCCCCCGGCAACGCCTGGGCGAAGCTCGGCGAGCTGCCCGAACTGCGCGACGCGATGAGCCTGGTGTGGCGCATCCTGCTGCTGTGGCTCGCGATCCTCGCCCTCTTCGTCGTGGCGGGATGGGTGAGCTGATGCGTTTGCGAGCCATTGGCTCGCGCATCAGCGAACGCCCGCACACGGAGGTGCGGGCCGGGCGATCCGAAGCTAGAAGAATCCCGCCATGGATGGCATCGATTGCCTGATCGAAGCGCCTGCTTGCGCGGCACTGCCGCGCGCGTCAGCGAACGCCCGCACACGGAGGTGCGGGCCGGGCGATCCGGAGCCCGCGTCGTTGCGCCAAGGACGGCATCGCCCCGCATGCGCGGCTTTCGTAGGAGCGACGTGAGTCGCGACCCACTGCGTCGTCAGGTCGCGACTCACGTCGCTCCTACGACAAAGAACGATCCCGATCGTTACCCCAACCTCGCCAGCACCGCCTGCGTCGGCTTCGCGAGGTTGAGCGTGTAGAAATGCAGCGCCGGCGCGCCGCCGTCGAGCAATCGCCGGCACATCGCCGCGACCAGGTCGGCGGCGAATGCGCGGATGCCGTCGGCGTCGTCGCCGAGCGCCTGCATGCGCTTGCCGATCCAGCGCGGGATCTCCGCGCCGCAGGCCTCGGAGAAGCGCTTGAGCTGGCTGAAGTTCGAGATCGGCATGATCCCGGGCACGATCGGCACGTCCACGCCCAGCCGGCGCACATCGTCGACGAAGCGGAAGTAGGCGTCGGCGTTGTAGAAGTACTGGGTGATCGCCGCGTTCGCGCCGGCGTCGATCTTGGCCTTGAAGTGGCGCAGGTCGGCGAAGGCATCCTCGGCCTGCGGATGGATCTCCGGGTAGCAGCCGACCTCGATCCGGAAGTGGTCGCCGTGTTCGGCGCGGATGAAGGCCACCAGGTCCGAGCCATGGCGCAGGTCGCCCATGCGCGCCATGCCCGAGGGCAGGTCACCGCGCAGCGCGACGATGCGGCGGCAGCCCAGTGCGCGGTACAGCCGCAGCAGCTCGCGGATTTCCTCGCGGCTGCCGCCCATGCAGGAGAGGTGCGGCGCGGCGTCGAAGCCGTGGGTCTGCGCGAGGTGGCGCACCGTCTCCGAGGTGTAGCTCAGGGTCGAGCCACCGGCGCCGAACGTGCAGGAGACGTATTCCGGCGCATGCGCCCGCAGCTTCTTCGCCGTCCGGTCCAGCAGCTCGCGCTGCTCGTCGGTCTTGGGCGGATAGAACTCGAAGGAGATCGCGGGCATGGTGGGCGTCCGGGCAGGCAGGACGAAATCATATCTCTCCATCGCGATGAATGTAAAACGAGATGTCCCGCCCGGTAAGGCATCGGCATCGGGGCGTCCGCGCAGCCCCTAGACTGGCCGCATCCCGTCGTCGGCTTGCGCCATGTCCATCGTCCTTACCGAATTCGCCCGTCCCCGCCTGTTCCCCGCAGAACCCCGCCGCAACACGATCCAGGACTGCTCGCCGGAGCAGTTCGTGCAGCGGCTCAACGAAGAAGCGCCGGTCGCCGTGCTCGACGGCTACGCGCCGTTCTGCAAGCTGCACGTGCACCGCAACTGGACGTCGACGCGGTGCATGACGATCCCGATCGACGAAGGCAACCGGCATCTCTTGCGCAGCGCCTACGAGGCCCGCAACAGCCGTGAGCTGCCGGTGCTGGTGCGCTGGTTCGAGGGCGTGGAGCCGCCGGTGGCGGAATATCTCATCGCCATCCTCTACGACCGCGATCAGATGGCGAAGGAAGGCACGCCGTACGACGCCGACTGGGGCATCGTCGGCTGCCTCTACACGATGACGCCCGAGGAAACCCCGATGACCCCGATCACCATGCTGCGCAACGCGCTGGGCGTGGAGGAGGGCGGTTCGGGCGTGCCGATCGACCGCGCGGCGTATCGGCGTGCGGTCGCCTTCTGGGAACAGAATGCGGGGTGGCGTGGGTGATGCCGCGCGCCGTCCTCAGCTCTTGTACTTCCACGCCCGGTTGATGCCGAGCGCGGCCAGCGTGCCGACGGCGCCTGAGAGCAGGTAGGCGCCCAGCCAGGCGAGGCCGAAGCTGGCGCACAGGCCGAGCGCGACCAGCGGTGCGAACGCGGCGCCGATCAGCCACGCGAGGTCGGCGGTAAGCGCGGCGCCGGTGTAGCGGTAGCGCTTGCCGAAGTTCGCGGTGACCGCGCCGGCGGCCTGGCCGTAGGACAGGCCCAGCAGCAGGAAGCCGATCAGCACGAACGCGTCCTGGCCTACGGGGCCGCCGCCCATCAGCGTCGGCGCGAAGCCGCTGAACATCGCGATGGCGACCGCCAGCCCGCCCAGCGTGCGTGCGCGGCCGACGCGGTCGGCGACGATGCCCGAGGCGATCACGCCG
>JAEWNA010000251.1 GCA_023392975.1 Pseudomonadota bacterium | reverse complement strand
GCGCTCGCCGCCGTCGCGCCGCTGCGCGAACGCCTGCCGGGCGCTCCCGGCGCACGCGCCCCCCCGGCTCGGATACGCCCCATCGTCTGATCCCTGCCCCTTGCCGGCGTCTGCGCCCGGGGCCTCTCCCGTTCCACCGATCGCTCGCGATGCGCATCGCGACGGTTCGTCGCCGCGCGTCGGAACGCGATCACCCAGAGGATCGTCCATGCAAGCCTTCTTCCTGATCAGCCTGCTGTGGCTGCTGGCTTGGGCCGTGTTCCTGCTCTCGGCGTTGTCCGAGCGCGACGGCCGCCGCATCCGCACCCACACCCTGTTCGACGACATCGAGATCGAACCATGAACACCATCGCCCGTCTTTCGCTCGCCGCCGTCTGCGGCGCCCTGTTCGCCACGACCGCATTCGCCGCGAAACCCAGGCCCGCCCCGAAGCCCGACCCCCTCGTCATCGAACGCCCGTGGGCACGCGCCACGCCGCCGGGCGCGCCGGTCGCCGGCGGGTTCCTCACCGTGCGCAATGCCGGCAAGGCCGAAGACCGCCTGGTCTCCGCGACCAGCCCGGACGCGGACAAGGTGGAAATCCACGAGATGCGCATGGACGACGGGGTCATGCGCATGCGCCGCATGGACGGCGGGCTGACGATTTCGTCCGGCGGCACGCTCACGCTCGCGCCCGGCGGCTTCCACCTGATGTTCATCGGGCCGAAGCACCCGTTCGTGGCCGGCGAGACCGTCACCGCGACCCTGCGCTTCGAGCAGGGCGGCGAACGCACGGTCCGCTTCGAGGTGCGGCCGATGGGCGCCGGCGCGCCGGCGCATTGATCGCATCGATGGCATCGCTGCGGAACGCGCGACCCGCTCCGGCGGGCCGCGCGTCGCCTCACTGCGAGCGCAGGGCCTCGATCGGATCCAGCAGCGACGCCTTGCGCGCCGGGTAGTAGCCGAAGAACAGGCCGGTCGCGATCGAGAACCCGGCGGCCAAACCAATCACCTTCGCGTTGAGCGCCACCGGCAGGCTGCCGGTCTTGCCGACGATCAGCGCGCCGACGACGCCGAGGGCGATGCCGATAACGCCGCCGATCACCGAGATCAGCATCGCTTCGGCGAGGAACTGCAGGCGGATGTCGCGCGGGCCGGCGCCGACCGCCATGCGCAGGCCGATCTCGCGGATGCGCTCGGTCACCGACACCAGCATGATGTTCATGATGCCGATGCCGCCGACGATCAGCGAGATACCGGCGACCGCACCGAGCAGCCACGACATCAGGCGGGTGGTCTGGGTGCGGGTGGCGACGATCTCGGCGAGGTTGCGCACGTTGAAGTCGTCGTCGTCGCCGGGCTGGATCTTGTGGCGCTGGCGCAGCAGGCCCTCGATCTCGCTCTGCGCGTTCGACAGGCCCTGCGGGTCGGCGACGCCGACGCTGATCTGCATCACCGCGCCCGGCGGCAGCGAAGCGTTGCTCGACAGCCGTCGCCGCGCGGTGTCCAGCGGCACCACGACCAGGTCGTCCTGGTCCTGGCCGAAGCCGCCCTGGCCCTTCGACTTGAGCACGCCGACGACGGTGAACGGCACCCGGCCGAGGCGGATCGACTGGCCGATGGCGTCCTCGTCGCCGAACAGTTCGCGGCGCACGGTCTCGCCGAGGATCACGGTCTTGTCGGCGCCGTTGAAATCGCCCGAGGCCATCTCCCAGCCGTTGACCCCGAACCAGTCCGGCTCCACGCCGTACCAGCTGGTGGGCACGTTGTTGTCCGCATACACCGTCTGGGTGTTGCCGCGCAGCACGCCGCTGACGTACTGGACGCCGTCGACCTCGCGGCGGATCGCCTCGGCGTCGCCCTCGTTGAGCGTGAAGAAGCTGCTGGCGCTCATGCGCACGCCGCCGAAGCCGCGGTTGTTGCCCGGGTTGATGTCCAGCCGCTGCGAACCGAGGCCGGACACCAGTTTCTCGATCTCCGCCTGGGTGCCCTGCCCCACCGAGACCATCACGATGACCGCGGCGATGCCGATGATCACGCCCAGCGAGGTGAGCGCGCTGCGCAGCCAGTTGCCGCGCAGCGCGTAGGTCGCGGTACGCAGCACTTCGACGAAGCCCATGCCGGCCGACGCACTCATGCGCGGGCTCCCGCGGCGCCGTCCGCGTGCGCGCCGGCGTCCTGCGCGGCGTCTTCGTACAGCTCGCCGTCGCGCATCACGCACATGCGGCCCGCGTGCGCGGCGACCTCCGCGTCGTGGGTGATCAGGATCACGGTGCGGCCGGCGTCGCGCAGGCGCTCGAACAGCGCCAGGATCTCCTGCCCGGTGCGCGAGTCGAGCGCGCCGGTGGGTTCGTCGGCCATCAGGATCGGCGGGTCCTGGATCAGCGCGCGGGCGATCGCCACGCGCTGCTGCTGGCCGCCGGAGAGTTCGTTCGGGCGATGGTGCATGCGCTCGCCCAGGCCGACCGCCGCCAGCGCATCGGCAGCACGGCGCCGGCGTTCGGCCGGCGGCACCCGGGCGTAGCTCAGCGGCATCGCCACGTTGTCCAGCGCACTCATCCGCGCGAGCAGGTTGAAGCCCTGGAACACGAAGCCGATCTTGTCCCGCCGCAGCACGGCGCGTTCCTCGGCGTCGAGCGTGGCCACGTCGACGCCATCGCACAGGTAGGTACCGCTGCTGGGCGTGTCGAGGCAGCCGATGAGGTTCATCAGCGTCGACTTGCCCGAGCCGGACGGGCCCATGATCGCGATGAACTCGCCGTGGTCGATGCGCAGGTCGACGTTGCGCAGCGCGACCACTTCGGCCTGCGTGCCCGCCGAATAGACCTTGCCGAGGCCGCGGGTCTCGACGACGGGATGCGCCGGCCGCGCCGCGGCGTCGGCGGCGGCACTCACTTGGGGGACTCCCCGGTCTGCACGCCGACGATGACCTGGTCGCCGGCCTTGAGGCCGCCGTCGATCTCGGTGCTGGTGTCGTCGGACGCGCCGACCCGCACCATCACCTGCTTGGGCTTGCCGTCGGCCAGCACGTAGAGCGGGGCGCGGCGCGCGCTGACCAGCGCGTTCAGGCCGTCGTCCCAGGCCTTGCGCTGGTCGTCGCGCAGCGCATCGCGGAAGGCACCGAACTGCTGGTTGAAGCGCTCCAGCCGGCGCTGGCGCGCGGCCGGGTCGTTGCCGTTGGCCTGCGACGCGCCGCCCCCCGGCCCACCGCCGGGCGGACGCCCGAACAGCGCGCTGCCGCCGCCGTTCTGGCC
>JAEWNA010000234.1 GCA_023392975.1 Pseudomonadota bacterium | reverse complement strand
GGTGCGCCACTCGGTGATCAGGCCGATCACCGGATGCGGGCTTTGACGATCGTTCTCGGTGCTGTTGGCGCCTTCGAGCCCGAGCACGTGGCGGGCGTAATCGACCACCGCGGCCTGCATGCCGTAGCAGATGCCGAAGTACGGCACGCCGTGTTCGCGGGCGTACTGCGCGGTCGTCACCTTGCCCTCGAATCCGCGGTCGCCGAAGCCGCCCGGGACGAGGATGCCGTCGACGTCGCCCAGCGTTTCGGCCGCGCCGAGACGTTCGATGTCCTCGGACTCCAGCCACTTCAGCGTCACCCGCGAGCGCTGGCGCAGGCCGCCGTGCTTCAGGGCTTCGGCCACGGACTTGTAGGCGTCATGGTGGTCGACGTACTTGCCGACGACCGCAATCGTCACTTCGTCGATCGGGTGCTCGGCGGCGTCGACCACGGCCAGCCATTCGGAGAGGTCCGCGGTGGCCGCGGCCTTGTCCTGCAGGCGCAGGCGTTCGACCACGATCTGGTCGAGCTCCTGCTGGTGCAGCCACATCGGGATCTTGTAGATGTTGTCGAGGTCGACCGCGGAAATGACCGCCTTCTCGGGCACGTTGGTGAACAGCGCGATCTTGCGACGCTCGCCATCGGGCAGCGGCTGTTCGCTGCGGCACAGCAGCACGTCGGGCTGGATGCCGATCGAGCGCAGTTCCTTCACGGAGTGCTGGGTGGGCTTGGTCTTCAGCTCGCCGGCTGCGGCGATGTACGGCACCAGCGTGAGGTGCATGAACATCGCCTTCTCGGCGCCGCGCTCGGTGCGGATCTGGCGGATCGCCTCGAGGAACGGCAGCGACTCGATGTCGCCGACGGTGCCGCCGATCTCGACCAGCGCCACGTCGAAGCCGGCGGTGGCCTCGTCGATGCTGCGCTTGATCGCGTCGGTGATGTGCGGGATGACCTGGACGGTGGCGCCGAGGTAGTCGCCGCGGCGTTCCTTGCGGATCACCGTCTCGTAGATCTTGCCGGTGGTGATCGAGTTCCTGCCGGTCAGGCGGGTGTTGACGAAGCGCTCGTAGTGGCCGAGGTCGAGGTCGGTCTCGGCGCCGTCGTCGGTGACGTACACCTCGCCGTGCTGGAACGGGCTCATCGTGCCCGGGTCGACGTTGATGTACGGGTCGAGCTTCATCATCGTCACCCGCAGGCCGCGGGCTTCGAGGATGGCGGCGAGGGAGGCGGCGGCGATTCCTTTGCCGAGCGAAGACACCACGCCGCCGGTGACGAAGACGAGGGGAGTCGCGGAGCTGGGGGAGGTCATGTCGGCAGCGGGTCGCTGGAAAGCCATAGTCTACAGGCAAGCCGTGACAGCGACGAGGGTCGGAATCGCAACCCGTTGATTCTTCATGCGAAAAAGAAACGCCCCGGAGGTCCGGGGCGTCGTGGGGCGAGGGGCGATGCGCTCAGGGCGCCTCTTCTTCCTCGATCTCGCGCTCGGGCGACTTGCGGTCGGCCTTGGCGTCGCGCTTGGGCTTGCGGGCCTCGGCCTTGCGATCGGCCTCCGCCTTGGCGGCGGCGGCGTCGCGGGCGGCCTTGTCGGCATCGGCGGTCGTGGGCTTGTCCGCGGTGGCGGACTGCGGCGGCGTCGACTGGGCGCCGGCGCTGGCGGCGGACGCCAGCAGCGCGACCGACAGCGCCAAGAGCGGCACAGCGAGGGCGTGGCGGCGGGAATGGGTCATGTCGATCGGTCGTCCGCCTCCGCGCCGGGGATCGGCGGGTTCATGACGGACCGGCGCATCATGCCCCGCCCGCGCACACTCCGCGATGAACCCCCGCGGCGAACCTGAACGGCTTGACCCCGCCCCGCCGGGCCGCCAAGCTCGCCGGCCTCGGGCGGCCGTCCCGCCGCCGACCCCACGCACGCCACCTATCGCATGAGCAGTCGCTACAACGCCGCCGACATCGAAGTCCTCTCCGGCCTGGACCCGGTCAAGCGCCGGCCGGGCATGTACACCGACACCGCACGCCCGAACCACCTGGCGCAGGAAGTGATCGACAACGCCGTGGACGAGGCCCTCGCCGGCCACGCCCGCCAGATCGACGTGGTCCTGCATCCCGACGGCAGCTGCGAGGTGTCCGACGACGGCCGCGGCATGCCGGTCGACATCCATCCGGAGGAGAAGATCCCCGGCGTCGAGCTGATCCTCACCCGGCTCCACGCGGGCGGCAAGTTCAACAACCGCAACTACACCTTCAGCGGCGGCCTGCACGGCGTCGGCGTGAGCGTGGTGAATGCGCTGTCGAAGAAGGTCGAAGTCTTCATCAAGCGCGAAGGCACCGAGTACCGGATGGAATTCCGCGACGGCGACCGCGCCTCGGCGCTGGAGAGCGTCGGCACGGTCGGCAGGAAGAACACCGGCACCCGGCTGCGCTTCTGGCCGGATGCGAAGTATTTCGACACCCCGAAGTTCGCGGCGCGCCACCTGCGCCACCTGCTGCGCGCCAAGGCGGTGCTGTGCCCGGGCCTGACCGTCACCCTGCTCGACGCCGCCAGCGGCGAGAAGGACACCTGGCATTACGAGGACGGCCTGCACGACTACCTGAAGGGCGAGCTGGGAGCAACCGAAGTGCTGCCGCCGGAGCTGTTCGTCGGGCAGCTGAAGAAGGATTCGGAAATCGTCGACTGGGCCGCGGCCTGGGTGCCCGACGGCGAACTGGTGCAGGAAAGCTACGTCAACCTGATCCCGACCGCGCAGCACGGCACCCACGTGAACGGCCTGCGCACCGGCTTCACCGATGCGCTGCGCGAATTCTGCGACTTCCGCAACCTGCTGCCGCGCGGCGTGAAGCTCGCGCCGGAAGACGTGTGGGACCGCGTCGCCTTCGTGCTCAGCATCAAGATGACCGACCCGCAATTCAGCGGCCAGACCAAGGAGCGCCTGTCGTCGCGCCAGGCCGCGGCGTTCGTCGAAGGCGCTGCGCACGACGCGTTCTCGCTTTGGCTGAACCAGCACGTCGAATTGGGCGAGAAGATCGCGCAGCTCGCGATCGAACGCGCCGCCGCGCGACTGAAGACCGAGAAGCAGGTCGTGCGCAAGAAGGTGACCCAGGGTCCCGCCCTGCCCGGCAAGCTCGCCGACTGCATCTCGCAGGACCTGTCGCGCACCGAACTCTTCCTGGTCGAAGGCGATTCGGCCGGCGGCTCGGCCAAGCAGGCGCGCGACAAGGACTTCCAGGCGATCCTGCCCCTGCGCGGCAAGATCCTGAATACCTGGGAAGTCGCGTCCGGCAGCGTGCTCGCCTCTCAGGAAGTGCACGATCTCGCCGTCGCCATCGGCTGCGATCCGGGGAAGGACGACATCTCCGGCCTGCGCTACGGCAAGGTCGTGGTCCTCGCCGACGCCGATTCCGACGGCCTGCACATCGCGACCCTGCTGTCGGCGCTGTTCCTGAAGCACTTCCCCGCGCTGGTGAACGCCGGCCATGTGTTCGTGGCGATGCCGCCGCTGTTCCGCGTCGACGTGGGCAAGCAGGTGTTCTACGCGCTGGACGAGGAAGAGAAGCGCCTGCTGCTGGAGAAGATCGAGCGCGAGAAGATCAAGGGCGCGGTGAACGTCACCCGCTTCAAGGGCCTCGGCGAGATGAACCCGCAGCAGTTGCGCGAATCGGCGATCCACCCGGACACCCGTCGTCTGGTCCAGCTCACCGTCGACGGCGCCGGCGAGACGCACGCGCTGATGGACATGCTGCTGGCGAAGAAGCGGGCGTCCGATCGCAAGATATGGCTGGAGACCAAGGGCGACCTTGCCACATTGGAAGTCTGACCCATGGTTCCATTGCTTCCGGCCGTTGCGACAGCATCGTTCTCGGCAAGGCGGAACGGCCTTCGGGACGCGGGCGACTTGGCGACGCTGGGGGTCTGAGTGGCGCTCTGCGTCGCCCTCTTCCGCGGCATCAACGTCGGCAAGGCCAAGCGCATCGCGATGGCCGAGCTGAAGGCCCTGTTCGAGGATCTCGGCTACACCGACGTGCGCACGCTGCTCAACAGCGGCAACGTGGTGTTCGACGCGGGACGCGGCACGCCCGCCAGCCATGCGAAGCGGATCGCTTCAGCCGTCGAGGACCGCATCGGGGTCTCGACCAACACGCTCGTGCTGCCCGCCAGGGCGCTGGAGGCGGCGATCGACGGCAATCCCTTCGGCGAACGCGCGGACGATCCGTCGCGACTGCTGGTCGGGTTCTACCTCGACGACGACCGCACGCCGTTCGAGACGCTGGCGACGGCGCACCCCGGCGAGTCCTTCGCGGTCGGCGCGGACGCGTGCTACGTGTGGTGTCCCGACGGCATCCTCGACAGCGCGGTCGCCGCGGCACTGGGCGGCGCGAAATTCCGCGACCGCGTCACCGCGCGCAACTGGGCGACGGTGCTGAAGCTGCAGGCGATGACACGCACCTGATCGATGCGGACCTGATCGAGGCCCGGGCGCTCAGGCGTTCGCAACCACGACCTGCGCGTACAGCGGATGGTCGACTTCGCCCAGCAGGCGCAAGCGCTGCGGCGGTGGCAGGCCTTCGGTGATCCGCTCGTAGGTGTCGATCGGCGGCAGCCCCTTCGCGAGCACCGCGTCGACCAGCGCCTGCGTGCCCTTGCGATCGGCGGCGGCGCGGGCGATCTCGGCGGCTTCCTCGCGACCGAGCAGGTCGTGGACCACCATCACCCGGTCGCGCAGCCGCGCCCATTCCTCCGCCGCGATCGCGCCCGACTGCGCGAAACGGTCGACGACCGCCTCCTGCAGCGCGGCGAGCCGGCTGAGGCGCTGCAGTTCCACCGCGAGATCCATCTGCGCGTCGTCCAGCTCGGGCATCGGCACGCCGGTCGCCTCGGCCACGCGCTGCCCGACCTCGCGCATCTTCTTCGCGTCGGGCATGCCCTTGCCCAGGATGTGGTCGATCGAACGCGCGTACAGCTCGGTGAACACGTCGGCGAAGTTGCGCGCGTCCACCCGGACCACGTCCGCGCGCGCGGGCTGCTCGCGCAGCACCACCAGCGCGCTGGCCGGCGTGAGCGTGCGATCGGCGATGCAGGTGCAGTTCGGCGGCAGGTTGGACGGATCGTGCACCGGATTGGTGGTGATCGTGCTGGTGCCGTAATCGGCGTAGACCCGCACCAGATCGTAGAACGGCGGCACGCTGCCGTGGTCGTAGACCGCCGCGGCGATGCCGTCCTCGGGATGGGTACCGCCCCACAAGCGCATCACGTGCATCTCGGGCACGTCGTAGCGATCGATCTCGACGAACCCGGCCGCGCGCAACGCCTCGATCAGCGCCTCGGTGCCGGGCTGTCGCCAGGGCCGGTCGGTCGGCACCAGGGTGATGCGCGCGGCGATGCCGTTGCCGGGGGTCGCCGCCTGCGCCGCGATCCGCCGGGCGAGCCAGCCCCGGGCCAGCGCGCGCAGCAGCCACAGGCCAATCACGACCAGCACGAGCAGGGCGACGAACACGATGGCGAGGATGGTCAGCAACGACATGGCGTCTCCCCGCTCCCGGGCGGTGTCCGACGCAGTGTACGGAGGGCGCCGGAGGCCGTCGAGCCGCGGGCCGCGGCGGCCGCTCAGGCCGGCTTCGCGCGCGAGACCGCGAGCACGCCGGCGACCACCAGCCCGGTGCCGGCGATCTGCCAGGGACCCATGGGCTCGTGCAGGATCAACAGGCTGAGCACGATGGTCGAGACCGGGCCGATCATGCCGATCTGCGAGGCCGGCCCCGACCCGAGGCGACGCACGCCGATCATCGTCATCAGCACCGGCGCGACCGTGCACAGCGTGCCGTTGAGCAGCGACAGCGCATAGACCGACGACGGGATGCGCGGCCAGCTCCACGGCTCGAGCAACAGCCATTGGCCGATGCACAGCACCGACGCCACCGTGCTGGCCCAGGCGGTGAGCCGGACCGCGCCGACCCGGCCGACGATCTCGCCGCTGCCGTACAGATAGACGGCGTAGGACAGCGCGCTGCCGAGCACCAGCAGGCCGCCCTTGAGCACCTGGTCGCCGGCCATCTGAAGGTCGTGGCCGAAGGCGAGCGCGACGCCGGCATAGCTGATCGCCAGCGCGGCCGCCTGCGTCCGTGTCGGCCGTCGCCGCGCCAGCACCGCGCCGAGCAGCAGCACGAAGGTCGGAGTGAGATAGAGGATCACCCGTTCGAGCGTGGCCGAGATGTAGGCCAGGCCGAGGAAGTCGAGCAGGCTGGCGAGGTAGTAGCCGCTGACCCCGAGCGCGAACACGCGCAGGCGATCGGCGGCGGACAGCGGCGCCGCACGGCGCGACGCCCAGGCGCCCATCAGCAGGAACAGCGGCAGCGCCACCAGCATGCGCAGCGCCAGCA
>JAEWNA010000175.1 GCA_023392975.1 Pseudomonadota bacterium | reverse complement strand
AAGCAGATGACCCCTATCGCGCCGCGAAGGCTAAATTGCCGGAAAGCGAGCGAGGCGCAGGGATTCGAGGACGAGCTTATCGTTGGGAAAAGGCGGTGCTTGGACTCGTGTTACTGGTTGCGGTGCTCTGGTTCGCAGGTATCACCTCGGCGCTGCTGCAGCTATTGCCCATGATGAGAGCGGGCGATGTGTCGCCTGTTGCTTTTCTGGGGCATGCATTGCTTCCCATCGGGCAGACGCTGTGTCTTGCGTTGGCGGCCTTGCTGTTGCTGTTCCACAAACGACATGCGGGGATCATTCTCGGCGTTGGCGTGATCCTGTATATGGCCACGCTTGTCGGCAGCCAGCATGTTTACGTATCCGGGATCTTCGTCTTTTTGGCGGCAGGGTGGATCTGGTGGCGTCTTCGCCAGCGGCATGCGTTGCGCTGAGATCGATGAGGTGCCACCCGAAGGCGCGAGCATTGCGCGAATGTTTTGCTCTGCTGGAAAGCCAACCTCGGCATTCGCCGGAATGATCGTCAAAAGCAGATCCCTCCACGGGCTTTGCCCGCATTCGGGATGACAGGAGAAAGGGGCTGCGGCCTTGAGGTCTCGGCGATGCTACAGGCGCTGCCTCAACGCCAGTCCAGTTCCCCACTCACCACCGAACACACCCGCCCGCCCGACCACACGTCCCCTGCATCGTCGACGGTGAGTTCGATGATGGCGTCGTGGCCGACTTCGCGGCCCTGGCTGATGCGGTAGAAACCGCCGTCGCCGGGCAGGGCGTCCTGCGAGGCCAGCCAGGCGGCGAGGGTGGCGTTGGCGGCGCCGGAGGCGGCGTCCTCGAACTGTGCGGGCGCACCGACCCAGGCGCGCACGGCGAGGTAGTAGACGGGGTCGTCGCTGCGGGCAAACACGCACAGGCCCATGCTGTCCGTCGATTCGGCGAGAGTCGCGATCGCCGGCCACGGCGGCGTCGCCGCGCGCAGCGTGGCTTCGTCGGCGACTTCGGCCAGCCACCAGCGGCGGCCGCCATCCATCAGCGCCGGCGGCAGCGTGCCGAGCGGCAGGTCTTGCAGCACGTCGCGCAGGCGCGGGTCGCCTGCGTTCACGATCTCGCGCACGCTGGCGCGCGGCGTGCGCACCGCGATCGTGCGCGCGTGGCCGTCGCCGCTCACGCGCAGCGGCAGCTTGCCGGCGACGCCGTGCTGCACCAGCAGGCCGTCCCTGGGCGTCGCGAGGCCGGCTTCGAGGACGGCGTGCGCGGTGCCGACGCTGGGGTGCCCGGCGAACGGCACTTCCCGACGCGGGCTGAACATGCGGATGCGGTAGCTGGTGTCGGCGTCGGTGGCCGGGAAGACGAAGGTCGTCTCCGGCAGCCGCGTCCACCTGGCGATGGCCTGCATCTGGTCGTCAGTCAGCCCGTCGGCGTCGAGGACGACGGCGAGCGGGTTGCCGGCGCCGGGGCGGTCGGCGAAGACATCGACCTGGACGTAGCGGCGTGCGGTCATGGACGTGCGGGAGCGGATGGGGGGCGGGCAGCTTACCAGCGCGATCTCCGCCCGGTGCGGCCGCGCGATCTCCGCTGGTAAGGCTCAATGCAGCGCGTCGTCGCCCGTCCCGGGCGGCCAGAGGTGGAAGAGATGGCATTCGCCGTGCGCCTCGGCCTCGTCCCAGGCGTCGAGGAACTCGGCGTCGTCCTCGCACTGGGCGCGGGCCACCGGGCTCGGCGGGTGTTCGATGGCGACCAGTTCCCAGGCTTCATCGCGAAAGTAGGCCATCGCCGCGGCGTGCGCGGCTTCGGGCGACGCCGCCCGGACGAGCGAGTTCACGATCGCACCGCCCACGGTCGCGAAGTCCTCGCTGTGCGGCGCCGGGCGCAGTTCGTATTGCAGGGCGTAGATGGTCATCGGCGCGTGTCCTCGTCGGAGGCGATCACCAGGCGACGGTGCCGCGGAGGATCGGTTGCGTGGCGCCGCCGACCCAGACTTCGCCGTCGGCATCGACTTCCACGCAGACCCGGCCGTCGCGGCCGAGTTCGCGCCCCTGGCTGCCGACGTAGCGACCATCACGGCCGGGCAATCGGCCCGCGTCGGCGAGCTGCGCGGCGATGGCGGCCTGGGCGCTGCCGGTGACCGGGTCCTCGGGGATGCCGTCGGCGGGGCAGAAGGCGCGGACGACGAGGTCGTGCCCGTCGCGCGCTCCCAGCGCATGCTCCGGCGCGTGCACCGCCAGCCCGACCGCGCCGGTGGCCGTGCACAGGGCCGCGATCGCCGGGAGATCCGGGGCGAGGGACCGCACGGCATCGGCGTCCTCCAACGCCACCAGCCACCAGCGCGGGCCGTTGTCCCACAGGGCGGGTGCCAGCTCGCCGATCCGCAGGCCCGCGGTCGAGGCCTCCAGCAGCGCCGGCGCCAGTTCGGTGCCACCGATGCGGCGCGCCCGCGGGGCCCGCACGTGGGTGCGGCGAATATCGCCGAGGCGTTCGATGCGGACCGGCAGCAGCCCCGCGGCGCATTCCTGCACCAGCGTCGTGCGCTCGGCGGGCACGAGGCCGGCGTCGAGCACCGCCCAAGCCGCGCCGACGCTGGGATGCCCGGCGAACGGCAGCTCGGAGCGCGGGGTGAAGATGCGCACGCGGTAGTCGGCGCCGGGCGCGGTCGGCGGCAGCAGGAAGAGGGTTTCGGACAGGTTGGTCCAGGCGGCGAAGGCCTGCATCCGGGCCGGGTCAAAGCGATCGCCGTCGAGCAC
>JAEWNA010000143.1 GCA_023392975.1 Pseudomonadota bacterium | reverse complement strand
CGGAACCCGCCGCCGCCCCGCCCGACGCGTTGCCGTCCACGGCCACGGGGCCGGCGGCTGACTGAGTCGCGGCGTCGCCTCAGGCGCCCGTGTCGTGGCGCCGGGCGGCCTGCCGCCGCACCACCGGCTCCGGCACGCCGAGCAGGAAGCCCTGGCCGTACTGGCAGCCTTCCTCCAGCAGGATCCGGCGCTGTACTTCGGTCTCGATCCCTTCGGCGATGGTGTCGATGCCGAGCGTGTTGGCCATCGCCAGGATTGCGCGCACCAGCGCCAGGCTTTCGTTGCCCGCGTCGCTGTGCAGGCCCGACACGAAACTGTGGTCGATCTTCAGGCCCTGGATCGGGAACCGGTGCAGGTACGACAGCGCCGAGAACCCGGTACCGAAATCGTCGAGCAGCGCGGCGACGCCGTGGTCGCGCAGTTCGCGCAGCACGCGCAGTGCGCGCGCTGCGTCCTCGATGAGGGCGACCTCGGTGATCTCGATGCGCAGTTGCGCCGGGTCCTGGCCGGCCTCGTCGAGCATCCGCAGCAGGCGGTCGGCGAAGTTGTCGGACAGGAAGTGCCGCGGCGAGACGTTGATCGACACGTAGCGGCCCGGATATTCGCCCATCGAGGCGATCACGTGGGCGTACATCAGCCAGTCGACCTGTTCGATCAGCGTGCTTTCCTCGCCGACGCCGATGAATTCCGAGGGCATGAGCAGGCCGCGGCGCTCGTGGTTCCAGCGCACCAGCGCCTCCAGGCCCACGCCCTTGCCGTCGGCCAGGCGCTGGATCGGCTGGAAGTAGGGCTCGAAGGCGTCGTGCATGATCGCCCGGCGCAGGTCGGCCTCCAGGTCGAGCAGGCGCATCGCCTCCGCGCGCATCTCCTCGTCGAACACTTCGCTGCGGTTGCGGCCGAGCCGCTTGGCGCGGTACATCGCGGCGTCGGCGTCGCGCAGCAGTTCCTCGCTGCGACGGTAGCGCGGATGCCAGAGGGTGATGCCGATGCTGGCCGACGGGAACACTTCGCGTCCCTCGATCCACAGCGGCTGCCCGAGCACGCGCAGGATGCCGGCGGCGTAAGTGTCGGCCTGCGCATCGTTCTCGATGCCTTCGGCCAGCACCGCGAATTCGTCGCCGCCGAGGCGGGAGACGAGGTCGTCGCGGCCGATCGCCTGCGAGATGCGGCGGCTGGATTCCACCAGCAGTTCGTCGCCGGCGACGTGGCCGACGCTGTCGTTGATCAGCTTGAAGCGGTCGATGTCGAGGAACATGACCGCGAACGGGCGGCCCTCCGGGCTGGAGGCGCGGGCGATCGCGTCGTCGAGGCGCTCCTGCAGCTGCACGCGGTTGGGCAGGCCGGTCAGCGCGTCGTGGCGCGTCTGGTGGCGCAGCCGCTGTTCCGCGCGGAGACGCTCCGCGATCTGCTCGCGCAGTTCGCGGTTGGCCTCGGCCAGTTCGCGGGTGCGGGTCTCGACGCGCGTCTCCAGTTCGGCGTGCGCGGCCATCAGCCGGTCCTGCGCGCGCTTGCGCGCGAGCGCCGCGTCGACGTGGTGGGCGACAAAGGTCAGCAGTTCCTGGTCGCGCTCGGTGAAGCGGTAGGCGGCGCTGTAGCTCTGCACGCCGATCACGCCCTGCGGCGCGCCATCGTGGGTGAGCGGGACGCCCAGCCAGCAGTAGGCGAGCGGACCGAAGCTGCTCACCTGACCGCGCGCTTCCAGCGCCTGGATCGCGGGCCGGTCCGCCAGCAGCGGCTGGCCGGTCTCGATCACGTATTCGGTCAGGCCCTTGGCGCGCTGGCGATCGCGATGCGAGCGGGTGTCGACTTCGTCCGCGGCGTACGGGAATTCGATCCGCGCGCCGTCGGCACTCAGAAACGCGATGTAGAAGTTGCGGGCGTACAGCAGTTCGCCCACGATCGAATGCAGGTCCGCATAGAAGGACTCCATGCTTTCCGCGCTGGTCGAAATCTCGGTGATCCGGAACAGTGCCTGCTGCAGTTTCTCCCCGCGCTGCCGTTCCTGGACCTCGGTCTGCAGTTCGAGGTTGGCCTGTTCCAGCGCATGGGTGCGCTGGCGGACGCGGCGCTCCAGCTCGACCTGTGCGGTCTTGCGGTCCAGCGCGGTCTGGATGTGCATCGCCACGTATTCCAGCAGCGCGCGTTCCTCGGCGCCGTAGCGGTGCACCTGTTCGTAGTCCTGCACCACGATCGCGCCGCAGACCTGGTCGTCGCGCAGCAGCGGCACGCCCAGCCAGTCCTCGCTCATCGGTCCGCCGGCGTATTCGTCGTCCGGGATGGCGAGGCGCTCGATGATCTCGCGCGGCGCGCCCACCAGCGGCTTGCCGTGCTCCAGCAGCGCCGCGGTCAGGCTGTGCATGGTGTGGTCGGCGGAGAACTCGGTCTCGGGATCCGGATCGAACGCGTCGCGGCTGTCGGCGAAGTAGAGATAGCGCAGCGTGCGACGCCGGTCGTCGTACTGGACGATGTAGAAGTTCTCGGCGGGCATCAGCTCGCCGACGACGCGGTGGATGCGCGCCAGCATCTCGCGCATCTCCAGCCCGGACCCGGCCAGGTCTGAGATCTCGTACAGCGCCTTCTGCAGGCGCTTGGATTTCTCCAGCGTCTCGATGCGCACGTCGGCTTCGGCCAGGCGCAGCGAGGCCAGCAGCAGGTCGCGGGCGAGCCCGAACCAGGCATCGATCGCCCAGTGCGCCGGCGGCGACGCGCGGAAGGCGATGCCCAGCGCCAGGCGGTGTCCTTCATCGTCGAGGCGGCGGATCTCGCGACCATGCGCGTCCGCCGCCGGCACGCGGTCATCCAGACGCGCGATCACGGCGCGACGCAGCTCGTCGGCGTCGGTGTTGTGCGCGCTGCCGGGACCGAGTCGGGCATGCTCCCAGGCGATGGCCACCTGGGTGTCCGCGGGCAGCGTTTGCGTGAGCGAAAGCAGCGCTCGGCGCGCCGCCTCGTCCGCAGTCAGAGCTCCCCCGACTCTGCCTTCGGTTCCGGCCGCATCGTCGTCATGGCCCGGAATCATGCGGCCAGCATATACCCGATTCCGCGGCCGCTGCAGGGAGCGCGAAGACGGCTTCCCGGCGCCTTGGCGGACGAAAGGCGTCGTCTATCGATCCCTCGTCGGGGGCAGCAGATCGACCCAGACCGGATGGTGGTCCGAGGCCTTCGCCGCCGCGGCGTCCGGGTCGTCCGAGGTCGGCCAGTCCACGCCGCTGGCGAACACCCGCAGGTTCGCCGAGGGCAGCACGTAGTCGAGCCGGAGATCGCCGACCTTCGGCCCGAAATCGCCGGTGTCTTCGGCCGGGTCGCCGCGCTGCGCGGCATTCGCC
>JAEWNA010000342.1 GCA_023392975.1 Pseudomonadota bacterium | reverse complement strand
CTTCCAGGTGATGGAGGGTCAGGTACTGCGCCAGACGGCCGGGGGTGTCGAACTCGAACAGGGCCGTCTTCGGCAGGCTGTCGAAGCTCTTGCGCAGCAGGTTGTGCAGTTCCAGCAGCGCCACGGACTCCATGCCGAACTGTTCGAACGTGCGCTCCGAGTCGAGCGACTGCGCGCTGGTCTTGAGGATCTGCGCAAGACGCTCCTTCACGAAGCGCTCGGCCTCGCCCTGCAGCGCATCTGCGGGGGCGCGGGTGCGGCCGACCACGACCGGCGGGCGCGGCGCGGGCGGCGCGGACACCGCGGCCGGAGGCGCGAGCATCGGCAACGCCACGGGTTGCGGCGGCGCCGAAGCCGAGGGAGCTGCGGAGACGACGGGGACGACCGGCGCACTGAGCGCGGCCATCGCACTGCGCGCCGACGGCAGACGCAGCACGCGCGCGATGCGGTCCGGATCGCCCACGGCGACGAACACCTGGGCACGGTCCGTGTCGCGCAGCGCCTCGAGCACCTGCAGGCCTTCCTCGGAAGTGAGCGCCTGGATGCCCGAGAAGCCGAACACCGAGCTGTCGCCATCGGCCAGCGACATGCCGCCATCCGACCACAGCGGCCAGTTGATCGACAGGGTACGGCCGTGGCGACGGCCTGCGCGACGCTGGCGTTCCCGCCACAGCGCATAGCTGTCCATGAAGCGATTGCCGACCGCATACGCGCCCGCGCCGAGATCGCCGATCAGGGCCGAGACCGACGAGAAGGCGACCACGAACTCGAGCGGCATCGCGGCGGTGGCGCGATCGAGCAGCACCAGCCCGTCGAGCTTCGGCGAGAGCATCGCATCGAAGGCGGCGTCGTCGATCGTGGTGATCGGCTGATCGCCCGCCACGCCGGCGCAATGGACGATGCCGTCCAGGCGCCCGTGCAGCGCGAGGATCTCGCCGATCAGCCCGGCCACGCCATCGGCGTCGGCGATGTCGGCGCGCAGGTAGCGCACGTCGGCGGCCACATCGGCGATGGCGGCGATGGCTTCCTGCTGCGCGGCGCTCGGCGTGGCGGAGCGACCGGTCAGCACCAGGCGGGCCTTGCAGCGCTCCGCCAGGTCGCGCGCGACCAGCAGGCCGAGCTTGCCGGCACCGCCGGTGATCAGGTACACGCCCTCATGGCGCAGCGGCAGCTGTTCGGTGGCCTGTGCGGTGCGCAGGACCTCGAGCGAGGCCGGCTGCGGGAACCGCTGCTGTCGTACGCCGTCGCGATAGGCGATCTCCGCGCCGTTGCCGCCGTCGCGCGACAGCTCGGCGAGGATGGCGTCCGCCCAGCCCTGCGCGGAATCGAACGCGGCCTGCAGCGTACCCAGTTCGAAGCGATGGTTGACCGTCAGCAGCGAGCGCGCGTAGCCGGAGACCGCATCGTGATGCGGCTGCGCGGCGTCTTCCCGCGCGGGATAGGCGTACACGCAGCGCAGGCGACGCCCGGGCTCGATGCGTTCGAGCGCGACGAACAGATGACGCAGGCTGTCGATGCCGAAGCGCATGGCGTGCGGGGCTTCCGCATCGTCGAGTGCCGGCGGCGCGCGACCGGTCGCGGCATCCGCGTCGACCGCCAGCGCGTGGACGACCCGTCCGGGCAGGCCTCCACTGGCCCGCAGGCGCTCGAACAGCGCATCCCACTGCGCGAGAACCAGCGGATCGAGGCGATAGCGGTGATGACCGAGCGCCTCGAATTCCGTGCCGGCCGAGACCGCGACCACCTGCTCGTCGCCCTGCACGGCCACGAGCGCATCCACCAGCGCGGGCGCGTCGCAGAGCACCAGCGTGTGCGCATCCAGCGGCGCCCCGATCGAGGACGCCGCGACCGGCACGATGGGCGCATCGCGCCACGCGTAGTCGTAGTACTGCAGCGCGCGCGATTCGGCCGGCGTCTCCTTGACCAGCGGACGCGCCGAGAACCCGTGCAGGCGCGCCAGGACGAGGCCGTCGACATTGGCGACGACGATGTCGTACTTGCGCATCCCGGTCGCGCCGTAGGGCGCGGCGATCGCGTCGTCCATCCGCCGCGGCGTGACGTAGGCGTAGCAGGTCTCCGGCAGCGGGTGGCGGAATTCCAGCGCGTCCAGCGCGAACGGCACGTGCGGGATGTTGGCGTTGATCGGGAATTCGTCGGTGATCGCCAGCCCGCTGCGCAGGATGCCGTCGAGCAGCGACGGGTGCAGCCCGAAGCCGCCGAGCCCCGCCTTCAGCGATGCAGGCAGGTCGAGCTGGCACAGCGCGCCCTCCTGCGTGCGGTAGCGGGCGCTGGTGACCTGGAAGCTCTCGCCGAACTCGAAGCCCATCTCCCGGAAGCCGGCGTAGATGGTCGGGCGATCCGCTTCCAGCAGGCGGCCGCGCGAACGGAGGTCGTTGAGGTCGAGCCACTCGTCGGCCACCGCGTCGTCGCGGTGCCGCAGCTGCAATTCGCCCTGCACGCAAAGGCTGCCGTCGGCCACGTTCACGATGTCGAACCCGAGGGCGTCCTCGGCCTGGCTCAGGTCGATCGCCAGCGAATCCGGGCCGGACACGATCTCGAACGGCTGGATCCACATCAGGTTGCGGATGTGGGAGACGCACCATTCCTCGCCGACCGCGAACCCGCCGACCGCGCGCGCCATTTCCAGGTACGCGGCGCCGGGCAGGATCATCCGGCCGCTTTCCGGGGACGCGGCGTCGGCCGCGGTCCGGTCGGTGCGCACGATGTGGTCGCGCAGGTAGAACTCCTGGCCGGTGAAACGCTTCTCGTAGCGCTGCCGCGCCATGGTCGAGACGTTGCGATCGATCAGCGGATGCAGCACGGGCAGACTGTTGCCGCGCTGGCGTTCCTCGATCCAGTGGCGCCGGGTGAGGAACGGCATCGTCGGGAACGGCATGCGCCGCGGCGGCGGCAGAGTGTCGCTGACCGGGAACAGGGCATCGCGGTAACGCGCCCAGTCCATGTCCAGGAACGACACCCACGCCCGCGCCAGCTGCATCCAGCGCTTGTCCTGCAGGATCGAACGCACCAGCGCGTCCTTCTCGCCCTCGTTGAGGATCGACTCCAGCTTGTCGTGCTGCTGGCGCACGGTCCCGCGCTGCAGGTTGGCGGACGAGGCGCCATCGTGGTGGCGTTCCAGCGCGGTGATGAGCTCATCCACCGTATGCACCACCGCCACCAGGCGCTCGTCCATCGCCTCGCGGCCGATCTGCGAGGTGTACGCCAGGTCGCGCAGCGCGGCCGCGCCCATGTCGCGGCGGGTGCGGAGGAACTCGAGCATGCGGCCGACCAGCAGCGACAGGCGCTCCTCGCCGTCCGACGACAGCACGAAGAGTACCGGCGTCGGCATCGGCCCCGCATGCGCGGGTACCGGCGGCGCCTGGAACTCCTCGATCAGCAGATGCGCATTGGATCCGCCGGCGCCGAACGAGCTCAACGCGGCACGACGCGGGCGGCTGCCGTCGGCCGGGGCATCCCACGCCTGCACGCTGCGCACCACCTCGAACGGCGAACGCGCGAAGTCGATGTTCGGATTGAGGGTGGCGGAATGCAGCGACGGGGCGATCAGCCCATGGCGCATCTGCAGCAGGATCTTGGTCAGGCCGACGACGCCCGCCGCCGATTCGAGGTGGCCGACGTTGGACTTCACCGAACCGATGCGGCAACCGTGGACCGGCAGCGTGCCGTCCGGGTCGCGCTCGCGCACGGCGACGTCGTACGCACGGACGAGGCCGGCGATTTCGATGGGGTCGCCAAGCGAGGTGCCGGTACCGTGCGCTTCCACGTAATCGATGGTGCGCGGGTCCCAGTTCGCGGCGCGCAGCGCGGTGCCGATCACCGCCGACTGCGAGAGCTGGTTCGGGACGGTGTAGCCGTTGGTCTTGCCGCCGTGGTTGAGCGCGGACGCCCGGATGACGCCGTGGACATGGTCGCCGTCCTCGATGGCCTTCGACAGCGGCTTGAGCATGACCGCGCCAACGCCCTCGCCCGGCACGTAGCCGTCGCCGCCGGCACCGAACGCCCGGCAGCGGCCGTCCGTGGATAGGAACTGCCCGCCGCTGAGCACCTGGTACTTGTACGGGTGGAGGATGAGGTTCACGCCACCGGCGATCGCCATCTTGCATTCGCCGTTGCGGATCGCCTGGATGGCGAGGTGCATCGCGGTCAGCGAGGAAGAGCACATCGTGTCCAGCGACAGGCTCGGGCCGCTGAGGTTCATGAAGTACGACACGCGGTTCGCGATCGAGGACAACGGCGGGCACGGCCGGCCGTCGAGGATCTGCTCGTCGGAGACGTCGAACAGGCTGTAGTTGGCCCACATCACGCCGACGAAGACGCCGACCGTCTGCGAACGCAGCGCCTGCCGGGTGTAGCCGGCGCTCTCGATGCACTCCCATGCAGTCTGCAGGAACAGGCGTTCCTGCGGATCGATGAGCTCCGCGGCGCGGGCGCTCATGTTGAAGAAGTCGGCATCGAACTCGTCGACGCCATCGATGAACCCGCCCCACTTGCTGTAGACGGTGCCGCGGTGGTTGCGGTCCGGATGGAAGTAGTCGCGGTAGTTCCAGCGGGATTCCGGGATCTCGGTGATGCAGTCGCGACCTTGCATGAGGTTGCGCCAGAACGCGTCGAGATCCTCCGCACCCGGGTAGCGGCCGCTCAGGCCGACGATGGCGATGTCGTCGTGCGCGACGGCCGGAACACCCGCTGCGGCGCGACGCGAGAAGCGGCCCAGCGGCTCGCGTCGCAGCGTGATCGCCGAAGCAGCGACTTCGGACGACGCGTGCATCGGCGGCTGTGGCGCACGGCCTTCCCGCCAGTGCAGGCGCGCGGCCCACGCCGCGATGTCGGCGTGGCGATAGGGATCCTCTGGCGTCAGTCCGTCGAAATCGCGCGACAGGACATGCATCACGCGCGGCAGCAGGACCGGATCGAACGGCCACTGCGGCAGGGGCGTCCGCGCACCGCAGGCGGCGGCGACCGGCCCGAACGCGGCGCGCAGGCGTGCGGCCAGCGCTTCGGCGTCCACCGGCGCGGCTGCGGACGGCACCATGGCGACCGCCACCGGTGCGGAGACCGCCGTCGCCTGTTCGGCGGGCACCGGGACGGCGACGACTGGCTGCGCCGGCACAGGGGCAGGCGTACCGGGCGACACGACGGCATCGGCGAGCGATCGGGACTGTTCGGGATACTGATCGACGAAATATTCGGAGAGGCTGTCGAGGTCCTGGTACTCGAAGAACAGCGTTTTCGGGACGTCGCCGAACGTCTCGGCCAGGCGCTCGTTGAGCGCGACGATCATCGTCGAGTCGATGCCGTAGTTTTCCAGCGGCGCGGTGATCTCGATGTCCGACGCCTGCAGCTTGGTCACCTGGCCGACCAGCGTGACCAGATGGTGCGCGACCGCCTCGCGCGGCGAAAGCAGCGATCCGGACGCCACGGGTGCGACGACGGGCGCGACGACCTGCGCGACCGCGACGGGTGCGCTCGCCGCCACCGGTGCGACCGGCGACGCGGCGACGGCACCGACGGACGTGGCATGGTGCTCGGCGATGTATTCGGCGACGCCGTGCAGTTCCTGGTATTCGTAGAACAGCGTCTTCGGGACGTCGCCGTACTCGTTGGACAACTGCTCGTTGAGCGCCAGCACCATCGTCGAATCGATGCCGTAGTTCTCCAGCGGCGCATGCACGTCGATCTGTTCGACCGGCAGCTTCGTCACCACGGACAGCAGTTCGGACAGGCGCGCGACCACGGCCGCGACCCGGCTGGACGCATCCGCCACCGCGGGCACGGTCGCCGCTGGCAACGCCGGTGCGATCGCCATCACGGCCGGCGCGGCCGCCGGCGCAGGCGATGCGGACGGCGCGGGCGCGGCAACGCTGCGCGCCACCCGACGGGCCGCCAGCGCCAGCTGCGGCGCAGGTCGCACGGTCAGGCCCTCGATGCGGACCAGCACGTGACCCTGCGCATCGCACAGGCGGATGTCGAAATGGCTTTCGTCGGGCTGCGCATCGCGCGGTGCCTGCCGAGCGCGCGCGGCGTAGGCATACACCTCTTCGCCCAGGGGCGCGATCAGCGCGATGCGGCGCATGCGCACTGGCACGCGGATGGCGTCGGCGCTGGCGACCAGTCCGCCCACGCCCAGACAGGCGCGGATGGCGCAGTCTATCAGCGCCGGATGCAGGACGTAGTCCTCGAAGCGGACGCCGGGGATAGACGTCATGCGCACATGCGCCAATGCTTCGTCCGCACCGTGATGCAGCCGGGTCATGCAGCGGAACGCGGGGCCGAACGCGAAGCCCATCGCAACGAACGCGGCATCGATCTCGTCCTGGCCGATCGCCGCACAGCGGTTCGCCACGGCGGCGAGATCGATGACTTCCTCGGCCGCACGCGACGGTGCGGACGCCTCCTCCGTGCGAACCAGACCTTCGGCGAACGGGCGGCGCTGCGCGTCTTCGGGCGCGTACAGCGCGAACGCGATGCCGTCCGTATCGGGCAGCAGGCCGATGCGGGTGTCCACGGGCGCGTCGTCGACGACCACCGGACGCATCCAGCGCACGTCCTCGATCGCCACCGGCCGGCGGCCGGGCGCGGACAGGCTGGCTGC
>JAEWNA010000308.1 GCA_023392975.1 Pseudomonadota bacterium | reverse complement strand
CACGGAAAGCTGTCTGGCGGCTGTCTGCGGGCGGGGGCGGCGGCGCGCGGGCGATTGGACCGCCGCCGCGGGGCCCCACTCTACACGCGACCTGCCTTTTCCCGACGAGACCCCGAGTCCCCGCCATGTTCAAGCGCGTCGCCCTCTTCCTCGCCACCAACCTCGCCGTCCTGCTGGTCTTCAGCGTCGTGATGGCGGTCTTCGGCCTCGATCCCCGCGGCAACGCCGGCCTGCTGATCATGGCCGCGCTGTTCGGCTTCGGCGGCTCGATCATCTCGCTGCTGACCTCGAAATGGATCGCCAAGAAGACCACCGGCGCCTACGTGATCGAGCAGCCCCGCAACGAACCGGAGCGCTGGCTGGTCGAGACCGTCCGCCGCCAGGCCCAGGCCGCCGGCATCGGCATGCCGGAGGTCGCGATCTACGACGCTCCCGAGATCAACGCCTTCGCCACCGGCGCCAACCGCAACAACGCCCTCGTGGCCGTCTCCACCGGCCTGCTGCGGGCGATGAACCGCGACGAGGCCGAGGCCGTCCTGGCCCACGAGGTCAGCCACGTCGCCAACGGCGACATGGTGACGATGGCGCTGCTGCAGGGCGTGCTGAACACCTTCGTGATCGTCGCCGCGCGCATCGTCGGCCGGATCGTCGACGGCGCGCTGTTCGGCAACCGCGACGATGGGCGCGTCGGCCCGGGCTACTTCCTCACCGTGTTCGTGCTGGACCTGGTGTTCGGCGTCGTCGCCAGCGTCATCGCGATGTGGTTCTCGCGCTGGCGCGAGTTCCGCGCCGACGCCGGTGGCGCGCAGCTGGCCGGCCGCGACAAGATGATCGCCGCGCTGCAGCGGCTGTCGCAGACCTACGGCGAAAGCACGCTGCCCAAGCAGGTGCAGGCGTTCGGCATCTCCGGCGGCATCACCGGCCTGTTCCGCAGCCATCCGCCGCTGGAACAGCGCATCGCCGCGCTGCGCAACGCCGCGCCGACGGCGGTCGCGTCGGGGCTGCGCGTGGTGTCGTGAGGCTTGCGGAAGGATTCCGCCGCCACTTTTTGATGCCGGGTGGCGGGTCGAGATCTCGGGCATCAATCCAATCAGAAGGAAATGATCAAATGAACGGTCGTACACCAAACGATGATCGCAGCGATAGCCTCAACCCCAATAATGATGCGTATTGGGCGGGCCTCGACAATCACGCCGACCAGCTCAACCCGAACAACGAACGCTACCAGGGAGACGACGACGAAGACTGACGCAGTTTTTGATCGCCCTGCCTGTTAGACAGGCCATCTGGAAGCCCGCCGCAAGGCGGGTTCTTCCCTTCTAAGCCAGGAATTATTCGAAGTCGTAGTTCATCTCCGGCCCCGCGGCGGCGAGGAAGTGGCCTTCCACGTAGTCCACGCCGGCCGAGAACAGGATCGACATGCTCGCCGCGTCCTGCACGAATTCGGCGATGGTGAGGATGTCGAGGTCGCGCGCCTTCTGCGCGATGTCGCGTACCCGCTGCTGGCTGTCGGCGTTCTTCGGCAGGTCCTCGATGAAGCTGCGGTCGATCTTCAGCAACTGCGGCTGGATGTGGGTCAGCAACTGGAATGAGTCCAGGCCGGCGCCGAACTGCTCCAGGCCGATGCGGCAGCCGAAGGCGTTGACCGCAGCGGCGAACTGCTGCACGGCGTGCAGGTGGGTGAAGACCTTGGCTTCCTGCAACTGCAGCGCGAGGTATTCGCCGGACGCGCCGCGGGCCGCCAGCTGTTCGCCGATCAGCGTGACCAGCCCGTCGCCGGTCAGCGATTCCTGCGAGATCTTGACCAGCAGCGTCACCGGCTTGCCGGCGTGCGCGCGCTGCGCGATCAGGTCGATGGCCTGCTCCACCACGCAGCGGTCGATCGCCTCCAGCAGGCCGTGTTCGGCGGCGATCTGCAGGAAGGTGCCGGGCGAGATCAGTTCGCCATCGCCGGCGTCCAGCCGCATGAAGGTGTCGTAGACCGGGTGGTTGTCGCCCTGCAGGTTGATCACCGGCTGGAAATGCAGGACGAAGCGCTTGTGCTCGATCGCTTCCTGCAGGCGCTGCACCCAGGCCTCGATGCGCTCGGCCTCGGCGCGGTCCACCGCGTTGGGGTCGAACAGCTCCACCCGATTGCCGCCGGTGCCGATCGCGGACTGCACGCCCTGGGACGCCTTGGCGAGGATCTGGCTCAGGTTGGCGAACTTCTGCGAGATCTGCACGCCGCCGATGCTGGCGGTGATCACGCTCGAACGCTGGCCGATCGCGAACACCTCCGCGGCGAAGGTGTTGCAGATGCGGGTGGCGAGGGTCTGGGTGGCGGCGTGGTCGCCGCCGCGCAGCAGCACCGCCAGCGTGTTTTCCGCGAAACGCGCGGCCACGGCGCGATCGTCCAGCTCGCTGCGCAGGCGCTCGGCGATCGCGGCCATCACGGCGTCGGCCGAATCCAGACCGATCTCCTGCAGCAGGCGCTGGTAGTGGTCGGGTTCGATCAGCAGCAGCCCGTGCTGGCTGCCGTTCTGGGCGGCGTCGCCGACTGCGTCCTCCAGCACGAGCAGGAAGGTCGCGCGGTTGAGCAGGCCGGTGGCCTGGTCGCGCTGGCGCAGTTCCTCGACCTTGCGTGCCAGCTCCGGATCCACGGTCGGTTCCTGGCGGCGGAAGATCACCTGCTGGCAGGGCTCGCCCTCATATTGCGCCTGGGCGAATTCCATCACCGCGGGGAAGGCGTTGCCCTCGATGTCGACCGCTTCCAGCTCGTAGCGCGGCGGCGGCGATTCGCCCTTGCTCAGCGACTTGAGCAGTTGCTTGAAGTCGGCGACGTGCTTCGACGCCACCAGGTCCAGCAGCGACATGCCCTCGATGTCCTCGAACGTGTCGTAGCCGAACATCTCGAGGTAGGCGCCGTTGGCGCGGATGTGCATGCCCTCGTGGACGTAGGCGATCGGGTCGCGGGAGGACTCGATCAGCGCGTCGCAGCGGCGCTCGGTCTCGCGCACCCGGGTCTCCAGCCGGCGCTGCGCGCGGCGGGCCTCGAGGTCCTCCCACTCGCGGCGTACCGTGGACAGCAGTTGCGGCGGCTTGTGGCGCAGGGCCAGGGCGCGGGTGCCGCCGGCCAGCCGCTCGGCGAAGCCGTCGGTGTCGACCTCTTCCACCACCGCGATCAGCGGGATGTCCTTGCCGCAGGTCGAGACCCGCTGTTCGACCTCGGCGAACGGCACCGAGCGGCAGGGGTCGGCGGCCAGCACCAGGTCGACCGGCTGCTCGACCAGCATGGTGGTCAGTTCGACGGCCGTGGTCGGCCGCAGCGGCCGGACCGCGATCCCGGCGTTGCGCAGTCCCGTGACGATGCCCTCGGCCTCCTCGACACTGTCATCCACCAACATGAGACGCAGTGCGGGGTCTTGGCGTTTGGACATGCGTGGCTCCGGGGGGAGGACGGGAGGGGAAATCTCATGGTACGACGGGAACGTGTCCGCGTCCGCCCCGTCGTCCCGGTTCGTGACGCTACCCCCGCGAATGCGGTGCTGGCGCCGACAGCGGGCGCTTCGCCGGGTCCCCGGCGACCTCGCGGACCAGCTTCGGGACCAGGTAGCCCGGCAGCCGGGCGATCAGCACGGCGTGCAGGGCGAGGGCGCGGTCGTCGTCGACTTCGAAATGGGCCGCACCCGCTACCCGGTCCAGCTGGTGCAGGTAGTAGGGCAGCACGCCTGCGGCATGGCCGCGCTCGGACAGCGCGGCCAGCGTGTCGGCGTCGTCGTTCACGCCGCGCAGCAGCACGGCCTGGTTGAGCAGCAGGGCCCCGGCGTCGCGCAGGCCGGCCAGCGCCGCGTCCACTGCCGGGTCGAACTCGTTCGCGTGGTTGGCGTGGATCACGACCGTGACCGGCCAGGGCAGCGCGCGCAGCCAGGCCAGCAGTTCGGCGTCGACCCGTTCCGGCAGCACCACCGGCAGCCGGGTGTGGATCCGCAACCGGCGCAGGTGCGGCACGTCGGCCAGCTGATCGGTCAGCTCCGCCAGCTTGGCGGTGGTCAGCGACAGCGGGTCGCCGCCGGACAGCAGGACCTCGTCGATGGTCGCGTCGTCGCGGAGCGTCGCCACGGCGTTGGCCCACTGGCCGGCCGCCGCGGTCTCCTCGGCGTAGGGGAAGTGGCGTCGGAAGCAGTAGCGGCAGTGCACCGCGCAACTGCCGGTGGCGATCAGCAGCGCCCGGCCGCGGTACTTGCGGATGACCCCGGCCCCGGCCTTCGCCGCGCCGTCGCCGACGGCATCGAGGGTGAATCCCGGCATCGGCCGCAGTTCGGCGTCCAGCGGCAGCACCTGGCGGAGCAGCGGGTCGTGCGGGTTGCCCGGGCGCATGCGGGCGACGAACCCCCGCGGCACCCGCAGCGGGAACTGGGCCGCCGCGTCGGCGGACAGGTCGGGCACCCGGCCGGCCAGGTCGAGCAGGGCCAGCAGTTCGGCGGGGTCGCGGACGGCCTCGCGCCAGAGGCGCTTCCAGTCGGGGGTGCCGGCGGCGGGCTGCGTCGGGCGGGGGGCTGCGGGTATCATAGGGAGTTCGGTCGGGCCGTTCGTTCGGGACGCACCGGCGTTCCGGGGCCTAGCCCCCATTCTAAACGTCCGCGGCCGTCGCCGGCCCGGGCGATCCGAAGCCACCTTTCAGGAGCACCCCATGGCCAGCCTGGGCATGAACGACGTCAAGACCGGACAGAAGATCCTGGTCAACAACGACCCCTGCGTGATCACCGAGACCGAATACGTCAAGCCGGGCAAGGGCCAGGCCTTCACCCGCATCAAGTACCGCAACATCAAGTCGGGCCGCGTGGTCGAGCTGACCATGAAGGCGACCGACTCGGTGGAAGTGGCCGACGTGGTCGACACCGACATGCAGTACCTCTACAGCGACGGCGAGTACTGGCACTTCATGAACCAGGAGTCGTTCGAGCAGGTGCAGGCCGACAAGGCCGGCATGGGCGGCGCCGAGAAGTGGCTGAAGGGCGAGGAAGCCTGCGTGGTCACGCTCTGGAACGGCACCCCGATCACCGTGCAGCCGCCGAACTTCGTCGAGCTGAAGATCGTCGAGACCGATCCGGGCGTGAAAGGCGACACCGCCGGCACCGGCGGCAAGCCGGCGACCCTCGAGACCGGCGCCGTGGTCCGCGTGCCTCTGTTCGTGGCCAACGAGGAAACCATCAAGGTCGACACGCGCTCGGGCGAATACGTCTCGCGCGTGAAGTGATTGATTCGCAGAGCGCGGCCCGGCCGCGCTCGTCGCGAATCAATCATCCCGAGCCGCAGGCGAGGGATCTGCTTTCACGAAAGCCCGCCCCCAAGGCGGGCTTTCGGCTTTTCTGCACTACCTGCTTCTGAGGACCCGGGAACCGGGGTCGCGACTCACGTCGCTCCTACAATGCAGGTCCGATCAGGAGCCGCCATGCCCCGCATCCTCTACTGCTGGCGCTGCGACATGGACCTGCCCATGCTCGACGAAGACGAGTGGGCGAAGCTGGCGCCCTTGCTCCGCACGGCGATCCCCGACTTCATGGACGAGCATCGTGTCACCGGCATCGGGCTGGGCGAGGCGCAGTCCTCCGGGGTCTTCGGCGCCCGGGCGCTGGCGCGGTATCGCGAGCTGACTGGTTTCGACGAAACCAACGTCAACGCATTGCACCACCACCGCCTGTCCCTCTACGGCCCACCCTGTACCGCCTGTGGCAAGCCGCTGCGGACCCCGAGGGCCAGGCTTTGCGCTGCCTGCGGCCATCCGCGGCCGTCGATCGTCTGACGGCGGCGTTCCTTCATCCGGGACTTGCGCCCGGGGTGCCATCACACGACGATGCCGGTATCTGCTCCGATACGTGTCGTCCGATGCCTCGAATCGCCTGCCTGTCCATGATGCTCGTGATTGCCGCGTCGACAGCGTTTCAGGTACGGGCAGCCCGCCCCGATCCGGCCGTCTATCCCACCGCGAACCACTATCGCGATCCCGCCATCGCCGCATCAGCGGACGGGCGCTACGCCAAGGTCCTGCGCGAATTCTGTCCCGGCGGAGGGCGGGGCCTCATCCACTTCCTCGACGTGGACGGACGTCCGATCCGCGCGAAGCGCACCTGGCCTACCTATCTTGAACTGGCGCCCGGCCTCCGCCGGTTGACCATGGAGTTCAAGGGCACCGCGAACAGCCTCTTCGACTCCTGGGAGGGCCTCGGCGACGCCGAGGCCGTCCTGGAGGCCGGCAAGGTCTACCTGGTGCGGTACGAGCGGACGGCGACGGATCGCTTCCGGGTCTGGCTCGAACCGGCCGACATCGCCTTCGATATCGCCGGCCAGCAGACCAGCCTGTGCCTGCAGGCGCCCTTTCCGGATCGATCCCTGCATCACTGATGCCATGACGGAGGTCGGGACGGCGCGCAGGGCCGCCTGTCAGCCCCGCCCCGGGATGCGACAATGGGCCGATGAGCTACCAGCCCGTTGCCGAATCCGCCGCCCCCGAACCCTGTGACCTGCTGATCGAAGCCCGCCACGTGGTGCCGGTCGAGCCCCACGCCGTCGTGCTCGAACACCACGCCGTCGCCATCCGCGGCGGGGTCATCGTGGCGGTACTGCCGATCGCCGAGGCCCGCGCCCGCTTCGAGGCCCGGGAGACCGTCTCCCGCCCCGAGGGCGCGCTGATCCCCGGCCTCGTCAACGCCCACGTCCACAACCCGATGACGCTGATGCGCGGGGTCGCCGACGACCTGCCGCTGAAGGTCTGGCTGCAGGAGCACATCTGGCCGATCGAGGGCGCGGTGATCGGGCCGGAGTTCGTGGCCGACGGCGTCGTGCTCGCGATCGCCGAGATGCTGCGCGGCGGCACCACCTGCTGCAACGAGAACTACTTCTTCCCGGACGTGCAGGCCGCGACCTACAAGCGCCACGGCTTCCGCGCGATGGTCGGCCTGCCGGTGATCGACTTCCCCACCGCCTGGGCGAAGAGCGACGACGAATACTTCGACCGCGCCGGCGAAGTGCACGACCAGTGGCGCCACGACAGACTGATCGCGACCGCGTTCGCGCCGCATGCGCCGTACACCGTGTCGGACGACAATTTCGAGCGCATCCGCATGCTCGCCGACCAGCTCGACATCCCCGTGCACCTGCACACGCACGAGACCGCGCAGGAAGTCGAGCAGTCGCAAGCCAAGCACGGCCAGCGCCCGCTCGCGCGGCTCGACCGGCTCGGCCTGGTCAACGACCGCCTGATCGCGGTGCACATGACCCAGCTCACCGACGCCGAGATCGCGCTGTGCGCGTCGCGTGGCGTCAGCGTGGTGCATTGCGTCGAGTCCAACCTCAAGCTGGCCTCGGGCTTCTGCCCGGTGGCGAAGCTGCTCACCGCGGGCGTCAACGTCGCCATCGGCACCGACGGCTGCGCCAGCAACAACGACCTCGACATGTTCGGTGAACTGCGCACCGCCGCGTTGCTGGCGAAGGCCGTGGCGCAGGACGCGGCCGCGTTCGACGCCGCCAGTGCGCTGCGCGCGGCGACGCTGGGCAGCGCGAAGGCGATGGGCTTCGACGCGCTCATCGGCAGCCTCAAGCCCGGCAAGCAGGCCGACCTCGCCTGCGTCGACCTGTCCGCGCTGGAAACCCAGCCCCTGCACCACGTGCTGTCGCAACTGGTCTATGCCACCGGCCGCCAGCAGGTCAGCGACGTGTGGATCGCCGGCAAGCCGAAGCTGCGCGACCGCATCCTGGTCGACATGGACCTCGACGGCATCCTCGCCAATGCAAGGCAGTGGCAGGAGCGGATCGGGGCGATTTCCCTGTGACATGGAAACGCTGCCATCCCTCGCTGCGCTCGGGATGACAAAGAAGAATCGACGGTGATGGCATGACGACGACAACGGTTTCCGACAATTTCAGCCAGCTCGAACTCGACAAGTTCAACGCGCTGGCAAACCGCTGGTGGGACCCCGAAGGCCCGCAGAAGCCGCTGCACGCGCTGAATCCCGCGCGGCTGGGCTACGTGCGCGAGCGCGCAACCCTGCGCGGCGCGCGCGCGCTCGACGTCGGCTGCGGCGGCGGGCTGCTGAGCGAGGCGCTGGCGCGCGAGGGCGCGGACGTGACCGCGATCGATCTCGCGCCCGACCTCATCAAGGTCGCGAAGCTGCATCGGCTCGAATCCGGCGTGCAGGTCGACTACCGCCTGAGTGCGGTCGAGGCGCTGGCGGAGGAGTCGCCGGGCGCGTTCGACGTGATCACCTGCATGGAAATGCTCGAACACGTGCCGGACCCGGGCGCGGTGATCGCCGCCTGCGCGTCGCTGCTGAAACCCGGCGGGCGCCTGTTCCTGTCCACGCTCAATCGCACGCCGGCCGCGTTCGCGCTGGCGATCGTCGGCGCTGAATACGTCGCCCGCATGCTGCCCAAGGGCACGCACCAATACCGCGACTTCATCAAGCCGTCGGAACTGGCGCAGTGGCTGCGCGCCGCCGATCTCGTACTGGACGACGTGAGCGGCCTGGTCTACGACCCCCTGCGCCACACCGCGCGGGTCGGCGGCCGCACCGACGTGAACTACCTGGCCTGCGCGGTGAAGCCGTGAGCGGCACCCGTTTCCCCCGCGGCGCGCTGTTCGACCTCGACGGCACGCTGCTCGACAGTGCGCCGGACATGGTGGCGGCGCTGAATGCGCTGCGCGTCGAACGCGGCGAGCCGCCGATGCCGCTGGCCGACCTCCGCCCGCACGTGTCGAAGGGTGCGCGGGCGATGATCCGCGCTTCGTGGCCGCACTTCGACGACGCCGTGCGCGAGACGATGGTGCAGCCGTTCCTCGACACCTACGAACGCCTGCTCGGCCGGTACTGCGTGCTGTTCGACGGCATCGCGGAGCTGCTCGATGCGCTGGAGGCCGACGGCGTGCGCTGGGGCATCGTCACCAACAAGCCGGAATACCTGGCGCGGCAGCTGATGCCGATCCTCGGCTGGACCGAGCGCTGTGGCGTGCTGATCGGCGGCGACACTTTGCCCGAGCGCAAGCCGCATCCACTGCCGCTGCTGCATGCAGCCGAGGTGCTGGGCATCGCGCCGGGCGATTGCGTCTACGTCGGCGACGACGAGCGCGACATCGTCGCCGCGCGTGCCGCCGACATGCCGTCGATCGTCGCACTGTGGGGTTATCGCCTGCCCGGCGATGCGCCGGAGGCCTGGGGCGGCGACACGATGATCGAGGCGCCGCGCACGCTGCTCGATCCCGGGGTCTGGCCGGTCGCCGTCGCGACCCCATGAGCGACGCCACCAACGACACCGCCCACGACGATCTCCTCGACAAGTGGCGCGGACGCTGGCCGGAGTGGCGCATCGCGCAGGTCTTCGTGCCCGAGGCGCAGCGCGCGACCGCCGAGGTCTGGTTCGCGCTGCTGCAGGAGTGGACCGATGCCGCGTGGACCGGCGCCGACCCGACGCCCGGGTTCGCCAAGCTGGCGTGGTGGCAGGAAGAGCTGCGCGGCTGGGCGAAGGGACTACGCCGCCATCCGCTGGGTCGCGACCTGCAGAAGCGGCCGGTGCCGTGGGCGGCGCTCGCCGATGCACTGCCGGCGCTCCAGGCCGTACGCGACCTGCTGGCTGCGGACATGCACGATGCGGCTGCGCGCGCTGCGCTGCGGCCGCTGGCCGAGGCCACGGCGCATGGCGAGGCTGTGTTGTTCGGTGCCGATGCCGATGCGGTTTCGGGTGACGCCTTCCCGTGGCTCGCCGCGCACGCGCTGTGGCCGCGCGGGGACGCGCACGCCGCCGCCCGCGCCTGGGCGCGCAACCTGCCCGCACC